>MKRO01000026.1:1380-18476 GCA_001896965.1 Sphingobacteriales bacterium 41-5 | reverse complement strand
CGGGCAGGAGGGGAGTTTGCAAAGCTGCTTTATGAAAAAGGTATTTGGTATGATTTTGACAACTGGGGCCCGAATTATCCGCACGATTGGCCTACCTGGAGGGCAATGTTGCCGCATTATATAGGTGCGAGGTTCTGAGGTGTTACCAGGTTCAAAGTTTTTTTGCGGTGTTTCCTTTTATAAAATACTAATTTGGGACACATGTTGCATAAGGCAATAAAATCATAAAACTGAAAACCCGGCCTCGTTCTTCTTTCCCTTTTTTAAAATAAAAAAGTTTGGCGAAACCACTTTCACCAAACTTCCGTCAAGTTCTTTATTCATCTGTATTACACAGGATTTTACAACCTGTTTTTCAGTATGATCCTAATTCCTGGTATTCAGCCACACAATTAAATAACCGGAGTATCCAACTGGCTTAATGACTCCTGAATTTCCTGATCGGTTAATTCATGGCGCACCACTTTACCTGCCATATAATCCTGGTAGGCTTTCATATCAAAATCTCCATGGCCCGAAAGATTGAACAGAATTGTTTCTGATTTGCCTTCTTCTTTACATCTTTTTGCTTCTTTAATTGCCGTGGCAATGCCGTGTGTAGATTCGGGAGCGGGAATAATTCCTTCAGTTTTTGCAAATAGCATTCCGCCTTCAAAAACCTCAATATTGTCGTGAGCGGAGGCTTCAATCAAACCGTCTTTCAAAAGCTGGCTTACGATTACGCCAGCGCCGTGATAACGCAATCCGCCGGCATGAATGGGTTCGGGTATAAAATTGTGGCCCAAAGTATACATGGGAAGGAGTGGCGTCATTCCCACCGTATCACCAAAATCATATCGAAAAATGCCGCGCGTTAATTTGGGGCAGGAAGTTGGCTCGCTGGCGATGCACCTGATTTTTTTACCTTCTTCAAAATTCAATCTTAAAAAAGGGAAAGATATACCGGCGAAATTTGATCCGCCACCAAAAGGGGCAATTACAACATCGGGCATGTCACCGGCTTTTTCCATTTGTTTTACAGCTTCGAGCCCGATAACAGTTTGATGCAGTAAAACGTGGTTTAACACGCTGCCTAATGAGTACTTTGTATCCTCGCGCTGGGCGGCTCTTTCCACAGCTTCGCTGATGGCAATACCCAAAGAACCCGGGCTGTTGGGGTCATCAGCAAGAATTTTTTTACCGGCTTCGGTATTTGTAGAAGGTGAGGGGATTACATTAGCCCCCCAGGTATTCATCATCACTTTTCGGTATGGCTTTCCTTCGTAAGAAACTTTCACCATGTACACTTCAAGGTCAATATCAAACTTATTACAGGCAAAACTTAAAGCACTACCCCATTGACCCGCCCCCGTTTCGGTAGTAATCCTTTTTACACCTTCCTGCTTATTATAGTACGCCTGCGGCACAGCAGTGTTTGGCTTATGGGAACCTGCGGGACTAACACCTTCATATTTGTAATAAATTTTAGCAGGCGTATCTAACGCTTTTTCTAACTCGTACGCACGAAACATTGGAGTAGGCCTCCAGATGCTGTAAATATTTCTTACTTCATCAGGAATGGTGATCCATTTTTCGGTGCTCACTTCCTGCATGATTAATTCCTGCGGAAATAGTGGCGCCAGTGCGTCCGGGCCAATCGGTTCCTTAGTGCCGGGATGCAGGGGAGGTAGCGGCTTGTTGGGCATGTCCGCAACAATATTATACCATTTTTCGGGAATCTCCTGTTCAGATAGTGTGATCTTTCTCGTCTTCATTTGACATAACAATTAAGTGGTTGTAAATTTTTGTATCATTCAAATATATGCCTTCGGGCTTAGAATGCTGATACATTTGAGAGATTTTTTAAACGCCCGTCAAATTTAAAATCCTCAAAAAAAAGAATTAGGCAATGCGGTCAATCAACCTATGTTCACGCCAAAAAAATGTCCGACCAAGGCCGTTGCAATCATTGCTATTGTACCCCACACGCTGATTCTTATCACAGCTTTCCTGATGCTCGAGCCACCTGTTTTTGCGGCTATGGCGCCCAGAACAATTAGGAAAATGATTGCCATCGCGTATTCGTAAAAAATCATTTGCTTCACGGGTGCAAACATGGCAACCAGAAACGGCAAAAGCCCGCCCGCCACAAATGAACCAAATGATGCAAAAGCTGCCTGCAAAGGTTTTGCAGTTGTGATTTCATTAATGCCTAATTCGTCGCGGATATGGGCGTCCAATGCATCATGCGCCGTTAGTTGCTCGGCAACCTGCAATGACAGCTCTTTTGTTAAACCCCGCTTTTCATAAATTTTTGCCAACTCTTTTAATTCGATCTCCGGTATGGTTTCCAGTTCCCTTTTTTCCCGTGCTATATCAGCCTGTTCTGTATCTTCCTGTGAACTCACTGATACGTATTCGCCCGCTGCCATTGACATTGCCCCTGCAACAAGCCCGGCCAATGCCGCCAGCAAAATTGGTTCGCGAGTGGAACTTGCAGCGGCCACACCAATGACCAAACTTGTTGTTGAAAGGATTCCGTCATTAGCGCCCAAAACTGCCGCTCTCAACCAGCCAACGCGGTTCACATAATGTTTTTCTAAATGCATATTTTGTTTTTCTTGTAGTATATTTTTCAAAACTTTGGAACCTAAAATTACTCTTCTTTATTTTTAAGTTTCATTAGCAAGGCATAAGCGCCCTGCACCACAATTTTTTTCCCCACCAGGCTGTCTGCATTTATGATTGCGGTAAAAGCATATTCTTTATTACCAAGGTTCACCTCCTTCATTTCAAATTTTTTATCGCCAATCTGTTCAAAAATGTATTGCTTTCCTTCAAAGGTTACAATGGCATCATCGGGTAGGGCTTTAACTGTTTTGGTATCTAACTGCACTTCGGCATTCATATACATACCGGGTATTAATGAGGGGTCGTAGTTGAAAAAATGACAATGTACTTCGGTGGTGCCATCGGCTGTTACATCTTTGTTGATAAGAATAATTTCACAATGATATTTTTTTTCAGGATTTGTATTTGTGTACGCGAACAGCTTTTGGCCGATATATAGTTTTCTGATGTCCCTTTCAAATACTTTCAAATTTAGATGTATGTCGTTAGGATTAACAAGTTCAAACATCACTTCTGAGGGGCTGATATACTTGCCAATATTAGCATTGACTTTAGTTACAAACCCGGAGATAGGAGAGTAAACATTGGTAGTTCTTGTGATGCGTCCGGTATTCACGGCTGCGGGATCTATATTCACAAGCCTTAATTGCTGCGCGATGGAATTCATGAGAATACGTTGAGTATTTGCTTCCGTTTGAGCCTGCTGCATCACTTTGTCGCTGCTGGCCTGGCTTTGATTGAGTTCTAGTTGGCGTTTATAATCCTGCTCGGCAAATTGAAGTTTTGTTTTTGCCAATAGGTAGTCCTGCTGAAGTTGTACATATTGTAGGTCTTCCATTCTGGCAATCACCTGTCCGCGACTTACGTGCAAACCGGGTAACAAATTTGTACTTTTTAAATAACCACCCAGAGGTGCAGAAACAGATACCATGTTTTGTGGAGGTACATCAATTTTGCCGTTGAGTTTTAATACGGAAGAAATTTCTTTGTCTTCAATCGAAGAAATAATAATGTCCGCGTTTTTATATTGTGCATCAGTGACGGTGACGATGTTTTCGTCTTCGTTTTTTGGCGATTCTTCTTCAACTTTAGCTCCGCACGAAAAGAGGCTAAAGGCTATTGGCAAAAGGCAATACAAAATTGTGAAATGCATTTTTGATTTAAGTAAACCAATATAGTTCTTCTTCTTCATATCTAATATTTTCAGGATTATTCAATATGTGGAATAATAATGTTTCAATTTTGTCGGTTTTTGCAATCAGCAATATTTATACAAACACCTTTAAAACATTACGTTTTCCTCTTTAATTATTATTTATTTAAATAGATCAGCGCTACTACACTTTTGTTATGTTCGTTCAATAAATCAATATAACCGCTCTGAATATTGATTGCCTGGTTTAGGAGCATTACAAATTCAAGGTAGTTGATCTCCCCGTTTAAAAATTGCCTGTTCGCTGTTTCTTTTATAATAGTAACATTCCTTAAATACCCATTTTGGTAAAGCTCAAGCATATTGCTATTTTGCCGGTATTGTGCCAGGTATTTTAAGTATGAGTTTTGCAACGACTGTTTTTCGATATTAAAATTATTCTCGGCAACCTGCTCATTAATACGGCTTGCTTTAACTCTTGCTTTTTGAGCGCCGGTAAAAATGGGGATGCCAATTCCTATTTGCCCTGAGTGGAACCTGTGGCCTGCGCTGTAATTAATATCGTCCGCACCTGTGCCCTGGACACTCATGTTGTTGTAACCTGCCACCAGTTCCGGAAGTAATTTTGATCTTTCCACATCGGTATTGGCCTTTGCAATTTGTTGTTGTTGCGCCGCTACCTTTAATGCAGGGTGGTTCTGAATGGTTGATAGATCGGTCAGGTCTTGTTCAACCATTTTAAGATTGCCCGCAGGTATGTGTTTTTGGTCGGTATTTAAAAGCAACTGAAAGATTTCTTCAATCATTTGCATTTGTTGTTTCGACTGGGTGAGTTGCAGCGCTATGGCGGTTCGTTGGGTCTCGAAAGTAGTTTTTTCAAGTATGTTGCTTTCACCTTTTTGTAAACGCATGTTGGCTTTTTGCAAAAGATTAGCGTATAAAGAATCGATTGTAATCAATAGCTTTTCTTTTTCCTGTAAATACAAATGACTGTAAAAAGTTTCTGTTATCGCTTTCTTCAACTCGTATTGTTTCATTGAAACATTTAGCATCGTTGCTTCCCAATCCTTTGTGAACAATTCTTTTTGACGATTATAAACGGCGGGCATTGCAAAGGATTGCGACACAGAAAACCTGGTATCAAAAAAGGAACTGTTGAATTGCCCAAACTCGGTATTCAGCTGGGTTCCAGGGATGTTAGCTGCGGATTTAATCAAAGCCTTTGCATGTTCTGTTTTTAAACGTTCGTTGTTTAATGAAAGGTTATTTTTCGTCGCTATTTCGATTGCTTCGCTCAACGAAATTTTAGATTGACTGTAAACAATCACCGGAAAAAAGAATATGGCCGATATTAATAAAGTTATTCTAAAACGGTAGTAGAAATTCTGTCGCAGAAGATTGCGATGCCTGCCTACGGAAAAGCCGGGCAACCGGGATGAAATATATTCAGAACCTGAGATCATAAAAAGAGATTTATTGATTATTGACTATGTCTGTTTTTTTAAAACTGAATCCTTTTTCAAACATAACGTACAAAATGGGCAACACAACGAGTGTAAGCAAGGTTGCGATCATCAGGCCGCCAATCACAACGGTTGCTAAAGGCCTTTGCACTTCAGCGCCTGCACCGTTGCTCAATGCCATCGGCAGAAACCCGAGGGAGGCAACGAAAGCCGTCATCAATACAGGTCGAAGGCGAATTTTTGTGCCCATTAAAACGATGCGCCGCAGATCGGTTATGCCGTCTTTTCGCAGGCGATTAAATTCAGCAATAAGCACGATGCCGTTTAATACCGCGATGCCAAACAATGCAATGAAACCCACGCCAGCGCTTACACTAAAAGGCATACCTCTTGCGGCAAGCAATAAAATACCTCCAATTGCAGACAGCGGGATGGCGGTATAAATCAATAGCGCATGTTTTACCGATTTGAACGCAAAATAAAGAAGGATGAAGATGAGTATCAACGAAACCGGCACTGCAACCAACAGCCTGCCCTTTGCTTCGTTCAGGTTTTCGAATGAACCGCCTCAAGTAACATAATAACCCGGGGAAAATCTTAACTGTGCCTCCACTTTTTCGCGGAGTTCTGTTACAACACTTTCCACGTCGCGGTCACGCACATTAAACCCAACAATGACGCGACGTTTGGCGTCCTCGCGCTGAATCTGATTAGGGCCGTCTTTAATTCCCACATCAGCTAATTGATACAACGGAATTTGAGTACCTGTGGGTGTGGGAATGAGGAGATTCTGAACATCCTCAAGGTTTTTCTTTTCATCCGCCGCAAGGCGAACCACCAGGTCAAAACGTTTTTCGTCTTCAAACAATAAGCCTGCAGACTGGCCGGCGAACGCAGTATTCACAACCCTGTTCACATCAGCAATTGATAAACCATATTGTGCAATCAATGGCCGGTTGTATTTGATTATAATTTGCGGCATTCCCGTCACGGCCTCCACGTACAGGTTTTGCGTACCCCGAACCGAACTTACGACCCTGCCAAGCCTTTCAGCGTTGTTAGCAAGTGAGTCGAGATTTTCACCAAATATTTTGCAAACCACATCCTGCCGCGCTCCGGTCATCAACTCATTAAACCGCATTTGTACCGGGTATTGAAAGCTGGCGGTGATACCTGGTACATCTTGAAGTGCTTTACCCATTTTATCCGCCATGTCATTAAAATTTTTGGCTGAGGTCCAATGTTTCTTGTCTTTCAAAATGACCATCATATCGCTTGCCTCCATTGGCATTGGATCTGTGGGAACTTCGCCGCTACCGATTTTTGTTACAACTTTTTCCACTTCCGGGAAACGCGATTTTAGAACATGTGCGGCCTGTTGTGTGTACTTGATTGTTGTTGACAAATTGCTTCCGGTTAAAACTCTGGTGTCAACGGCAAAATCTCCTTCTTCAAGCGAAGGAATAAACTCTCCTCCTAAACGGGAAAGAATAAAAACGGCAACGATAAAAAGCACCACCACAGAGCCGATGACGGTTTTAGGAAACCCAAGAACGGATGATAGGATTTTTTGATATACGCGTTCAAGCTTTGCCATTACTTTGTCGGAGAGGTTGGACTCATGTTTTATTTTTTTACTTAACGTCAATGCACTCATCATAGGAATATAAGTGAGCGAAAGAATGAAAGCACCAATTAAGGCGAACGCTACCGTCTGCGCCATGGGTTTGAACATTTTACCTTCAATGCCTTCCAGCGAAAATATAGGCAGATAAACGATAAGAATAATGATCTGACCAAACACCGCGCTGTTCATCATTTTGCTCGCAGATATTTTTACTTCATCATCCATTTGGGGTTGAGATAATTTTTGCACATTCATGAAATGTTTACTATGGGTAAGCCTGTGCATCACAGCTTCAACAATGATCACCGCTCCGTCAACAATCAGCCCAAAATCAAGCGCACCAAGGCTCATAAGGTTTCCGCTCACGCCAAATGTATTCATCATAATGATGGCAAAAAGCATCGAAAGCGGAATTACCGAGGCTACCAGCATACCTGCGCGAAGGTTGCCGAGAAAAAGTACCAGTACAAAAACCACGATGAGTGCACCTTCAAGCAGATTTTTTTCCACGGTGCTGATGGCATTATTTACCATTTTTGTGCGATCGAGAAAGGGTTCAATCATAACACCGTCAGGTAATATGGTTTGAATTTTTTCAACCCGTTCTTTCACGGCTTTGATCACCTCACTGCTATTCGCGCCTTTCAGCATCATTACAATCGCGCCTGCAACTTCCCCCTGGTCATTGTAAGTCATGGCACCGTATCGCGTCGCATAGCCAATCTTTACATCCGCAACGTCTCTGATATAAAGCGGCGTGCCTGACGTGGTATTTTTAATCGCGATATTTTGCACATCTTCCACGCTGCCAATCAGCCCTTCACTGCGGATGTATAAAACGGTAGGCCCTTTCTCAATATAAGCGCCACCGGTGTTTTGATTATTGCTTTCAAGTGCAGCAAAAACATCATTGATTGTGATGTTATAAGCATTTAACCGGTTAGGGTAAACAGCGATCGAGTATTGTTTTAGCTTTCCACCGAAACTACTTACCTCAGCTACACCCTTCACACCAAGCAATTGCCTTCGAATGATCCAGTCCTGAATGGTGCGCAATTCAACGGCATCGTACCGGTGCTCGTAGCCGGGTTTGGGCTTTACAACGTATTGGTAAATTTCACCGAGTCCAGTACTTATTGGTCCTAATTCGGGCGTACCGATGCCAGCGGGTATTTGGGTTTGTACCGTTTGCAATCTTTCACTCACCTGTTGCCTTGCCCAGTACACATCAGTTGCATCAGTGAAAACGATTGTAACCAGAGATAAGCCAAATCTTGAGAAACTTCTGATCTCAGTGATACCGGAAATATTACTATTTGCCTGTTCGATGGGGAAGGTAATGAGCCGTTCAATATCGGTTGCACCCAAAGCGGGAGCTACCGTAATAACCTGTACCTGGTTATTGGTAATATCAGGAACCGCGTCAATGGGAAGTTTGGTGGTTTCATAGGCCCCAAAACCAATAAGGGCGAGGGTTAGCAAGCCAATGATTAGCTTGTTTTTTATAGAAAATTCAATAATCCTGTTCAGCATTTTGAAGAAATTTTGTGAATGAGAGATTATTCTTTGAATGGTAACCGGCCATAATGCAACTGTGGTTACACTTTCAACTGGTTCATTCCTGCACAGGTGTTAAAGTGAGTGACACAACGAAGCTGATATATATTCTACAGCCGGTCAAATAATCAAACTAAGCCCTTGGAGGTTGCCAGATGTTGGTGGTATAGAAGTTAGCGGGTATTGAAAGGTTACGATGTAGGAACTTTCTGAAAGTAATTTCAATATTAGGTTTGATATTTATTGCCTGACGAGGCTGATCTAAAGTGATATTGATATTGCCATGATTGGCGAGTTCCTTAAAAGGCAATTGCATGTCCTGTTTATAATCAGCATCTTCCACGTCGCCGTTCATGTAATGCAGCGTAATGAATTCCCATAAAGTCATTTGCTGTTCTGTTAATTTATGCTCGGTGTAATGTTTGATGAAGTTATTGATTTTAAAAAACTCTGCGATATGCATCATAGAGAGCATAACAACAAAAAGAAATAGTATGGCGGTTACTTTTCTCACTGAACAAAGTTACTTTTTACTTTAAAGAGTGTTTGTGATTTTAAATCCGTGAAATTATGATATAAAACATAAAATACCAGAGAAAGCGATCAGTTTTTTATTCTCGTCTTTTAATTTTTCCCATTTTCGATAAAGCTTTTTCCGCATTTCGAAACTGCAGCTTTGCGCCCAAATGTATTTTCGCGCTCTATGAACTATCGGTTTAGAAAATTGATGAACGACCTGCACCTGTGGTTGGGCCTGGGGAGCGGTATCGTTTTATTTATTGTATGCCTTACGGGTACAATTTATACGTTCCGCACCGAAATTGACGAAGCCCTGAACAGGCACAAGTATTATTTTGAAGAGCCATCGGGTATTGGAATGATGAACGCAGATAGCATTGTTGCAAGAGTGAGCCGAAGCGAAAAAGCGAAAGTGACAAGTATTTTAATTCTCCCAAAAACTAACCGATATTGGACGTTCTCATTAAAACCTTTAGAAAAAAAGAATGGCACTGAAAATGATAGGGGAAAACAGGTGTTGGTACACCCTTACAGCGGAACAGTTATGGGAAGCAATGAAACGGGTACCGGAAAGTTTTTTCTCACTGTAATGAAAATGCACCGCTGGCTGCTGATGGAGCAAAAAACCGGAAGGATCATCGTTGGTATAGCAACAATCATTTTCACGTTTCTAATATTGTCAGGGTTGATACTGTGGTTACCGCGGAGGTTGCGCTACTGGAAACAGGGCCTTGTAATTATGTTCAGCGGAAAAGGGAAACGCATTAATCACGATCTTCATAATGTACTTGGGTTTTATTCTTTTATTATTTTATTAGTGATGTCGCTCACCGGTCTTTGCTGGTCATTTGATTGGTATAAAAAAGGGTTGAGTAATGTATTAGGGGCACCCGTGATGCAAAGAGGCGGTGGTAAACCGCTTATATCGAAAATATTGCCTGGTAATACCATCGCTCTGGAAAATGCATTGGATTCTGTTTATAAAGCGCTTCCTCAAAAGGGTGTGACACGCATCAGCCTGCCGGAAGACGGCAAGGGCGTGTACGTTTTTACAAAAAATAACGAAGCGGCTTTTAACGTAACTGGCACTGATAAAGTAAGCATTGATCAATACTCCGGAGAGATTTTAAAGATTGAAAAATTTAAGGATAAAACCTTTGGTGAAAAAATTGCAGCGAGCATCAAGCCCCTGCACACCGGCGAAATTTATGGTTTGTTCTCCAAGATTATTTATTTCATCTGCTGCCTCATCGCAACAAGCTTGCCCGTGACCGGTACAATTATTTGGTGGAACAAGCGGAAAAGATAATAGTGGAAAAGTATTTTCAATAGAATTTTTTTTCCATTCTTTGCTTCATACATTTGCACCCCAAATTAAAACAGAGAATGGATTTTAAATACATACAACAAATTGCTACTGATCTTTCACTGCCTGTAAAAAACGTAGGGAATCTGGAGCAACTTCATACAGAAGGCGCCACCATTCCTTTTATTAGCCGCTACCGCAAAGAGGCTACAGGAAATATGGATGAGGTACAGGTGGCCAACGTGATTGACAAGATTAAATACTACGATGACCTTGACAAGCGCAAAGAAACTGTTTTAAAAACAATTGAAGCAGCGGGAAAACTTACACCGGAAATAAAACAGAGAATTGAGACTACGATCAGTTCAGCTGAATTGGAAGATATTTACCTGCCTTACAAACCCAAACGTAAAACCAAAGCCAGCGTGGCTATTGAAAAAGGTTTAGAACCTTTGGCGAAGATATTATTCGGGCAGCAAAATATGGATGTGCAAGCCGAGGCATCAAAGTACATTAGTGAAAATGTAAAAGATTTGAATGAAGCTTTACAGGGCGCGCGCGATATTATGGCGGAGTGGGTAGCTGAAAGTGAACAGGCCAGAACCCTTGTTCGGTCGCTGTTTGAGGAGAATGCTTCATTTTCATCACGAGTGTTAACAACTAAAAAAGAAGAGGCTGATGCACAAAAATACCGCGACTATTTTGATTTTAAAGAACCCCTGTCGCAATCGCCATCTCATAGGATTTTAGCTATCAGAAGGGGAGAAAAAGAAGGGTTTTTGATCATGGATATTTCCATTGAAAAAGATTTTGCCATTGGTGAACTGAAGAATAGTTTTATAACATCATCTAACCCTGCGTCTCAACAATTGGAGCAAGCGATTGAAGATGCGTATTCAAGGTTGTTGAAACCTGCTATTGAAACTGAGTTTCGTATGAACAGCAAAACCCGCGCGGATGAAGAAGCAATCCATGTTTTTGCTGAAAATTTGCGCCAGCTATTGCTCGCATCACCATTGGGGCAAAAAAGAATTTTAGCGATTGACCCCGGCTTTCGTACAGGTTGTAAAGTGGTTTGTCTGGATGAAAGCGGCGCCTTTCTAAAATACGAAACAATTTTTCCGCACGCGCCGCAAAACCAATGGATGGATGCTGTCGAATCTTTAAAGAGATTAGTGAAGCAATACGATATTGAAGCAATCGGTTATGGCAACGGAACAGCAAGTAAAGAAACCGAGAAATTGGTGCGCAGTATTGATTTTGGGAAGCCGGTATTAATTTTTATGGTAAACGAAAGTGGCGCTTCAATCTACTCTGCAAGCGAAGTGGCCCGTGAGGAATTTCCTGATGAAGATGTAACGGTTCGTGGCGCCATTAGCATTGGCAGAAGATTGTTAGACCCGTTAAGTGAGCTGGTAAAAATTGATGCGAAGAGCATTGGGGTGGGCCAGTACCAGCATGATGTAAATCAAAACCGTTTAAAAGAAAGCCTGGATAACATGGTGCAAAGCTGCGTGAACTACGTGGGCGTGGATGTAAACACAGCGAGTAAACATTTGCTGATGTATGTATCAGGATTAACCGCTACCACTGCTAAAAACATCGTGGAGCATCGTCATAAAAATGGTGCATTTAAAAAGCGTGAAGAGTTATTGAAAGTTTCCATGCTGGGCCCGAAAGCCTACGAACAGTGCGCCGGATTTTTGCGTATTCCTAACGCGGGAAACCCATTGGACAATTCAGCCGTACACCCCGAAAGTTATTCACTTGTTGAATACATGGCGCAAAAACTAAATTGTACAGTGGAAGAACTTATTAAAAATACCGACAAGCGAAAAGAAATAAAGGTAAAGGATTTTGTGTCTGAAACCGTAGGAACCTACACGATTGAAGATATCATAACAGAACTGGAAAAACCCGGCCGCGACCCGCGCGAAGCTATCGAGGAATTCAGGTTTGCCGAAGGTTTAACATCAATTGAAGATTTGAAAGCAGGCATGAAAGTGCCGGGCATTGTAACCAACATCACCAACTTCGGCGCTTTTGTAGATGTGGGTGTAAAGCAGGACGGCCTTGTACATGTTTCGCATCTTGCCAACAAATTTGTAAGCGATCCTAATGAAGTGGTAAAGCTTAATCAACAAGTAATAGTAACCGTGCTTGAGGTGGACGCTGCGCGCAAAAGGGTTTCCTTAAGCATGAAAGATGATAATGTGCGCCATACTTCAGGCGGTAGACCACAAACGGTGAACACGCAAACCTCAAACAGGAATGATCAAAAAGGAGTTCAGGCGAAGCCGCAACCAAAAAATAACTTTCAAAGCAGCCTTGATGCTTTGAGAAAAAAATTTGATAGATAGCGATTGCTATCTACCAATTATGGTTGGGTATTTTCTTCTCCGTTTTCAACCCGAAAGGAAACTTTACAATTTACACCGTAAGTCGTAATCTTGTTATCGCACACATGAACTTTCATTTCTGAAACGTAAATCGAATCAATGTTTCTTACAGTTTTTGAGGCTTCTGTAAGGCAGTTTTGTATCGCATCTTCAAATCCTTTTTCAGAAGCGGATATCATTTCAATAACTTTTACAATCTTCATAATACTAAATTTTGTGGTTTGGAAATAATTTTGCCGTTAATTACAAACAAAAAGCCCGCCAAAAAGGGTATTGCATCTTTATCTCGATTTTAAAATTTGAAGAACTTCATAAAAAATGTTTTCAACAAACTAAAAGGTTGATAATTTTATTCACATGAAATATCTTACTCAAATTCGAAAATTGACAACTAATGAAATACCGCTAATTCGCAGGTTGGCACTGGAGATTTGGCCAAAGTCCTTTGAAAAAATACTTACCCCCGGGCAGATTGGCTACATGATCGAAATGATGTACAGCGAAAAAGCCCTACGAGACGATCATCAACGTGGCGTTGAGTTTTATGTTATGACCTATGCCGGTCAGGATTGTGGGTATGCTGCAATTGAAAAACTTGATGATAGGACTTACAAGCTCCATAAGATTTACCTGTTGCAAAAACTACAGGGAAAAGGCCTTGGTAAATGCCTGTTGGAAGAGATGGAAAATGTTGTGAGGAATTATGGAGCCTCAGGTTTAAAATTAAACGTGAACCGGGAAAATAAAGCTGTTGATTTTTATAAAAGCCAGGGGTACAAATGCATACAATTGGAAGATATTGATATTGGCAACGGATTTTTTATGAACGATTATGTGATGGCTAAAGACTTGTAAAAGTCAAACCTTACAATACATACACTTATAATATTGAAAATTTTTTAAAACCCTGATAGGGGATATCAATTGCAATTACCTGTGTTACTTTGGCTAAATTAGGTCCCTCATGGCACCATTCAATAAACCGCTCCATGTTTAAGGAATCCCCCGAGGCATAAATCTCAACCAAACCGTCGGGTAGGTTTTTTATGGTACCGGTGATATTCATTTTCTCGGCAGCTTTTTTTGCTGAAAACCTGTAACCCACACCCTGCACGCGGCCTTTGACGATTATATTTTTACTGATGTTCATTTCTAATTTATAAGACTAACGATCTCTTCCAGATACTTTTTATCGGTTTCATCAAAATGATTCATCTGTTCACTGTCAACGTCCAAAACGCCCGCAACCTCACCCCGGTAAAATAACGGCACAACAATTTCAGATTTTGAAAAACTGCTGCAGGCAATATGCCCGGGAAATTGTTCCACATCAGGCACTACAAGCGTTTTGGCCTGCGCCCAACTTGTGCCACAGACCCCGCGGCCTTTCCTTATTCTTGTGCAGGCCACCGGCCCCTGAAAAGGGCCTAAAACCAATTCATCATTTTTTACGAGATAAAACCCAACCCACCACCAGTTGAATTGTTCTTTCAGTGCCGCACCAATATTTGCAAGATTTGCGACCAAATCCATTTCGCCTTCAAGCAAACCCTTTATTTGCTGAATGATAGAAATGTATTGTTCTTCTTTAGTCCCTTTTGATATTTGTAAGTCCTCTGCCATGATAAGTTTGAAATTGCGGGGTTGGAAGATTTGTTTTTTTGATTGAACGTGTCGCTTTTACTGCGAAACCTTAATACTATTGCCTAAGGCCTACTTTTTCATTTTCTCATTAAAACCTTTCGATTCCCCTCTGGCAATTGAAAGCGTTTGCCAATCGGCTCTTTTAATATGTTTACCTAAAAAAATGATCTGTCCCACATGCGATGCATAATGTGTGAGCTGCCTGTGAATGGCATCAATAACTGTCAGTGGCTTTGTGCGGATGTAAATAATTTTATCTAAATCAGCAGGGGTGAGGCTTTCCAGCGAACGGAACAAAACCTGCCAGCCCTCTTCCCAAAGCTGCATCAATTTTTCATGTGAATAATGTTGTGGCTCAAATTCATCGTCGCGTTTGCGCCATTCCTTTTCGCCGTCTTCAGTTAAAAAATTGGTCCAGCGGCTCAGCATATTTCCGTGCAGGTGTGTAATATTTATAGCGATGCTGTTATTAAATCCATCCGGCGAATAGTAAAAATCTTTTTCGTTAAGCTGTGCGAATGTTTTATCCGCAAGGTTCTTATAATCATTAAACTGCTGTATCGCACTCTGTAAAAAATTTTCTCCGTTCATTTTTTGAATTTTAGGTGAGGTTGAAATTACAATATTTCGCCTGTACAGGGGAGGCGGGAAATATTTTATAGCGCAATATTGCAATTTCTGCCTACAGGGCGGTCAGGCAAAGAAGACGATGGAAGCACAGTACTGGCTCAATAAAAAATCTACCTGCGCAAACAGGTAGATTCAATAATTTATTTAGAAAGATTATTTTTTCTTAGCCGATTTTGGGGCGATCATTGCGAGCATCCTGCGGCCCTCGAGTTTTGGCATATTTTCCAAAGTGCCAAATTCTGCCAGCCTTTCAGCGAATTTTAAAAGCAGCAATTGGCCTCTGTCCTGAAATTGTATGGCACGGCCTTTAAATTGCACATAAGCTTTTACTTTGTTGCCATCTTTCAAAAAACCTTCTGCGTGCTTGGCCTTGAAATCAAAATCGTGATCGTCAGTATTCGGTGTAAAGCGAATTTCTTTAATCTCAGTTGCTTTGCTTTTAGCTTTGATCTCTTTTTCCTTCTTCTTTTTATCGTAGAGGAATTTATTGTAATCGATCACTTTGCACACGGGCGGGTCGCCTTGCGGAGAAATTTCCACCAGGTCCAATTCCTGTGCCTGCGCTATTTTGAGCGCTTCCTGGGTTGGGTAAATACCCCCCTCAACATTATCGCCAACTAATCTTACCTGTGGAACCCTGATGTGGTGATTGATTCGGTGTTCGGCTTCTTTTTGAGGGAAACGGCCTCTGAAGTTTGGCCTGCCGCCGGGCCTGAAGTTACCGCCAGAGCCGGGAGGCCTGTTGAATGCGGGTTTTTGTGGTACTGCCATCTAATAGTAATTCGTTAGCACTTTTTGCCCCGGAAAAAGTGTGATTTTTTGCTTTTTTGCCCTTCGGGGAGAGCCGTTAAAAAATTATTTGCACAAATATTGTAAATTAAAATCACTCACGCAATTTTATTTTTGGACTTCTTTTTTTAAAGGTGAAAACAATTTATACATTTTTAAAACAGAATGGCGGGTATATGGTTTAAAACCCATGATGGACGAGGCAGCGAAAATATCAATCAACAACTAAACCGTGAGTTTGTGAAAGGTATGCGTGGTATCGGAAATATAACCGGGATGGACATCGCAACAATATATCCTCAATCAAACTGGTTGATGGTTAGGGTGAGGGCGAATGGTAATTTTGAATTGAAGGTTAGTGGGGCAGCCCTGAGTTTTTAATTTTTTGAGATTCGTCTTCTTCAAGGTAACCGGGTTCCGCTGCTTTTTTAAAGGAGAAATGGCGCTGTGCCATGTAACTGAAAAATATCACTACAACGGTGGTTCCAATCTGGGCAAATACCGGATAAATATGCCATAATTCCACCGCAACTTTCAGTAAAAAATAATTTAAGACGAGGTTGAACAGGCAAACCATCAGATAACGGAACATCTGTACGTGGCCGCGCATTTTGCTATCGTCAAAAACAACGTACTTCATCAAAAAAAATCCCACAACAAAAGTGATGCAGAATGATACAAAAAGTGCGGCGATGTGTGCCTTAAAGGCATAAAATCCAAAATGGAAATCGTGGCCCTGCAAAACAAATTTATAAGTGATGTAGTAAGCTAATAATCCTAGGAAGGTGTTGCCCGCGCCCGAAACCGCGTACCTGAAAGTTTGTTTCGGCATCAGTTTTTTGAAAGGCGGGTAAAAAAAGTCAATTATCAGAAGAATAAAATCTCTGACGCTGTGAAAATGCTGCCTCATTTGGCCGCGAAGTTATCTTAATTTTAGTTAATGAGTTATTAAGTTAATAGTTGAATTAGTATTTACTTTGCGGGGAATTTTAAAAGCGCATATTAAGTTTACCAGTAATTTTGGAATATGATCAAATCAATTGCTGTTTTTTGCGGATCGCAAAAGGGCAAACACGAACTATTTTCAATTCACGCCGAACAACTCGGCAAATTGCTTGCTGAAAAAAATATCAGGCTGATCTACGGCGGTGGGAATATAGGTTTGATGGGCCTTGTGGCGAATGGATGTTTAGATAGTGGGGGAGAAGTTGTGGGCGTTATCCCACATATTCTTGCAAAAATGGAACGCTCGCACACCGGCATTACCGAGCTGTTAGTTGTAGAAGATATGCATATTCGTAAAAAGAAAATGTACGAGCTTTGCGACGCGGCGATTATTCTACCGGGCGGCTATGGAACGCTCGACGAGTTGTTTGAAATGATCACCTGGAACAACCTT
>MKRO01000026.1:521-1317 GCA_001896965.1 Sphingobacteriales bacterium 41-5 | reverse complement strand
ATAGCGGGTTTTTGTATGAAAATCCGGCTGGCAATATAACCGTTATTACCGATCCGCCTCAATTGGCAGACTATTTATAATTTGTTTGTGATAAATGATATAAAGAAAACCCTGAAGCGCTAGCCCCAGGGTTTTTCATATTCAAAATTTACTTGTTAAAATGACCCGTTGTCGTCTTCTCCATTTAGATTGATCTGATAACTGTAAATCCCATTGTAGCCCGGGTAAATACCCTGTAGTTCAATGGTGCTGCTCCGGCTGTTTCCAAGGGCTGCGGCCAGTTCGTCAACGTTTTTAATTGTACGCCCGTTAACTGCCGTTATCACAAAACCTTTTTCCATCCTTGTTTTACCAAGCGGGCCATCGGGTTTAATATTGATTACTTTAACGCCGCCATCAAACTGGTATTTTGTGAGGTCTTTTGCGGGAACATTTTGCAGATCCACACCAAGGTTATCCTGCAGCACTTTTGCTGAAGAAACATCCACCTTGCTTGCTGTACCGCTTAACGTAACATTTGTAGTGTATTCCTTTTTGTTGCGCAGGTAATTAATCTTAACCTTATCGCCCGGCTGTTTGGTGCTAATTTTTCCTGCCATTTCAAGGCCCGAAGAAACACCCACATCATCTATCGTGGTAATAATGTCTCCATCTTTTATTCCTGCCTTAGCCGCGCCACCGTCAGACGGGGCTTGCATCACGTAAACGCCTTGTCCGGCTTGCATTCCCGCCCTTCTTAGGTATTCGTCATTTTGGCCAGGCTGCGACGAATAAGTAACACCAAGGTAGCCGCGTT
>MKRO01000026.1:0-320 GCA_001896965.1 Sphingobacteriales bacterium 41-5 | reverse complement strand
CCGCATCAGTTTGAATGAACGATTCAACAGGCGAAGTGCTTTGCTGGCTGTTTACGCCGGTGCTTCTGCCTAATGCACTAACAATACCCGCAGTAACCGTAGCTTCCAAAGTGAGCGGGTAACCTACTGCCAATACCCATTGGCCGATTTTTAATTGATTGTAATCGCTGTAAATAAGATAGGGAAGATTTGTTGCATCAATCTTTAACACCGCAAGATCAGTATTTGGGTCACGGCCAACAACCTTTGCTGTATATGTTTTACGGCCTTCGTTCAAAGCAACTTTGATATCAGGGGCAATGCCTTTGTCGCCATCAGAA
>MKRO01000025.1:6140-8721 GCA_001896965.1 Sphingobacteriales bacterium 41-5 | reverse complement strand
ACCCAACAGTACCAGTATGATTGAGATAACCGTTGAAAGAATGGGCTTGTTAATAAATGTTTTGATCATATAATAAAGTATGATTGATTGAGCGTGGTTTTATAAACCGGCGGACTGGCCGGGCGATAAAATCATTTTCTCAAAATATAGGTTTGATTTGTTTGACGGTTTCGTCAAAATCTGTCATTTTAGGTTTCACGGGCGTTCCTGTTTTCAATCCGCCGATACCTGCCGAAACGATTGTATCGCCTTTGTTGATGCCGCCTCCTACCAGGGCCATATTGTCAATCCTGTCAAGAACGGTTACAACTTCCTGTACAACGGTGTCTTTGTTTACTTTGAAAACATACACAATTCCCTGTTGCTCAAACGTGGCTGATTCCGGCACCACCAGCACATCATAATAAGGTTTAGGAATCCTTATTTTACCACTGTTCCCGTTGCTTAATAATCTTCGTTGGTTAGGAAACGATGCCCTGAAAAGAATTGTTCCCGTTTCGGGGTCAATCTGGCCGGTCACTGCTTTAATGCGCCCTTTTTCAGTATAAATTTCACCATTTGCTAGTTCCAGTTCAACCGGCGGTAAATTGTTCAGTTTATCAGAAACGGTTATACCCGGTGTTTGATTTAAAAAATTCAGGTAATCTTTTTCGTTCATTGAAAAGTAAGCGTACACTTCACTTACGTCAGATACTGTGGTGATGGGTGTAGGGTCAGTTGGGCCAACGAGGCTGCCCACGCGCAATGGCAATTTGCCCACAACACCGTTTATAGGGCTGCGAATAACGGCATAATCAATATTTGCGGCCACGCTTTTATAGTTTGCCGACGCTTGCGATTGATTGGCCTGCGCCTGCCTTAACTGGCTTTGCGCTGTTAGCAGGTTTGCGCGCGCGGTTTGCAATTGAACATCGCTTATGATATTTTTTTCAACCAGGGGCAGGAGTTTGTTTACCTCAACCTGGGCTGCGTTAACTGCTGCCTTTGCTGCATTTACTGATGCCGCTGCTGCGCTTATCCCACTTTGCGCCGCACTTGCATTTTGGGAGAGAATATTAGTCTCCAGGCGAAACAAAACCTGTCCCTGCCCAACAGATTGTCCTTCATCAACCAGTACCTGTTTAATGTAACCGGATATCTTGGCCCTGACATCATTATTGTTGCGCCCTTCAATGCTCGAAGGGAAAATGGTGTACCCTGTTACATTTTTAACTGGCACGGTAATCACGGGGTAGGTTTTTGCCCCCTGCTTATTTTGTTCCGCTTTATTACCGCAGGATGCGAAAATGATTACCGTCGTTGCCGCTAATAATATTTTGAAATTAATGCGCATATATATTTTTTATAAGTTATTTTAATTTGCTTAAAGTAGTGCCTAAAATACCGATGTGTTCATCAAGAATGTGTACGTATTCGCTAAGTTTTCCCGTCATATCCTTTTCTCTGCATTTGATGCTGCTTTTAAAATTCAGAAATCTTGAAATCAGGTCTCTTTCTTTTTGCAGGTTTTCCAAAACCTCATTAAACCTGATGTAAGGATAATGCGTATTGGTGCGAAAAAGCCTTTTGCGCGAATCGATACTGGAAACGTACTCGATGTGATTGTTGTGCAGCAGGTTTTGGAGGCTGCTCGACATGGAACTTTTACTTACTTTAAATATTTCGGTAAGCTCGTCAAAAGGGATACCCTCACGTTTGAAATCAAACATCAGATACACGTAAACTTTGGCTGCCAGCGGTGTAAGGCCGAATAGTTGGCCGTAGAATGAAACCATATCCAGAAAAAGCCGTTTATCCAGCTCTAGCATTATAATCTTTGTTGTTGATAATTTTATGATGCGCGAAGATAAGTTGGTTCGGTAATTACAGAACCAGCTTATCTGTTAATTTTCAAAAAAATTTTCTTTTTTTAACTGTATTATGACAATTAAAAAAAGCCCTTTCGCAACGAAACGGCTTTAAAAAAAGTATTAGGAGTTGTATTGATTATTTTTCCCACACCAGCGCGCTGGCGCCTAATATAGCGGCATCAGCCTCTTTCAACTCACTGAATACAATGCGTACTTTGTTTTGAAAGATTGGTAAAAGATTTTTCTCCATATGTTCTTTGGTGGGATATAAAATAAAATCACCTGATTTGATCACTCCGCCGAACAAAATAATAGCTTCCGGCGATGAGAACATGATGAAATTAGCTAAAGCTTCACCCAATATCTGGCCGGTGTACCTGAAAACTTCTTTGGCTACTTCATCACCTTTCACAGCTGCATCAAAAACTGCTTTGGAATCAAGCCCTTCTTCTGGCACTTCATTCAAAATAGAACTTGGGTTTTCCGCCCTTAATTTTTTAGCTGTTACTGCTATACCGGTTGCTGAGCAATATGCTTCCAATGATCCTTTATGTCCCGTGCCGGGATGCAGCCTTCCGCCCGGCCTAATAATAGTGTGCCCGAGTTCGCCTGCGAAACCATCGTGCCCGTATATCATTTGGCCATTAGCAACAATACCACTGCCTACCCCTGCTCCCAAAGTGATCATAATAAAATCTTTCATTCCCCTTGCTGCGCCATAGATCATTTCG
>MKRO01000025.1:5618-6056 GCA_001896965.1 Sphingobacteriales bacterium 41-5 | reverse complement strand
CACTGTAGATTTGGTGCATACTCGATTGTTCCCGAATAATAGTTACCATTTGGTGCTCCCATACCGATACCTTTAACATGGGCTTTTCCATACTTTTCGATCATAGGGTTAATTGCGCTATACAAACCATCAATAAATCCTTCAATAGTAGGAAAGTTATCGGTTTTTATTTCACCTTTTTCAAGTATCTCACCCCGATGATTTACGATCCCAAACTTTGTATTTGTCCCGCCCACATCTATGCCTATTGCAAGATCCTTGGATAAATCTGTTAAAGCCATTTCGTTTTATTTTAAGTTTTAAAAGTCCGATTGTTAAAAAACGTATTTACATCATACGTTTGATTGGATGTTTTTTTAAGTTTAAACATTGCTTATACAGGTATTTCTTTATTTACATTTTTAGAGCCTGCTAGAGCATAATACAATAAGTACAAAA
>MKRO01000025.1:4094-5529 GCA_001896965.1 Sphingobacteriales bacterium 41-5 | reverse complement strand
CCGCCACAAACCATCACCATAAAAATGCCGGATGCTTTTTCAGTATATTTTCCTAGGCCTTCAACTGCAAGATTAAAAATACCACCCCACATTACTGAAGTACATAAACCGGTTAATACCAGTAAGGCTGCATTTACAGGTACGCTGGCTAAGCCAAACAACCCTGAACTGTCATTTTTAAAAACAGGAAGGTTTACCATCTTTTCAGGTGACATAAACATAGCTGCTAAAACGAATATCAAACCTAATCCCGACGCTACCAGTAGCATGGACTTAGCAGAGACCTTACTGCCAATGGCTGCACCCAGCAATCGGCCAACAAGCATTAAAAACCAATAAGTGGCCGTCACCGATCCTGCTATGGCTTCGGCAGAGCCGGACCCACCAAGTTTTAACACGTTCAGATCAGGATTTTGCAGCCATTTATTTAAAATATTAGGAATGCCAACTTCCACACCAACATAAACAAAAATACCGATGGCGCCTAGCAAAAAATGCCTGAAAGCCAGCGGGCTGTGTTCATATTGAATGCTTGCAGCTTCTTCTGCCGTTCTTTGTTCGGGAATATTGGTAAATGAAATTATGATAAATGCAATCGCAAAAATGGCCAGAGCTGTATACATCAATGGGAACACATCACTAATTTGAGCTTCGGTTATTTTAGGTATCAGGATGCCTGTGAGAATGATTACTACTGTTCCTGCCAGTGAATTGAAAGAGCCTCCCACCTGTATCAGTTGATTGCCTTTATTACCTCCGCCACCAAGCCGGTTCAACATAGGGTTTACAACCACATTAAGCAAACACATGGAAAAGCCGGCTACAAATGCACCCAGCAGGTACACTCCAAAACTGCCCATATAACCTGAGAGGGTTTGAATAGCCACACCAATAAAGCCAATGGCAATAGCTACTAGCGCTGTTTTTTTATAACCATATTTTTGAAGAAGATTGCCGGCTGGGTATCCCATTACGGCATAAGCAATAAAATTGGCAAACACACCGAGGGTGCCCATCCAGTTTGCAACACTGAACTGGTTTTTTAAAATATCACCCATTGGCGAGGCCAGATTGGTAACAAAAGAAATCATCCCAAAAAGAAAAATCATTGCAATGATTGCTATTGTGTAATTCTTTTTAGTCCCGTTAGTAATAGTCGTATCCATTTTTTTTGTTTGAAATTTTAAATAATAAAATTAGTTTTTTTTCTGCTTAAGTATAGTTCTGACAAAATCGTAAGAATTTTTTTATCCAATGCGTGAATATAAGCCCAAACTAACAAATGTAGAAATTTTATAAGAACATTTTGATATTTCTTTCAAAATAAATCTTTATAGAAATGATATTTTGATCAATATCAGAAAATATTGTTGGGGCTATTTTTGAAGTTAATCTTTTTAATCTTAATTTTAAATCCACATAGTAAAATTTTTAA
>MKRO01000025.1:3065-3987 GCA_001896965.1 Sphingobacteriales bacterium 41-5 | reverse complement strand
CAAAATTCGCTGGGCCATATTGCAAAAGTGGTGATGCCTATGTATCGAACTAAATTTTTGTATGCCAATGAATGGGAACTGGTACACGAAGGTGGCCAAACGCTCGGCAACCAGTGGTTCAAATACAGTGTGATACGCGAAAAAACAAATAAACTTGGTTTTGATCTTTACGTTGTTGACATCAACGGGCTTCTTGACCGGGAAAAGATTTATGGGTATGATGACGACCGCGAACGTTTTATTTCTTTTCAACTGGCAGTTTGCGATTGGGTAAGCCGCTGGCAAAATGTACCCGATATCGTTCACTGCCATGACCATCAGGCAGGGCTGGTTCCTTTTTTCATGAAACATTGTTACGCCTTCAACTATAAACTTGCCAACGTGAGAACGGTGTTCACCATTCATAACGGAGAATACCAGGGACAGTTTGGCTGGGATAAATATTACTACATTCCGGCTTACGATACCTGGAACTGGGGCGGGCTTGACTGGAACAACGCAATCAACCCGATGGCATCGGGCGTAAAATCGTCCTGGCGGGTAACTACAGTGAGCCCTGGGTATATGGAAGAGTTGCGCCATTCTGCCCGTGGCCTTGAAAAATTGTTTGAATACGAACGGGGAAAATGCGTGGGTATTTTAAATGGAATTGATACAGAAGTTTGGGATGCCGAAACAGATAGCTATCTGGCAAAGAATTATTCAATTAAGAGTGTTGAAGAAGGCAAAGTTGCCAATAAAAAACACCTGTGTGAACAATTCGGCCTGGACGAGAATAAACCACTGATTTGTTTCATCGGCCGCCTGGTGGGGGAGAAGGCTGCTGACGTTTTGCCGGGTGGGATCGGGCAGTCAATCTATCAAAATGGCGGCATGGCCAATTTTTTAATCCTGGGCTCCGGCGATACGGCTGTTGAAGAAG
>MKRO01000025.1:0-3043 GCA_001896965.1 Sphingobacteriales bacterium 41-5 | reverse complement strand
AATTGTAGCCTGTTATATTGGGTACAGCGAACCACTTAGCCACATCATGTACGCCGGATGTGATTTTCTGTTAATGCCCAGCAGAGTGGAGCCCTGCGGCCTTAATCAAATGTATGCACTTCGATACGGAACAGTTCCTATCGTAAGAAATATTGGCGGTTTAAAAGATACCGTGAAAGATTTTGGAGCAGATGGTGGCTTCGGAATTACAATGGAGCAATCAAGTGCCGGAGATATTGCCTATTCAATTAGCAGGGCTATTAGTCTTTATAACGATAAAGAAAAATTCAGTGAGATTCGCGAAGTAATGATGAAAATTGATCATAGTTGGGACGTATCTGCGGCAGCATATATTAAATTATACGAATCGGTAATATAGTCCGTTCCGTCAATAAAAACCCATTTCATCTGAGCCAAATGATAATATTTTTCTCGAAATAACAATAAAAATTTAACTCATCATGTCACTCTCCAAAGAAGTTGTTGCCGTAATCTTAGGTGGTGGTGCAGGCACACGATTAGCGCCATTAACGAGCAGCAGGTCAAAACCAGCCGTGCCGATTGCAGGAAAATACAGGTTAGTGGATATACCAATTTCCAACTGTATGAATTCAGATATTAACCGGATGTTTGTGTTGACCCAATTCAATTCTGCCTCGCTCAACCGCCACATTAAAAATACTTATCAATTCAGCGTGTTCAGCAAGGCGTTTGTTGATATTCTTGCAGCCGAACAAACCCCCGACAGCACCACCTGGTTCCAGGGAACAGCCGATGCCGTGAGGCAATGTTTGCGGCACTTAGATTCGTTCCCGAGTGAATACGTTTTAATTCTTTCGGGCGATCAGCTCTACCAAATGGATTTCAACGAAATGTTTGAAAACCATAAAAGAACAGGCGCGGAAATTTCAATAGCAACAATTCCCGTTGCTGACAGAGAGGCGCCTGAATTTGGCATTCTTAAGTCTGACGAAAATAACCTCATTACCTCGTTCATTGAAAAACCTAAAAAAGAATTATTGCCCGAATGGGTGAGCGACACGGGTGCAGCCATGCAACAAAAGGGCCGCAATTACCTTGCCTCAATGGGTATTTATATTTTTAACAGGGATCTTCTCATTGATCTTTTGACAAAGATTCATCCCGAGGCAAAAGATTTTGGAAAAGAGATTATTCCAAATTCAATCGAAAACTACACAGTAGCGAGCTTCCAGTACGAAGGCTATTGGACGGATATCGGGAATATTTATTCCTTTTTTGAAGCCAACCTCGATCTGACTGCTGACATCCCGGAATTTAATTTGTTTGACAATAACAAAGCGATTTATACACGCCCCAGAATGTTGCCGCCGGCAAAGATTAGTGGTACTACTTTGGAAAAAACAATTATAGCAGACGGTTGTATCATCAACGCATCGCGGGTTGAACATAGCGTTATCGGTATAAGGTCAAGAATTGGTTACGGCTCCACAATTGTAAGCTGCTACATTATGGGAGGCGATTATTACGAGACCATTGAAGACATCAACGATAACCAGGCAAAGGGTTGTCCGCCAATAGGAATCGGAAAACGCTGCTACCTGCGCAATTGCATCATCGATAAAAACTGCCGCATTGGTGATGATGTTCGTCTTAACGGTGGCCCGCATCTTGAGAACACAGACACAGATCTTTACACTATTAAAGACGGCGTGATCGTTACAAAAAAGGGAGCTATCATTCCGGACGGTTATGTAGTATAATAGTTTGTGTGATTGCCGTGCTACAATTGTACAGTTCAACTGAGTAATTTCTATCAGCAATAAAGAAGACCGGTACTACAGCCGGTTTTTTTGCAGAAAATAGTTAATGTGTATTAAATACATATTATATTTGTGGGGGTTGAATTTTGTAATTTTTTTTAAACGATTGAAATGTCTGATCAGATTTCTTCCATCAAGCCACGCTTGTCGATTGCCCAAATCATAAATATGAGTATGGGTTTCCTGGGTATTCAAATGGCGTTTGGCCTGCAAAATGGGAACGCCAGCCGTATTCTTGCAAATTTTGGGGCTGATGTTCATGAGCTATCATGGTTTTGGTTGGTGGCGCCAATAACGGGTTTGATCGTTCAGCCGATCATCGGCCATTTAGGTGACCACACCTGGTCAAAAACGTGGGGCAGAAGAAAACCCTACTTTTTAATCGGTGCAATTTTTTGCGCAATGGGGCTGGTATTTCTTCCGAACTCTGCAAGTGTTACGGCTTACATGGGAGCAAGTGTTTTATTGCTCGCGGTTATATTTCTTGCGTTAATGGATGCCTCGGTAAACGTTTCCATGGAGCCGTTTCGGGCGTTGGTTGGGGATATGCTTCCAAAGGATCAGGGTACGCTTGGTTTCAGTGTGCAAACAATTTTAATCGGCATCGGTGCCGTAATCGGTTCCGCGCTTCCGGGATGGCTCACATCAATGGGAGTTTCAAACGTAGCGCCGGAAGGATTCGTTCCTCAAAACGTAATCTATTCGTTCTATATCGGTGCGATAGTCTTGCTACTTACAATCCTGTATACCATCGTAACTACAAAAGAATATTCGCCGGAGGATTTTAAAAGATTTTCGGGCGAAGAAGCCACTGAAGAAACAAAGCCAAAATTCAGTGATATTTTTAAAGATTTTGCAAAAACGCCGTCCACTATGAAGAAGTTGGGGGTGGTACAATTCTTTTCGTGGTTCGCGCTGTTTTCAATGTGGGTGTTTACCACAAGCGCTATTGCCACCTATCATTTTGGTTTAAGTCCTGACGATACAAGTTCCCCTGAATTTGGAAAGGCCGGTGATTTTGTGGGATACCTTTTTGGCCTGTACAATCTTTTTGCGATACCATTTGCTTTTGTTTTAATTCCGCTTGCCAAAAAAATAGGGAAAAAGCAAACGCATTCCTTAGCGCTGATTTGCGGCGGGCTGGGCCTGATATCATTATTTTTTATTAAAGACCGAAGCCTTTTATGGATCAGTATGCTGGGCATGGGGTTTGCCTGGGCGAGCATCCTTGCAATGCCTTA
>MKRO01000024.1:27201-27691 GCA_001896965.1 Sphingobacteriales bacterium 41-5 | reverse complement strand
ACAAACCCTCGTCCTTGGCCAGCCTGCGTGCCATAACGGCGCCATCTTTATCTGTAACCTGTACAAACTCATCTATCACGCTCATGTCGTAATTCTTGGGTACAAAATCTTCCCCAAAACCTTCGCTGAAGTAGGGATGCACTTCCCTCATATCCACTTCACCGGTTTTAAAATATTTTGTAAGTAAAGATCCGAATGCGTCAACTGCCCAAATTTTGATTTCAGGATTTTTTTCTTTTAAAAATTGCGCTACGCCGGTAATAGTGCCACCGGTACCTGCGGTGCAAATCACATGCGTTACTTTACCATCAGTCTGTTCCCAAATCTCCGGGCCGGTGGTTTCATAATGCGCCAAACGGTTTGCGAGGTTATCGTATTGGTTCATGTGGTAGCTGTTAGGAATTTCTTTCGCTAACCTCGCGGCCACGCTGTAATAACTTTGCGGGTCTTCGGGTTCTACATTGGTTGGGCATACGATCACCTCCGCGCC
>MKRO01000024.1:9945-27160 GCA_001896965.1 Sphingobacteriales bacterium 41-5 | reverse complement strand
ATCGGTAGTTACAAAAACACATTTATAACCTTTCACGATCGCGGCTAAAGCAAGGCCCATACCGGTATTACCACTCGTGCCTTCGATGATGGTACCGCCGGGTTTCAGCTTGCCTTCCTGCTCAGCAACTTCCACCATCTTCAAAGCCATGCGGTCTTTAATGCTGTTGCCGGGGTTGAAATAGTCAACTTTTGCAACCACCGTACATGGAAAATCTTTAGTGATTTTATTCAAACGAATCATCGGCGTATTGCCAATCGTTTCGAGTATGTTATTTTTAATTTTCATAATTAAATTCTCCCACAAAGACACAAAATACACGAAGTTTATAAGGTGCCTGATATTTTTCTGTAAATGCCGTCTTTAATTAATGCCACATTAAAATTTACTGGTAAACCGGGTTTGATTTCCGTGAGCCTCATATAGGCCAGGGCAATCTTGTGATGTACCCTTTCTATCGTTCAACTGATTTTAATTCAACGATCCGTTTTTTGTCCATAATTATATCTGCCCTGAATCCCACATCTAAAATTATATCTTCATATTTTGTAATGATCCCCTGTTGTTTCGTAAACTGAATTGAACGTTTTTCGAGTTCATAGGCAAATGCCGCTTCATAAACGCTTTCAAGCAACCCCGGCCCCAAGGTCGTGTGAATTTTGTAGCAAATATCTACGGCAATTTTCGCTAATTCGTTTTCATGCATCATTAAGTATTTTACAATGATTAGCCCTGTGGTCTTAGTGGCTTTGTGGGAAACTATTTCGTCAACACCTCAATCGCTTTCAGCACAGCCGGGTCTTTAGCGTTCAGCACCTGGTAAAAGCCATTATCCCGCCATTTGAATCTTGCCAGTGCGGCTTCCATTCGGTCTTCCACGCGTTGTTTGTCGAGAGCCGGAACGCCGGATAAGTTCACCGTATCGCGTTTCGCCCATACTACAAACTGCGACCACATACTGGTTGACGGCTCAAAATCCTTCGCATATTCGGCCGGGGTTTTGTAAGGCGCCAAAATACTTTTGTTATCAAGATAATAATGAAAAACAAAATCGTTAAAGGAACCGCTAAAGAAAATCTTATGAATCTCCCTCGAGTATTTTGAAGTATCAAGCCCTACAAAAATATCAGGCATGATGCCGCCACCGCCGTACAAAATACGGCCCGTTGGCGTTTTGTATTGTTTGCCATTGCTCACTTTATTGCTGTCGGCGAAATAGGCTTCGCCATTGGCAAAGCGGTTCCATACTTCGTCCATGTAAACTTTGCGGCCCTTGTCGTAGGGCCTTTGAATACTTCTGCCAAGCGGCGTGTAATACCTTGAAACGGTCAGCTTCAATGCTGCCCCGTCGCTCAGCGGAAACATTTCCTGCACTAATCCTTTGCCGAATGTGCGCCTGCCAATAATAGTTGCGCGGTCCCAATCCTGTAACGCGCCTGCCACAATCTCACTCGCGCTCGCCGAAAGCTCATCTACCAAAACGGTAACTTTTCCTTTTTCAAAAATACCGGGGCGCTTGCACCTGTATTCTTTTTTCGGGCTGTTAGTTCCCTGGGTATAAACTACCAGTTTATCGCCGTCTAAAAATTCATCTGCGATATCAATCGCCTGATCCATATAACCACCGCCGTTTCCGCGCAGGCCAAAAATCAAACTCGCCATTCCCTGCTTTTTCAGCGCTTCTGTTTTTTCCATAAACTCACGGTAGCTGGTGCTTGTAAATTTATCCAGCTTAATATAACCGATCGTTGTATCAACCATATAAGAAGCCACAATGCTTGGCGTCGGGATGCTTCCACGGATCACTTCAATGGGTAAAGTTTTTCCCTCGCGAAGAATATCAAGATTCGCTTTGGTGCCGCTTTCCCCGCGGATCAGGTTCCTGATCGTTGTTGTGGTCATGTCTTTTCCTGTGAGCGGTTGGCCGTCAACCTTAATGATTTGATCGCCAATTTGCAGGCCTGCTTTTTCACTTGGGCCGCCGTTAATCACATAAGTGATGTTTACGGTATCCCGAATAAGGTTAAACTCAACACCAATCCCCTGAAACTTGCCTGAAAGGTCTTCCTGAGTTTCTTTAACGTCAACGGGTGGTAAATAAACCGAGTGCGGGTCCAGCTCGTTCATCATTTCCCTGATGGCGTTTGACTGCAGCGTGTCAATTTTAAGTGAGTCAACGTATTTTAACCGAATAATATCCAACGCTTCCTGCAGGCTGCTGCCTTTAGTTGTGGTAAAAAATCCGGTATTGGGCTGCGACCTGCTAAACCTATAACCGACGAACATTCCGGCAATCAAAACCAGGGAAAACAAAAGCGGGAGCCAAACCTCATATTTCTTCTTCATAATAAAATTGCGATTGCGCAAAATAGCCAAACTTTATTGTTTGAGAAATTATTTTGCTTTTTGTGCGGCGCTTTTTTTGGCTTCTTTAACGGTTTTAAACCTCTGTTTCTCTGAATTTCAATAGCCGTCAAATTAAATCACAGTAGAAGCAGGCTTTTTCAGACATTTTCATAGGTTATCCACACTCAAAACAGACATATTAACAGCCTGTTTAATAAAATCAATGAAAATACCGCTTAAATGCTTTGCTGCATTGGGTTTGAGCCTATGTCAATTTGTGGATAAATGAATTTCCAATAAATTTGGTAAAAAAGTGGGAAAAAGTGTTATTTTGTGGTAATTATTGTTTTTATTGAATTGTTAAACGGATTATGAAAGGTCTCATCGGCGAATTTGAAGTAACGCTTGACTCAAAAGGTCGCTTTTTACTGCCTTCCGGCTTTAAAAAGCAACTTGCTGAGGGAGATGATGTTCGCTTTGTCATAAATCGTGGTATTGAAAATTGTTTAACCATTTATCCTATGAGTTCCTGGCAGCCCCTGGCCGATAAGATAGATGCCTTAAATGATTTTAATCCAAAGGTACGGGAGTTTAAGCGTTTGTTTTTGAACGGCGCCACTTTCGTAGAGCCGGATAGCGCAGGCAGAATTTTGATTCCGGCAAGGTTGAAAGAACACGCCGGAATTGAAAAAGATGCGGTGATGATGGGCAACGGCGAAAAAATGGAATTATGGGATAAAACCCGCTATAAAGAGCTCTTTGATTCAATATCTGCTGAGGATTTGAAAAACCTTGCCGCAGAAGTAATGGCCGGCATGTAATAACCCTGAATGCGGAACAGTTTTATGGCTGAAAAAAAACAAATACAAAAACTGCCAACCGAAGAAAATGAAGAGGTATATCACGTGCCGGTGTTGTTAAGCGAAGCCATCGAAGGCCTGAATATTAAGCCTGACGGTATTTATGTGGATTGCACTTTTGGCGGAGGCGGGCATTCAAAAGCTATTTTGGAGCGCTTGGGAAAGACAGGGAAACTGGTTGCTTTTGACCAGGATGCAGATGCGGAAGCCAACTTGCCAAATGATGCGAGGATCATTTTTGTTCCTCAGAATTTCAGGCATTTAAAAAGGTTTTTACGATTACATGGCATTACCGGTGTGGACGGCATTTTAGCCGATTTGGGCGTGAGTAGCCACCAGTTTGATGAGGCAGATCGCGGCTTTAGTACCAGGTTTGACGCAGCGCTGGATATGCGGATGGACAGGCGGCAGCCCATAACGGCCTTTTCGGTTGTTCAGCATTACAGCGAGCAGCAACTGCACAAAATGTTTGAGCAGTACGGAGAAGTAACCAATGCCAAAACGCTGGCAAAAACAATTGTGGATGTCAGAAATAATTTTCAGTTACAAACTATTGACGGGTTTAAAAACGCGGTTCGGGGAATTGTAAAAGGAAACCCCAATAAATATTTTGCCCAGGTGTTTCAGGCGTTACGGATTGAAGTAAACGAAGAAATGGAGGCTCTCAAGGAAATGCTGGTTCAGGGTAAAGAGGTTTTAAAAGTTGGTGGCAGGCTGGCGGTCATCACCTTCCATTCGATAGAAGACAGGCTGGTAAAGAATTTTTTTCGTGCGGGAAGCTTTGATGAAAAAGAAGAGAACCCATTCTTAAATACAAGTACTGAGAGCGGTTTGAAAATCATCACAAAAAAGCCGGTGGTGGCGGCAGCCGAAGAGTTGAAAAAGAATAAAAGATCAAGAAGCGCGAAGTTGCGCGTAGCAGAGAAAAAATAGTTTAAAGGGTTTAAATGTTTGAGCGTTGAAACTCAATTAACACGAAAGTTCGGAAAATAAAAATTTATCACGCAAATGTCGTTTTTAAAAGAAAAAAATGTAAAAGTAAACTGGAAGAAATGGTTGAATTATCAATCCATTGTAAAACAGGTACCCTTTATTTTTTTCCTTACGCTCCTGGCAGTAGTATATATCTACAACGGCCACATGGCAGATAAAACGGTTCGAAAAATAAACGCTACTGCCAAAGAGGTGAAGGAATTGGAGTGGGAATATAAAAGTTTAAAAAGTGAAGTAATGTTTCGGAGCAAACCAAGCGAACTTGTGAAAGCATTACAACCATTGGGTTTGAACGAGCTGAACGAATCGCCCTATGTATTAAAAGACACAACAGAGTCATATTTAACGCAAACCGCAAACCGATAGAAATTGGAAATTAAAAAGGACATACTATGGCGCGTGTATCTCTGCTTTATCGGGATCGTTGTGCTGGCTGTATTGGTGATGGGCAAGGCTACGATCATTCAGCGTGTTCAGGGTGAGCACTGGCGCAGTATGAGCGACAGCATGCACCAAAAAATTGTAGAGCTGAAAGCAGAGCGTGGCACCATCTTTAGCGAAGACGGACAAATGCTCAGCACATCGTTGCCTCAGTTTGATATTTACATGGATTTTATGGCTGATGGCTTGCGCGAGAAAGATGGTAAAATTTACAAGCAGTACATTGATTCTTTCGCTCTGAGAATGGCGGATTATTACGGAGATAAATCTGCAAAAGAATATCGTAAGGAATTTGACAACGCATATAAAAAAGGAAGCCGCTACTATTCTTTAAAAAAGAAAATTTCGTTTGAAGATTATAAAGCGTTGCGCGAATTTCCTTTGATCAAACTCGGGAAAAATAAAAGCGGGATTATTGTTGAAGAAACCAGCAAACGCATTGCCCCGTTTGGTTTGCTGGCCAACCGGACCATCGGCTTAAGCCGCGAATACGTGAATAGCGATGGTAAAATGAAGAAGATGAATGTGGGGCTGGAGATGAGTTACGATAGTTTACTTGATGGCCAGAACGGTAAAAGAGTGGTACGGTTTATACGGGGCGGCGCCGTGCCGGTTGAAGGCTTTCAGGTAGAGCCTGAAAACGGGAAAGATATTTATACGACAATTGATGTCAACATTCAGGATGTTACTGAAATGGCTTTGCTGAAAATGGTGCAGCAGGTGCAGGCACAATACGGTACTGCAATTGTGATGGAAACCAAAACCGGAAAAATCAAAGCCATCGCCAATCTTGGCAGAACCGCCAAGGATACTGCTTATTGGGAACGAGATAACTACGCGTTGCGGGTAACAGAACCGGGATCAACGATTAAACTTGTTACTTTTTTAGCAGCGCTTGATAAAGGCACTTCAAAATCAGGAGACCTGTTTGATGTTGGCGGTTCGGGGAGGATGCAGGTAGGCCCGCGTATCATTACAGATGCGCACGTGATGAACCCCACTGTGATGACGGTGGAACAACTGATTGCACATAGTTCGAACGTTGGCCTGGGTAAGATGGCGTTGAAAGGTTTTGGATCACAACCAACAGAATTTAAAGAATATTTAGAGAAGTACCACCTCAATACAAAATCCACGATTGATCTTGCTTCGGTACCAAACCCACGCATTGCGCCGTTGGCAAAGGATCACGGCGGATTAATGAATTTGTTAACCATGAGTTTCGGGTATGCTTTGCAGGTGAGCCCAATGCAAATGCTCACTTTGTATAATGCTATTGCAAACAACGGCGTGATGGTGAGCCCATACCTTGTGAACAGCGTAAAGAACAAAGGCGTGTTGGTGAAACAAATGCATCCGAGAATTTTGGAAGAAGAAATTTGTAAACCGGCAACGCTTGAGGCTGCTAAAAAAGCATTGAAGCTAACCATCACAGAAGGTTCCGGTAAAAAGGTTTTTAAGGATATGCCATTTATGGTTGCAGGAAAAACTGGTACTGCGCGCATTGCAGACGAAGGTATTTCCTATGGTCACGGAATTTATCAGGCGTCCTTTGTTGGTTATTTTCCCGAAGAAAATCCGCAATACTCTTGTATTGTTTTGTTGAGAACGCGTGCAGGATCGGGGCTTTATTACGGCGGACAGCTCGCTGCGCCTGTGTTCAGGGAAATTGCTACAAAAGTTTATTCAATGTACGTTGACCGTAAAACACCAAAGGGCTATGAAGGAACCGTTGACAGCACTTCTTATTTCTATGCAGGCAGTGCCAACGCAATTAAAAATGTCATGAGCATGTTGAACATTCCTTTTGTTGATTCCATTCAGCAGAGCCAATGGGTGAACATGTATGCAAAAAATTATAAACCTGTTTTAAAAAATAATCTTGTAAAAGACAAACTGATGCCAAACGTAAGAGGCATGGGCCTTCGCGATGCGATCAGGTTGTTGGAGCCAATGGGTTTAAGAGTCACCGTTTCGGGTAATGGAAAAGTAGCAGGGCAAAGCATTGCCGCCGGTTCACCATTTGCAAAAGGGCAGGTAGTGACGCTGAGTTTGGGATAGGAGTTTTAAAGTCGGTATCAGTTCTAAATACATAAAATTATTAATTGTTATTACAGGACGTTCTATACAAAACAAAAATACAGTCAGTGCATGGCAATACCGGTATTGATGTTTCTGAGGTTTGTATAGATAGCCGGAAAGTGAGGCCGGGCGCGGCTTTTGTGGCAGTGAAGGGAACAGTAGTTGATGGCCACCAGTTCATTGACATAGCGGTACAAAATGGTGCAGCGGCAATTGTTTGTGAAGAATTGCCTGCAACACAACATGAAAATGTTACGTACGTACAGGTTCTGAACAGCGCGGCTGCGGCAGGAATAATGGCGCACAATTTTTATGGTAACCCATCAGGGAAATTGAATTTAGTAGGTGTTACAGGTACCAATGGTAAAACAACCATTGCAACAGTGCTTTTTAAATTGTTCACTTCTTTGGGGTATCAATGTGGTTTAATGAGCACCGTGCAAAACCGGGTTGGAGATAAAATTCTTGATGCCACACACACAACGCCGGATGCAGTTAGCCTGAATGCGTTGTTAGCGCAAATGGTTGATCAGGGTTGTGATTATGTTTTTATGGAAGTGAGTTCGCACGCCATTCATCAGCACAGGATTGAAGGTTTACAATTTGCTGCTGGTATTTTCAGCAATATCACTCATGATCATTTGGATTATCATAAAGACTTTAATGAGTACATCCGGGTAAAGAAAATGTTCTTTGACGGGCTGCCCAAGGGAGCTTTTGCTATCACTAATATTGATGATAAGCGCGGTATGGTAATGGTACAAAATACGGTTGCAAACGTGAAAACCTACAGCCTTCGATCAGCAAGCGATTTTAAAGGAAAAGTTCTTGAGAACGGCATGATGGGTTTGCACATGCTTGTGGATGACCAGGAAGTTTATTTCAAATTGATTGGAGAGTTTAATGCCTATAATCTTTTGGCGGTTTATGGTGCAGCCATTTGCCTGGGGCAAAACAAGCAGGACGTGTTGCAGCATCTGAGCAATTTATCTGGAGCAGAAGGCAGGTTTGATTACATGATTTCGCCAAAGCAGAAAGTTATTGCAATAGTTGATTATGCGCACACCCCCGATGCTTTATTGAACGTGCTGGCAACAATAAAAAAGTTGAAGAAAGGTTTTGAACAGGTGATTACAGTGGTGGGTTGCGGAGGCAACAGGGATAAAACCAAACGCCCGGTGATGGCGGAAGTAGCAACCAGTCACAGCGATAAGGTTGTTTTTACTAGCGATAATCCGCGTAACGAAAACCCCGTGGAAATTATTAAAGACATGGAAGCAGGTGTACCAGCGGCCGCTCGCAGAAAATGTATTTCAATTGCAGACAGAAGGGAAGCCATCAAAACCGCAATCAATTTAGCCAATGCTGAAGACATTATTTTGGTGGCAGGTAAGGGGCATGAAAATTACCAGGAGATCAATGGTGTAAAAAATCATTTTGACGACAAGGAAGTGGTTAAAGAATTTTTTGAATTATTGGATAAATAAAATGTTTTTAACTCCCTCTCTTGTGAAGAGGGATTGGGTATCAAACAAGAGGCTATGTTATATCACTTATTTGAATGGTTTAAAGAGGCTGGGATCAATTTCCCCGGCCGCAACCTGATGGATTTTATCACATTCAGAGTGATGATGGCAGTGCTGTTGGCGTTGATTATTACACTTGTTTACGGAAAGCGGTTGATCAATATGTTGCGCAGGCGCCTCGTTGGTGAAACCGTAAGGGATTTAGGCCTCGCAGGTGAACAGGCAAAAAAAGGCACGCCTACAATGGGTGGTATCATAATCATTTTAGGTATCATGGTTCCAACCTTATTGTTTGCTAAGTTGAACACAGTGTATATCATCCTTATGCTGATATCGACTGTATGGCTTGGTGCCATTGGGTTTACTGATGATTACCTGAAGTTACGTGCCAAGAAACGGGCGCAGCAGCAGGGCGCGGCCTATAAAAAAGGAGATAAAGACGGATTAGCGGGCTGGTTCAAAATTTTCGGGCAGGTTGGGTTAGGAATTTTAGTAGGATCGGTATTGTACTTCAATAGCCACGTGGTAATTTGGCGGGAATATACCGGAACGCCCAAAAGTGGTGATACCTCCATTATTACAAGGGAGGTGAATAAGGAAACAAGAAATTTTGTTGCTACTAAAGAACCGATTACTACGATTCCTTTTGTGAAGGACCATGAGTTCAGATATTCGAAATTGTTGCCGGAATCGTTAAGGGATTACACCTGGGTGTTGTATATTTTGGTTGTGATATTTATTATCACGGCGGTTTCAAACGGATCAAATATTACAGACGGGTTGGATGGATTAGCAACGGGAACCTCGGCGTTAATAGGAGTGTTGCTCGGCATATTTGCCTACGCCAGCGGCAACTTTGTATTAGCTGATTATCTCAACATCATGTATATCCCCAACCTGGGTGAGTTGACGATTTTTATCGCTGCGATGATCGGAGCTTGTGTGGGCTTTCTGTGGTACAACTCTTACCCCGCGCAAGTTTTCATGGGTGATACAGGGAGTTTAACGTTAGGTGGATTGATAGCAGCCATTGCAATTATTGTGCATAAAGAATTATTGATACCAATTTTTTGCGGTGTGTTCTTTGTTGAAAATATCAGCGTGATGTTGCAGGTGGTTTATTTTAAATACACCAAAAGAAAATATGGTGAAGGCAGAAGGATATTTTTAATGAGTCCGTTGCACCACCATTATCAAAAGCGCGGATATCATGAGGCGAAGATTGTAACAAGGTTTTGGATCGTGCAGATATTATTAGTTGTGGTTTGTATCGTCACGTTGAAGTTGAGGTAAAGCTCCCTACATCCCCGAAGCGGGAATTAAGAAACTGGTAGGTTAAGCCGTGGAGCTTATTTACAGAAGATTGAATGAAAGTATAAACATAAAACAGTCGCAAAGACTCCCCCAACGAGGGGTGAAGAGGCTGGTTATACTTGGCGGAGGCGAAAGCGGTGTAGGTACAGCTTTGCTGGCAAAACAAAAAGAGTATGAAGTTTTTTTATCGGATGCAGGTTCTTTGAAAGAAGTATATCGTAACGAACTACAAGCAGCGGGGATTGAGTGGGAAGAAGGAAAGCATGATGAAAAGAGAGTTTTATCGGCTGACGAAATCGTGAAAAGCCCCGGTATTCCTGAAAAAAACGATCTGGTTAAAAAGATTCGTAAGAAGGGAATTCCGGTAATCAGTGAAATTGAATTTGCTTTCCGTTATGCCGATGATAGTAAAATTATCGCAATCACGGGCAGCAATGGTAAAACAACTACCACATCGCTGATCTACCACATTTGTACAACAGGAGGATTAGATGCAGCGCTGGTTGGCAACATTGGAGAATCTTTTGCAAAGCAGGTGGCTCTTGATCCAAAACCTGTTTACGTGGTTGAAGTCAGCAGCTTTCAGTTAGATGATATTGTGACGTTCAGGCCACACATTGCGGTACTTACAAATATCACCGAAGACCATTTAGACCGTTACGATTACAACTTTGAAAACTATATAAAAAGTAAGTTTAGAATAATAGAAAATCAACAGGCAGGCGATTACTTTATTTATAACAATGATGATGAAGTAACCAATAAATATTTAAATCAATTTAAAATTTACTCAACCAAATTACCGATTAGCATGAGAAATGAAAACAACGCGGCTTTTATTAAAGATGGGGATATGTATGTAAGAACTGGCGATGAAATTATGAAGATGAGTATTTATGATTTTACGCTGAAAGGTAAACACAATCAGTACAACACTATGGCAGCATGTGTAACAGGCGCTACAATGAACATCAGGAAGGAAAAGATTCGCGAGGCTGTGCAAACTTTTCAAAACCTGGAACACAGGATGGAGCACGTAGCAAGCATCAGGGGAGTTGAGTTTATCAACGACAGCAAAGCCACCAACGTAAACTCTACATGGTTTGCTTTGGAGAGTATGGAAAGGCCAACGGTATTGATTCTGGGGGGCGTTGATAAAGGAAACGATTACAGCCTGATTGAAGACGTGGTGAAAGAGAAGGTGAAAGCTATCGTTTGCCTGGGCGTAGATAACAGAAAAATTCATGAGGCATTTGGAAACATGGTGCCGGTGATTGATACAGCAAGCGCTGCCGAAGCCGCAGGCGCCGCATTTAACCAGGCAGATAAGGGCGATGTGGTTTTATTAAGCCCTGCATGTGCCAGTTTCGACCTGTTTAAAAATTATGAAGACCGGGGCACGCAATTTAAAAGAGCGGTAATTGATTTATAATTAAAAATGTCAGCGGTAATTGAGCGTAGTCGAAATTATCGGAATATAAAAGAGGCAATGTCAGCAACTACACAAATACCTTCCGAACAAAATTACCAGCCAATAAGCTGGAAGGACAACCTGCATAAGCATGCCGGCGGCGATAAAGTCATTTGGGCGCTGGTGGTGCTGCTTACCTTGGTTTCCCTGCTGGCAGTGTACAGCTCCACGGGTTCTTTGGCATATAAAAATTATAAAGGCAACACTGAAATTTACCTTTTCAAACAAGTAGTTTTTATTTTGTTGGGCTTTGGAATTGTGTACTTCGCCCACCGTGTAAATTATACCATCTATTCAAAAGTTGCTAAAATATTATTCCTTCTAAGTATACCATTACTTATCTATACACTGTTCTTTGGCGTAAAAATGAACGAAGGGAGCAGGTGGATTCGTGTGCCATTGATCAACATGACAATGCAAACTTCCGATCTCGCGAAGCTTGCATTGTTTATGTACCTTGCAAGGTTGCTTAGCCGCAAGCAACAGGTAATCAAAAGTTTTAAAAAAGGATTTTTACCCGTCATCACACCCATCGCCATCACTTGTTTATTGATCGCTCCGGCAAACCTGTCAACCGCGTTATTGCTCGGTGCAAGCTGCATGGTATTATTATTTATCGGAAGGGTGAATACAAAACATTTGTTGTTAGTTGTTGGTCTTGCATTAATTCCAATCACAGCATTAATCATTGCTGCGGTTGCAAGGCATAATACAGGTAAAGATATTGATACAACCGCAACAACCATTGCAGCAAAAAAAGCAACCGGTGGTGTCCTTGGCCGCGTGGATACATGGATTGGCCGTGTGGAGAATTTTATTTACGGTGGTAAGGAAGCAGACAACGATGAAATGTACCAGGTGAATCAGGCAAAGATTGCAATCGCGAAAGGCGGCATTGTGGGCGTGGGCCCGGGTAACAGCACCATTCGTGACTACCTGCCGCAGGCGTATAATGATTTCATCTTTGCGATCATCATTGAAGAATATGGTTTGATCGGCGGAGCGTTCATACTATTTATTTATATCGTTTTTCTGTACCGGTGTATCAGGATATTTAAAAAATGCCCGTTTGCTTTTGGCGCTTTTCTGGCGATAGGATTGAGTTTCACGCTTGCCATTCAGGCGATGGCGAATACAGCGGTAACGGTAAACCTTTTCCCTGTAACAGGTGTAACACTGCCGCTTGTGAGTATGGGCGGATCAAGTTTTTTGTTTACCTGTTTAGCGATCGGAATTATTTTGAGCGTTTCAAGAAACGTGGAAAGTATTAAGAAGCCGGAAGCGGCTCCGGTTGTGAAGCCTGTTCCTGTTAATGAAAACGAAGAATAGAGTGGTTAAAAAAATTATCATAGCAGGTGGTGGTACGGGTGGGCATATTTTTCCCGCACTGGCAATTGCCAATGCCTTGAAGGCTAAAGATAATTCCATTGAAATTTTGTTTGTAGGAGCAAATGGGAAAATGGAAATGGAGAAAGTACCCCAGGCCGGATACAAAATAGTGGGCTTAGATATTGCGGGGCTGAACCGTAGTTCTTTGATAAAAAATATCAGTCTTCTTTTCAAACTGCTGAAAAGCTTTATGCAGGTAGGGAGAATTTTTAAAAAATTTAAACCTGATGCGGTTATTGGTGTTGGCGGCTATTCAACTTTTCCCGTGTTGAAATATGCGCAGTCCCAAAGCATTCCAACATTTATTCACGAGTCAAACTCGTTTGCAGGCAAAGCAAATATGATGTTGGGAAAAAAGGCCACAAAAGTTTTTACCGGTACCGATAACATGGAAAAGTTTTTTCCGGCAGAAAAAATTTTGGTTACAGGCAACCCGGTCCGTAAGCAAATTGTGAATGCGAACATCAGTAAAAAAGACGCTTTAGAATATTTCTCATTGGAAGAAGGAAAAACAACACTGCTTGTTGTTGGTGGCAGCCTTGGCGCAAAATCAATCAACGAGGCCGTCCTTGCCGGAATGAATGATTTGCGGAAAGCAGGCTTACAAGTGATTTGGCAGACAGGAAAAACTTTTGCAAAAGAAGCGGCTGGTGAAGCGGTTGAACACAAAGAAGTTTGGATCAACGAGTTTATCACCCACATGGAATACGCTTATGCTGCGGCTGATATTGTGATGGCAAGGGCCGGTGCGATGACGGTTGCCGAGATCTGTGTGGTGCAGAAGCCAGTTGTATTTGTGCCCTACCCTCACGCAGCCGAAGACCATCAGACGGTGAATGCAATGCAGCTTGTAAATAAAAATGCAGCATTGCTCGTGAAAGATAGCGAAGCAAAGGAACAGGCGGTGAAGACTGTAATTAGCCTGGCAAAAAATGAATCGTTACGAAAAGAAAAAAGTGAAAACCTTGCGAGGCTTTCGGTTACAAACGCAGACGAGGTAGTGGCCGGCGAAATATTAAAAAGTATTAGTTAGAATGGTTCGTTGAATATGGAGAGGATGAGAATGAATCAAAAGAATACGGGCATAAGCGACATTAAAGAAATTTATTTCATCGGCATCGGTGGCATAGGGATGAGCGCTGTTGCAAGATATTTTCGCTCCCGGGGAGTTAAGGTAAGCGGTTACGACAGAACGGAAACGCAGTTGACAAAAAATTTGATTGAGGAAGGCATTGAAGTTCATTACAACGAGGATTTGGATAAAATCCCAAAAGACGCAGGTGTTGTGGTTTACACTCCCGCTGTTCCTCAGGAGCATAAAGAGTTGCAGTATTATCAAAGCAATGGCTTTAACGTAATAAAGAGAAGTGATATTCTTCAGCTCATTACAGAAAGTTCTTTTAATATATGTGTTGCAGGCACTCATGGGAAAACAACCACATCTACAATGGCCGCGCACTTGCTGCGTGATAGTGGTTTTGGCTGTAACGCTTTCCTGGGTGGTCTTTCAGCCAATTATGATACAAATTTTTGGGCGGATGAAAAAAATGTTTGTGTGATTGAAGCAGATGAATATGATCGCAGTTTTTTGAAATTAAGTCCTGATGTGGCCGTGATAACAGCGATGGATGCGGATCATCTTGATATTTACGGTAACGATGAAAATGTGAAGCAGGCATTTAAAGATTTTGCAGAAAGGGTAAAAGATGGGGGTTTGTTGGTAAAGAAGTTTGGGTTAGATAGGCTAATGAAGGCAACGCGAACATTATCATACAGCCTGCAAAATAACAGCGCTGATGTGTATGCCGAAAACATCCGATTGAAAGACGGCGGTTATGAATTTGATGTAGCGATGCCTGATAATTTGATTGACAACCTGCAACTAAATATGGGCGGCATGCATAATGTGGAGAACATGACAGCCGCCATTGCAGTAGCGAGTTCTTTAAAAATTGAAAACGAAAAAATCAGAAAGGCGGTAAGTTCTTTCAAGGGTGTGAAAAGGAGATTTGAATATATCTTCAAAAAAAATGACTTGACGTTTGTTGATGATTATGCACATCATCCTGAAGAGTTGAAGGCGTTAGTAAATAGTGTAAAAACCTTGTTCCCGCAAAAGAAATGTACGGTAATTTTCCAACCACATTTATTTACCCGTACAAGAGATTTTGCACAGGAGTTTGCTGAAGTTTTAGACATGGCGCACCAGGTTGTTTTACTACCTGTTTATCCCGCAAGAGAACTGCCGATCGAAGGTGTTAATGCAGATTTGTTATTAAGTAAAATGAAACTTGATGATAAATCTGTCAAAGGAAAAGAGGAGTTATTGAAATGGATAGAGACTGATTTCAATAAAAGAAGAAATAAAGAGTTTGGCGAAGTGATTGTAACAGCAGGGGCAGGCGATATTGATAAACTGGTTTTACCTATTAAAGAAATTTTAGAAAAATAAAATGATCAGAAAAAGAGCCATAAAAAGAATGTTTCTCAGCCTTATGTGGTTGTGTGTGGCCGTTGGCATGGTCACCCTCATCACCGCTGCAATGAAGGTGCAAAATACTTCTCAGTGCGAAGGATATACTATTAATATCACTGGTGCAGACGATGGTAAACTGTTTACTTCAAGAGAAAATATTGAAAGCCTTTTAAAGGCTGCTACAAAAGGAAATGTGAAAGGTCAGCGCATGAATGAATTCGATCTTCCGAAAATTGAAGATTTGTTGGAGCAAGGCGCATGGGTGTACAACGCCGAGTTGTATTTTGACAATAGAAATATTCTTAACGTAAATGTAATAGAAAGGAGGCCTCTGGCGCGCGTGTTTACAAATCTTGGCGAATCTTTTTATATTGATGAATCAGGAAGACGCATTCCGCTTTCAGAAAAAATTTCTTTGGATGTGCCTGTGTTTACGGGATTTCCCACGAAGAAAGTTTTTAATGAAGATGACAGTACATTAATGCAAAATATAATTGCTACTGCATCTTTTATTAATGGCGACAAGTTCTGGTCATCGCAGGTTTCGCAAATTGATATCAATCATCAGGGAGTGAAGGGATGGCAGATGGAAATGGTTCCCGTGGTTGGTAACCATCGGGTTCAACTGGGCGATGGGAGCGATATCACAACTAAATTTCATCGGTTGTATCTTTTCTACGATCAGGTGTTGAAACGCAAAGGATTTGATAAATATCAAACGATTGATGTGCAGTATGACGGGCAGGTTTTAGGTGTGAGGGGGGACTATTCCAAAGTTGATTCTTTACAACTCAGAAAGAATATTGAGACTCTTTTGGTGCAATCGCGTGATGCAAATGAATTGATCAGCGAAACGCCAAATATTGGTTTAAGCAATTATATCATAGATACTTCAATGGCATCACAGGCTAATGAACAGGCCTTTGAACCGGCAATGGATCGTAATAATGATGTTGAAGAACCGGTATCCGAAACACCAGCATCTACAATGACTGTGGCCCCTTCAAAGAAATCTGAACCTGTTAAAAAGGAAACAAAACCAGCATACATTAAAAAGCCGGAAACAAAAAAAGAAGATATAAAGAAAACAACGGCCTCAAAAAAAGCCGAAGCAAAGCCGGTTGCGAAAGCGGCGGTAAAAAAGGAGAACAAGCCTGTGGCTAAAAAGGAAGCAGTGAAGAAAAAAACAAAATCTGTTGCAAAAGCTTCAACCCCTAAAGAGGTGAAAGCTGCAAGCGCCAAAGCAAAGGCGCCGGCGAAAAAGCCTGTTGCAAAAGCCGACACAAAAAAGCCGGTGGCGAAGCCTGCCGCGAAGACAAATACGAAAAAAGAAGTAAAAAGGGAAACAAAGCCGAAGACAACAAGTAATAAAACCACAACGAAGAAAGTGAATTAGTGCAAACGGCCGACAAAAGAGATGACATTTTTGCAAGAAGACGATCACAAATTAAAATAACTAAATATACACAACTTAAAACCTGGTAAAATGAATACTGAACAACCCATTATCGTAGGACTGGACATTGGCACCACCAAAATTGCTGTAATTGCCGGCCGAAAAAACGAGTTTGGTAAACTTGAAATTCTTGGCTTCGGCAAGGCTAACTCAAACGGCGTAAAGCATGGTCAGGTATTGAATATTGACGAAACCATTAAAGCTATTAAACAGGCGTTGGAAAATTGCCTTGATGTAAACCCCGAACTGAACATCAACGATGTGTATGTGGGAGTTGCAGGGCATCACATCAAAAGTTTGCAAACGCGTGGGGATATTGTCAGGGAAAATGAAGAGGAAGAAATTACCCAGGCTGAGGTTGATATCTTAGTAAGCAAACAGTACAAAACTTATATTCCTGCAGGTGATCAAATCATTGATGTGATTCCGCAGGAATATACAATTGACAATATGTCAAACATTGTAAGGCCAATCGGTTACAGCGGTGTAAAACTGGGAGCAAACTTTCATATCATCACCGGTGATAAAAATGCCATCCGTAACATCAACCGAAGCGTTGAAAAAGCAGGCCTGTATACCAAAGACCTGGTACTGCAGCCGTTGGCTTCTGCGGCGGCGGTGATGGGCCAGGAAGATCTTGAGGCGGGCGTTGCAATTGTTGATATCGGCGGGGGAACAACCGATCTTGCTGTGTTTTCTGAGGGAGTGTTGCGCCATACTGCCGTGATTCCGTTTGCCGGTGAAAATATTACTAACGATATAAAAGCAGGTTTGGGTGTTTTGAGAACCCAGGCGGAGCAAATGAAAACACAATTTGGCAGTGCGTTGGCTAACGAGGCAAAAGCAAACGCATTCATTACG
>MKRO01000024.1:5064-9872 GCA_001896965.1 Sphingobacteriales bacterium 41-5 | reverse complement strand
CCTATCACCTGAAACAAATCGGCATGGATAACCGCCAGTTAAACGGAGGCATCGTATTAACAGGCGGTGGCTCGCAGTTAAAACATTTAATTCAGTTAACTGAATATGTTACAGGGTTGCCCGCGCGAATTGGCTTACCGAACGAACATCTTGCGGCAGGCCATATTGAAGAATTGGCGAAGCCAACATACTCAACTTGTCTGGGTTTGATTTTGAAAGGCTATGATGATTTTGAGAATAACCGGATGGTGTTCAATAAAGATTTTGCCAGGGTTATTAAAGTGCCTGAAGGCTTAAAAGAAAAGCAACCTGAAGGAACAAAAGAAGCTGAAGTAAAAGAGGCTAAAGCAAAGCCGGTGCGCAAACCATTAACCAATTTCTGGAACTCTTTCAAACATAACCTAATTAAAGTGTTTGAGGAGGAAGAAGACAAACAATTTAACTAAGCATCAACTAAAAAACTATACTCACCCATTTATAAATCTGTTCGCCATGGCGGGCGCAAAACAACAAACAACTATGATTCAATTCGATCTACCTAAAGAACAGTCTTCCATCCTAAAGGTGGTTGGCGTGGGCGGCGGCGGCGGTAATGCCGTTAATCATATGTTTAGCCAGCATATTGAAGGTGTAAATTTCATAATTTGTAATACTGATGCCCAGGCGCTGGCGAATAGTAAAATACCCAATCGCATTCAGTTAGGGCCGCAACTTACTTCAGGCCTTGGAGCCGGAGCCAATCCTGAAATCGGCCGGCAGGCAACAGAGGAATCGCTCGAAGAGATCAGGCGCATTTTAGAAGTAAACACAAAAATGGTTTTCATTACTGCGGGCATGGGCGGTGGAACGGGAACAGGCGGCGCCCCTATCATTGCTAAAATTAGTCGCGACTTAGGTGTGCTTACCGTTGGTATTGTTACAATGCCATTTGCATACGAAGGAAAGAAAAGGCATATTCAGGCAGAAGAAGGAATCAAACAGTTAAAACAATACGTTGATACGTTGCTTGTAATCAGCAACGATAAATTGCGCCATCAGTTTGGTAATTTAAAAATGCGTGAAGCATTTGAAAAAGCCGACAATGTATTAGCCACTGCTGCAAAATGTATAACCGATGTAATTACAACAACAGGCCAAATCAATGTTGACTTTGCCGATGTTTGTACAGTGATGCGCAACGGTGGAGTTGCCATTTTAGGTAGTGCTTCTGCAAGTGGCGAAAACCGCGCCCAGAGTGCAATTGAGGACGCTTTGAATTCTCCGTTACTGAACGATAACGATATTCGTGGCGCAAAATGGATTTTAATTAACATCAATTCCGCCGAAGGCGAGCACGAGTTTACAATGGATGAGGTTGAGATCATTCAGTCGCACCTCTTAAGCCAGGCTGGTGAAAATACTGATGTTATTTTAGGTATGGGTTACGACAATTCGTTGGGCGAAGAAATTGGTATTACATTAATTGCGACCGGATTTGAAAACAAAGATCCTTTTGTAAAGCCCGTATTGAAGCGTGAAGAAGCGGAAGAAGGGAAAATTGTAATGACACTTGGAGAAGACGCTTCTAAAAAAACTAAAGAAGAACCTGTTGTTGAAAACGTTGGGCTTCAGGAAGAGGAGTCTGTTGCCGCGCCAGTCATGCCACAATCTGAGATTGAGTTAAGGCCCGATCCAATGGCTCCAACATTGGTTGAAGAACCGTTGGTTTTTGATGCGCCAATGCCAACACTGGAAGACATATCCGATACCGGGTACGAAAGTGAAAATGAACACGTGCATTATGAACTGGCCTTTGAAGATGTGAATCAGGCAACCGGTACGGCTGTAAACACGGAAGCAGACAAAGAAGTGGTGAAAGAAGCCGAAGCAAAAGAAGATCCTTTTTACTCACCGGCTGTGCCTTCGCCCACCAGGGTAATGGAAATACCGGAAGAAAAAGCTGTTGAAGAAGAGAAAGTGGCCGAAACACCGGGCAGCCCCTACCATTTATCAAAACCGCTTAATATCTACGATGAAGCAAAAAAAGAAGAAAATCTGGTTGAAAAAGAAGTGATTGATTTTAGCGCGATGGCTGAGGATCCTAAAGTTGAGGAAAAACAAATGGGCGTTTTTGAAAAGCCTGCGGCTGAACTCGAAATCAAGGAAGAAAAAACCACTGTTGTATATACGTCATTCACTCAAACAGTTTCTCAGTCTGATTCTCATCAGCAGGAGCCCGAAGTTGATGACCAGGAATTGCAAAAACGCAAACAATTAGAACGTTTGCAAAAATTACGTAATCTTTCTTTCAACGTAAACGCCGGCGATCCTAACAATGAGTTCGAAAATGTACCGGCATATGTCAGGCGCAACATGGAACTGAACAATAGTTCACATTCTCACATCGAAAGCTATTACAGCAAATACGAAGTTTCCTCCGACGACAAAAACCAGGGCCAGTTAAATACCATCAACACATTTCTTGATGGTAAAAAGCCGGATTAAACCCCTGTGAAAATTCTAAACCTTCGTTGGAAGGATTTGGGTGTATAGTTTATAGTTGTGATCCCCTGCAATTTTGCAGGGGTATTTTTTTTTATCGCATCGGCAACAGTTGCGGTACACCGTTGTTTAACTGCCTGTACCTGCAAACTACGCTACCAGGCTTTAGCGGAGGCAGGAGTTATTGGAGTGTGGGCTGCCGTTTGGGTCGGGATTTTGCTGGTAAACATGACCCAGAAAATTGTGGTGGAGAAATTCAGTATTCGCCATTTTTACATAAGTATTATCTTTGTACGGTTTTAAATAAAAAATTTATGGCAGATATTTTTGAAAGATTATTGAAGAATTACGGCCCGCTTGGTCAGCACAGAGAAAGAGCGCATGGCTATTTTGCGTTTCCTAAATTGGAAGGTGAAATTGGAAGCCGTATGCAATTTCGTGGAAATGAAGTGATCGTTTGGAGCCTGAATAATTATTTGGGCCTTGCGAATCATCCTGAAATTCGTAAAGCTGATGCTGATGCTGCACAACAGTATGGCCTTGCCCTTCCGATGGGCGCCCGCATGATGAGCGGTAACAGCAACCTCCATGAAAAGCTTGAAGCTGAGTTGGCGGCTTTTGAAGGGAAAGAAGATGCTATTTTATTAAATTTCGGTTACCAGGGAATGGTGAGCATTATTGATGTGCTTTGCAGCCGTCATGATGTGATTGTTTACGACGCCGAAAGCCATGCTTGTATCATTGACGGCTTAAGGCTGCACCCCGGCCATCGTTTTGTTTTCAGGCACAATGATATTGAAGACTTCGAAAAGCAAATGGACCGGGCAACCGCGTTAATTGAAAAGCAAAACGCAGGTGGGATTTTAGTGATTACTGAAGGAGTTTTTGGCATGGCCGGCGACCAGGGAAAATTAAAAGAGATCGTTGAGTTAAAAAATAAGTACAGCTTCCGGTTATTGGTTGACGATGCTCATGGCTTTGGCACTTTAGGTAAAACCGGTGCAGGTGCCGGCGAAGCACAGGGGGTTCAGGATAAAATAGATTTATACTTTTCCACCTTTGCAAAATCAATGGCATCAATAGGTGCTTTCGTGGCGGGCGATCATAAAATCATCGATTATATCCGGTACAACATCCGCAGCCAGATATTTGCAAAAAGCCTTCCAATGCCGTTGGTTATCGGTAATCTGAAAAGATTGGAAATGTTGAAAACCCATCCGCAGCTTAAAGAAAAACTTTGGGAGAATGCTTTAAAGCTGCAAAACGGTTTAAAAGAAAGAGGGTTTGATATTGGAAACACCGACTCTGTGGTAACCCCTGTTTATATGAAAGGCGGTGTAGAAGAAGCAACTGCGATGGTAATGGATTTGCGCGAAAATTATAAAATATTTTGCTCGATCGTGGTATATCCCGTTATTCCCAAAGGCCATATTATTTACCGTTTGATTCCAACGGCTTCGCATACAGATGAGGAAATTAAAGCCACATTGGAAGCCTTTACCGCTGTTAAAGAAAAACTTGACGCCGGTGCCTACAAAGTAGAAGCGATCCCTGACATGGCTGACGCGAGAAAGTAGGGGTTATACATTATGCATGATGGCAGAGCTGTATCTTTTTAACGATACGGCTCTTTTTTTAATAATCTCCCAGGGTTTCGGGTAATTGCGCAAGAGCTTTCGCCAATTGTTCATCGCTGGGGGCTACACCATGCCAGTTATGGTCGTTTTCCATAAAATCAACCCCCTTGCTCATGATAGTGTTCATTAAAATTACGATAGGTTTTCCCTTGCCAACGATCGTTTTCGCTTCTTCAAGTTTTGCCACAACATCATCCATATCGTTTCCGCTCATTTCAAGAACGTGCCACCCGAATACTTTAAATTTTTCTACCAGGTTGCCCAGGTCCATCACGTTATAAGTGGTGCCGTCAATTTGCTGGCCATTCCAGTCAATGGTAGCAATAAGATTATCCACTTTATGATGAGCTGCAAACATTATAGCCTCCCAGTTTTGCCCCTCGTTTAATTCTCCATCTCCGTGCAGCGAAAAAACAAGGTGTTTATCCCCGTTCAACTTTTTAGCTAAAGCCGCGCCAATTGCCACGCTCATGCCCTGTCCTAAAGAGCCGCTTGCAATTCTAACACCCGGTAAATGCTCATGAGTGGCAGGGTGGCCCTGCAGGCGGCTATTGATTTTTCGAAAAGTGGCCATTTCTTTTATGTCAAAATAACCTGATCTTGCTAAAACTGAATAAAAAACCGGCGAGATATGGCCATTGGAAAGAAAAAAGATGTCCTCGCCTTTTCCATCCATATTAAACTTTGGAT
>MKRO01000024.1:3350-5044 GCA_001896965.1 Sphingobacteriales bacterium 41-5 | reverse complement strand
ATCATGCTCCATTATTTTGAAATAAAGCGCAGTAAGTAAATCTGCACAACCGAGTGAACCGCCCGGGTGGCCGCTGTTCGCGCCGTGAACCATTCTCAAAATATCTCTCCTTACCTGCGATGCTATCTCTTGTAAACTGGCCATATTGTAATTTTATATTGGTTAAGCTACAAATTTGCGAATTATTTACGTTACTTTCTGTTTTTTATGTTTAAAACAACAAAATAGTTACGAAATCGATTGCTTTAGTAAAGGGCAAAAAAGGCTTGGTTATTTAAAAGTTCTGCTTACCTTCGCACGACTAAACCTTATTGGATGCTTGAAATTCTTTTCACAGCTATAACTTCCTTTATAGTTGTGTCTGTGGCAATGCCCGTTGTCATTTACATAGCTGATAGAAAGAAGCTTTATGATGTGCCCGACGAACGAAAATTACACACACACGCTATTGCGTCGTTGGGTGGGGTTGGCATTTTTTTGGGGTTTATGTTTTCCTGCATGTTAGTTCTCGATATTCAGAACAATCCGGAGTTTAAATATTTCCTTTCAGCAGCGTTTATGATTTTTTTTATTGGATTGAAGGACGATTTAGTACTGATTTCAGCCACAAAAAAGTTCATAGCCCAGATTATTGTCGCAGCCATTATTATTCACCTGGGAGGCATCAGGATTGAAAGCTTTCATGGAATTTTTGGTATCGATTCGGTAGATGCATCTATTGGCGTGCCGCTTTCCTACATTACTATTATTTTAATTATCAATGCATATAATCTTATTGATGGCATAGATGGGCTTTCGGGAAGTTTGGGGCTTATGTTTTCGTTGTTGTTAGGAACTTATTTTTATTTTTCCGGCATGTACACTTATGCGGCTTTTGCGTACTCGTTTTCTACGGCGCTGCTGGGATTTCTTATATTTAATTATCATCCTGCCAAAATTTTCATGGGCGATTCGGGATCCCTGCTGGTGGGAATGGTTGCATCGATCCTCGTACTTAAATTTATAAATGTAGCCAGTTCTCCAACTGCGGTAATTCCAATTACTTCAGCCGTTGCTATAGGAATTTCGTTGCTCATTATTCCATTAGCAGACACAATCAGGGTTTTTACTGTTAGAATGTTTAACAGGCGTTCCCCGTTTTCTCCTGACAGAAACCATGTTCATCATCTTCTTTTAGACAGAGGGCTCGGGCACTCAACCGTAACTTTAATTTGCGTTAGCGCAAATATTTTGATTATCATGCTTACCTATTGGTTTAGATTTTTAGGCGATGCCATATTAATTACCAGTCTCTTTGCTCTTTGCTTCGCTGTAATGGGCTATTTACATTTTACACTTCCGGTTCGCAGAATGGTTATCAATCGTCGGTTTATTATTAATCGCACGCTTCAGCAACAACAAATGAAAACCCGGTCAATAGTTATCGACCTGAACACAAAAGAGGAACTGCAGGTAGAACAACGCTAATTAACCGCAGTTCGTTTTCCCAATTATTTATCATTAGGTTTTATTAGTTTTGTGAGCTAAAAATATTCTTATGCAAGATCAGATTAACAGCATTGTGAAGACGTGCGAAGAAAGTATGAAAAAAGCGATTGGCCACTTGGAAGTTGCATTAGCCAAAATTCGTGCAGGGAAAGCCAGTCCGCAAATTCTCGATGGAATTGTGGTTGACTATTATGGTTCTCACGTAC
>MKRO01000024.1:1356-3341 GCA_001896965.1 Sphingobacteriales bacterium 41-5 | reverse complement strand
AGATTGGAAACGTTACGATTCTTGATGCGCGCACGCTAAATATTCAGCCCTGGGAGAAAAATATGCTGCAACCAATTGAAAGAGCCATTATTGCAGCAAACATTGGTATTAACCCTCAAAATGATGGAGTAAACATCAGGCTGTTTTTACCGCCGCTTACTGAAGAAAGAAGAAAAGAACTTGTAAAGAAAAGCCACAGCGAAGGAGAAACGTCAAAAGTTGGTGTACGAAGCGCGAGAAGGGATGCTATCGAAGCAATAAATAAATTGCAAAAAGATGGCTTGAGCGAAGACGCAGCTAAAGATACTGAAGAAGCTATTCAACAAATGACCGATAAATATACAGATGTAGTAGAGAAATATCTTGCTGCTAAAGAAAAGGAAATTATGGCTATCTAAAGTTTTTTAATAAGGAGCAATTTGTAAATTCAAACTTTAACAACTATGCCACAGTATAATTTACATAAATTAAGCACAACAGCGCCCAAGAAGTTTGATAAAGACACAACAAAAGCAGAGACTGAAAAAATTGTTGGGGAATTGAATGAATTACAAAACCTTTTATATGCGGAGGGCCAGCATTCGATATTAATTATTTTACAAGGGCTTGATGCGAGCGGCAAAGACGGGGTCATCAGAAAGGTTTTCGGACGGATGAACCCTCAGGGTGTGGATGTGGTTTCTTTTAAAGTTCCCACCGAAGAAGAAGCCGGTCATGATTTTTTATGGCGTATTCATAAAAACGCGCCGCCAAAGGGTAGGATCATGATATTTAATCGCTCCCAGTATGAAGACATTCTGGTAACACGCGTTCATGGATGGTGTGATGATAAACTGGCAAAAAAACGAATGAAAGCCATAAATGATTTCGAAGAATTATTGCAGGAACATAACAATACCCACATTCTCAAATTTTATTTACACACATCCGCAGAAGAGCAACAGGAAAGGCTGAACGAGCGCATGACGAATCCTGCAAAAATGTGGAAATACAATAAACGTGATTTTGAAGAAGCGAAATTGCGCAATAAATATTACTCAGTGTATGAGGATTGTTTTAAAAATTGCAATAAGCCCGAATGGGTCATTGTACCTTCGGATCAGAACTGGTATAAGGAACACCTGATTGCCAAAGCGTTACGGGATTTGCTCAATGGCTTGAATATGAAATTCCCCACTCTTCAGGCTCAAGGTGCATAAATTGTATAAAGTAGTCATGTGAAAATTGTTGACACAACATTATTTTTGTCTAAATCACAAAAAATAAAATCATGGGAATGTTAAAAGAATTTAAAGCATTTGCATTAAAAGGCAACGTAGTCGAATTAGCCGTAGCGGTAATCATTGGTACTGCTTTTAGCGCAATCGTCACCTCTATGGTTGATGATGTTATTACCCCTTTATTACTTGACCCGGCCCTTAAAGCAGCGGGAGTCGCTGACATTGATCAGTTGACTTGGGGAGCCGTAAAGTATGGTAAGTTTTTATCGGCGATCATCAAGTTTGTGTTCATTGCATTTGTTTTATTCTGGTTGGTAAAAGCTGCCAACAAAGTGAATAAAGCACCTGAAGAAGCGCCCGCAGAACCATCTTCAACCGACAAGTTGTTAATGGAGATCAGGGATCAGTTGAAAAACGGTTAGAGTCCGTTTTCGAGTAACATTTCATTACATTTGTAAAGTCCTGCGCTGGTCGCAGGACTTTGTTTCTTAATTAAAAATCGCACATTGGCAAACCTTACATACCAAATAAAGTTAGCGCAGTTTGAAGGCCCTTTTGACCTCCTTTTATTTTTTATAGAGCGCGATGAACTGGATATTTATAATATTCCTATCACAAAAATCACTAACGATTTTTTAGATTTTATTCATCAGCAGGAATCATTAAATATTGAGCTGTCAAGCGAGTTTATACTTTTTGTATCAACACTGATGCGTATTAAGGCAAAAATGCTAATCCCACGCAAAGAACTGGATGCACAGGGTA
>MKRO01000024.1:0-1342 GCA_001896965.1 Sphingobacteriales bacterium 41-5 | reverse complement strand
CGCGAAGAACTTGTCAACAAGATACTGGAATATAAAAAATTCAAGGAAGCATCGGCCCAAATGGCCGAAATGGAAGCGATGCGCATGTTGATGGTGAAACGCGGCAATATTCAAAAGGAACTGGCCCACGTAGGCGAAGAAGCAGGTGAGGGCACAGAAATTCAGGCGATCTCGCTATTTAAGTTGATGAAGGCTTTTGAAAAAGCCATGCAGCGGTATAGCGACAAAATCAATACCCCGGTTCATACGGTAGTGCGCTATAATTACACGATGGATGCGAGCCGGGAATATGTGGTAGGCATGGCTTCGGGAGAAAAAACTGTTGCCTTTGAAAAGTTATTTGAAGTTGCAGAAAACCGTGTACACGCAATATTTCTTTTTCTTTCTGTGCTTGAACTTGTGCAGCAGAACTACATGAAAATTATAACCGGCGATGGCAAAAATAATTTTATTCTCGAGTATGTTGAACCTGACGACCGGGATGTTGCAATGACACAGCAGGAATCAACCTTTTAGCATTACAAAAACCTTTTAATCAATTTCAGGTTGTGCGTTCGTTCTCCGGTTTCGGAATTTGTGATGCCTTTTTTGTCGATCTTATCAATTCTCACTTTGCCCGCAGCGTGAATGATTTTATCCGGGCCGAGCAAAATGCCCACGTGTACAATTTCGTCCTTATCATCAAAAAAAGCAAGATCACCGGGCATTGCATCCTCCAGTTTTTTAATGCGTTTCCCTTCCTGCGCCTGCTGCCAGGCATCCCGGGGAATAGCTACGCCAATCAACTTAAACATCGTTTGCGAAAATCCACTGCAATCCACGCCCAGTATAGTTTTGCCGCCCCACAGGTAAGGCGCATTTAACCAACCCTGAGCATTTGTGATAAGCTCGTCAGTTCTATTTTTTATGTTTCCCGGTTCTGTAAAATTTCCTGAAAATTCATACTGAAATCCTTCAATGCCTCCTGTCTTTTTATTAAACTGAAATAACGAAGACCCCGCGGGGATATTCATGGCCCCGCTGTTTATTGTCAACTCGCTTAACAGTCCGGTTGTAATTTTGTTTGAAGAAGATTGGGCTGTTTCTTTATCGGTAAAAGTAACTAAATGGTTTGTTAGCCAGCCTTTGTAACCATCGTACAGGCTTTCAACTTTTAACCATTTTTCATGTTTGATTTTAATAATTTTTACCGCTTCGCCAAACAGTAACTGGTTGCACATTTCAGCACGGTGATTTGGTTTTTTTCTTACCGGTGCGGCCGGAACCGTTACAATTGCATATTTCATAAATTCAATTTGCCACTAATTCACAAATAAAAATGATACCCACTAAATTCAATAAC
>MKRO01000023.1:9170-9558 GCA_001896965.1 Sphingobacteriales bacterium 41-5 | reverse complement strand
ACGATAAAATTTGTAAGTAAAGACCCGTTCAAAATAATTGTTTCGGGCCGGGTAAAACATTACATGAACGCATTTGGCGAAGAAGTGATTGTTGACAACAGCGACCGTGCCATTGAAGAAGCCTGCAAAAAAACCGGTGCGGTGGTAAATGATTACACCGCGGCTCCTGTATATTTTTCAGGCAATACAAACGGTTGCCATGAATGGCTGGTAGAATTTGAAAAGGAACCCGAAAGCCTGAATGCTTTTGTTGCAGCGTTGGATACCGCTTTGAAAAATATCAACAGCGATTATGAGGCCAAGCGACATAAAGACATTGCTTTGCGGATGCCGATCGTACACGCTTTACCGCCACACTGCTTTAAGAAATGGCTTCATACAAAAGGCA
>MKRO01000023.1:8522-8992 GCA_001896965.1 Sphingobacteriales bacterium 41-5 | reverse complement strand
CGTTGTGAAAATTTTAGTACCATTCATTTCTATTTGTTTTTCAATTCTCTTTTTTAATCCGGTTTCTGGCCAGGAGATTGTAAAAGTTGACCTTTCGAAAAATCATGTTGCCCTTTCACATTCCCCCAACATTTAGTAATATCCCGCCCCGCCGTGAAACCGATCCGGTGAAGAGATATAAAAAAATGAAAACCGGTGGTATTGTCCTGACTGCCTTAGGCGCTGCAGCAACGGCCGCCGGAAGCTTGTTGATAAAAAAAGACAATGATTTAGGAAAATCGGATCCCAACCGCAAAGACGCATCCATGAACTATGGATTGGGAATTGGATTAATAGCCGTGGGCGCATCGGGGGTTTTATCAGGTGTACCGTTGTGGATTATAGACGATCGTAAATTGAAAAGGGAACACCGTAGTGTAGCTATTCAGGCCTCCCGGGTTTCTGCGGGATTAGTTTATAAGTTCTTATAC
>MKRO01000023.1:7650-8477 GCA_001896965.1 Sphingobacteriales bacterium 41-5 | reverse complement strand
CCTCAACCAAAAGATGCTTCGCCTCTGGGCGGGCGTGTCTGGGGCGGACGGCCCTCTTCCCGAAGAATTTTTGCGTTGTTTGGGAGCAACCGCTATAATAGTTTGATGATTTTGTTAAACTGTGATGCCCAAACCTCAGGCCCGTTAGCTAATTCATTTACATCGGCAAACAGCGATATTTTTAAGAAAGGCCTGCCGGAAATCAATTCTTCAAAGTACTTTTTTGTCAAACTATTTACCGGCGCGTAACCATCCCCGGTAACATCGTGTTCCCACTCATTTTCGCCGGTTGCAATAACAGAGTTGTCTTCAGCTAAAACTTCATGGTTCGCCAAAATAGTTGCCGCGAAATGCTTTTGCCATCGTCCTGAAAGGTGAAGCGTGGTGCTCATGGTTCTCCCCCACCAAAACATACTACGGACGGCGAAGATATTACCCTTTGTAAAAAGCCTTGGATAATCCAAAACAAGATAAGGCAGCCCCTTATAATTTTCACCGCGCGAAATTTTTGCTGTTGTTGCTAAAATTTCTTCAGGTAACGACTGTGGAAACGAGTTAACAATTTCCTTTTGCATCACATTTAGCCCACCCAACAGCCGGCCGATCTTACCTAAAATCTCATTCTTTGTTAAAATCCAATCAGCATTGCCCACAAGCTTCATCTCATGCGGCGAAAACTGTAATTTTGCTGGTTCCATTTTGTAAACGTTATTTGCAAGATTAGGGTTAAAAATTGAGAAGTTGATTGGCTGGCAAGTTTGACTTTCCCGGTCTCACATTAGAATTATTTTGAAGAAACTTGATAAATTAATAGTAAAGTCGTTCGT
>MKRO01000023.1:6213-7626 GCA_001896965.1 Sphingobacteriales bacterium 41-5 | reverse complement strand
CAGTTCTTTTGGCTGTGGATTGATGATTTTGTGGGTAAGGGGCTTGATGCAGGAACGATCTTGAAATTTGTGTGGTATCAAAGCGCGGTGCTCATTCCGCTTGCATTACCGCTCTCGGTTTTGCTTTCATCGCTCATGACCTTTGGTAACCTGGGCGAAACTTTTGAACTGGTTGCCATCAAGGCCGCAGGGATTTCGCTTTTGCGTTTTATGCGGCCTTTATTTGTGGTAGCAATAATCATTGCACTGGGCGCTTTTTTGTTTTCGAATTACGTTATCCCGATTGCTAACTTGAAATCCCGCACATTGTTATCTGATATTGTGATGGCGAAGCCGGCCTTTCTTATTAAAGAAGGCGTGTTTAACGATAAACTTGCCGGTTTTGCAATAAAAATAGGTAAGAAGGAAGATAACGACAGTATTATACGTGATGTTGTTGTGTATGAACAGAATAATATCAACCAGGATAATTTCATTATTGCAAAAAGTGGAATAATGAAACCCTCCCCCGATAAGCAATACCTCGACTTTCATCTGAAGGACGGCATCCGTTACCAGGAGCGCGGCAACCCCGGCGATTCCTCAACGGAATACATCAGGATGGCGTTTAAAGACTATAAAAAGCAACTTGACATCAGTTCTTTTAATTTCCGCGCCAGCGAAGACAGCAACAACCGCAATAACGAAAGGGTGTACAGCATGCGCCAGTTAGATGTGGCCATTGATTCGATGGATAAATTTTACGAAAATGATAAGACGCGTTACGATCAAAGTTTTTTCAGCGGCCTTCCCATTCTCCTCTATAAAGATAGCGTTGTAAAAGACCCGCCACTGGCTGAAAATATTTTAAACATCAAAAAGAACAGGCAGGATTATATCATAGGTAACACAAAAAATAATCTTGTTGCAACAAAAGTTGCTGACAGCCTGCGAAAGGTGTGGAGGAAACAACCCAAACCCGTTGTAGTAAAAAAGAATTCTGCAAAATTCAAAGACTCTGTAAAGCTCGCAACTGCCGCGCAGAAAAAAGCTCACACTTTAAAAGCTACGGTAAAAGATTCGACTAAATTTAAAGACTCTGTGAAGCTTGCTATGGCTTCAAAGAACAAAGCAGACACTTTAAAGCTTGCTGTAAAAGATTCAACGCCCGCGATTGCGGCGGCACATGCATCAGACTCTCAACAAAAAAAGCACCGCGACAGTGCCAATAAAAAACCAATGGTTGATACCGCAGCATTGGTTAGGGCAAGAAAAGCATTTATTCCAAAGCCAAAACGCGACGGGAATAATTTTTTTGCCGTGTTACCGGATAGTGCCCGCCAACAGATTAAAGAACGAGCTTTAGGGGCAATCACCTCATTTAAAAGCAATATTGAAATGAGTACCACGTCGCTGATAGAGCAGGATAAAAGT
>MKRO01000023.1:5582-6167 GCA_001896965.1 Sphingobacteriales bacterium 41-5 | reverse complement strand
GCTGGCATTAGCGTGCGTTGTATTGTTCATGATTGGCGCACCGCTGGGCTCCATCATCTGAAAAGGCGGCTTAGGTACACCCCTGATTTTTGCCATCGTATTTTTCATGATCTTTTATTTCGTGTCTACCCGGGGTGAAAAACTGGCAAAAGAAGGTGAAATGTCAGCTTTTAACGGTATGTGGCTGGCCACCTATGTTCTGGTGCCGGTGGGCATTTTTCTAACTTATAAAGCCATGCACGATTCTAACCTGTTTAATAAAGAGTTTTACGGAAGAATGGTTAAACAAGTGAAAAAATTTTTGGGCAAAACAAAAAGCAATTAGCGACGGAATAATTAGCTATCATGTCAACTTCCAGGCAAAACCTTAACATTCAAAAATGGGTTGCAACTGCATCTGTTTTACTGCTGTTGGTTAAATTTGCGGCCTATTATTATACTTCCTCTGTTGCAATTTTGACTGACGCGCTCGAAAGCATTGTAAACGTGGTTGCCGGGTTCATAGGCCTTTACAGTCTTTACATTGCTGCGCAACCCAGGGATGCAAATCATCCTTACGGCCATGGCAAGGCAGAATTTCTTTCG
>MKRO01000023.1:5034-5484 GCA_001896965.1 Sphingobacteriales bacterium 41-5 | reverse complement strand
ATTTTGATCGCCGTTACGGCCGTTATCAATTACGGGCTTGGCACTCTTTGCGTAAGAAAAGGGAAGAAGAACAACTCCATCGCGCTTCAGGCAAGTGGAAAACATTTACAAACCGACACCTACTCCACGCTGGGTGTGGTTGCCGGCCTGGTACTGCTTTATTTTACCAAACTGGTTTGGATTGATGCAGTGGTAGCAATCATTTTGTCACTTTTTATAATATACACTTCGTACACAATTTTAAAAGAATCGGTTGCCGGGATTATGGACGAGGCCGATGAAAAATTGCTCACGGAGATGATCGCAATGCTGAATGAAAACCGGCAGGAGAACTGGGTTGATCTTCATAACCTGCGGGTAATTAAATACGGCAGTGTGCTGCATGTGGATTGCCACCTTACGGTGCCCTGGTATTTGAATGTGCATGACGCCCACAAGGAAATTGACAGG
>MKRO01000023.1:3109-4982 GCA_001896965.1 Sphingobacteriales bacterium 41-5 | reverse complement strand
ATGCCGATGGTTGCCTGGAATTTCAATGCCCCATTTGCGATAAAAAAGATTGCCCTGTTCGTAAACATTTCTTTCAAAATAAAATTGAATGGAACCTGGAAAATGTTGTGAGTAACGAAAAGCATAATACTCCAAAAAGTTCACTAACTTTGTAGACTAATCGGTGCAGTGCTATGCTCTCCAAAAAATCACAGTATGCCATAAAAGCCTTATCATACCTCGCTTCCAAACAGCAGGACGGCCCTGTATTGATTTCTGAAATTGCCAAGGCAAAAAAAATCCCGCTTAAATTTTTAGAGAATATTCTGCTGGAACTGAAAAAGCACGATATCCTCGACAGTAAAAAAGGCAAAGGCGGCGGCTATTTTTTTAAGCAGGATCCTTCCACGGTAAAATTATCTACCATCCTGCGGTTAATAAACGGGCCTATTGCCATGATGCCCTGTGTGAGCCTTTATTTTTATGAAAGATGCAAAAATTGCGATGAAAAAAATTGCGCCCTGCATGATGTTATGATTGAAGTGCGCGATGCCACGCTTGCCATTGTGGAGAACAGGATGCTAAGCGATTTGGAGGATTGATATAAAATCGAACAATATACTTTTGCCGAATCGCTGCCAATTTCATTCAGAGCCGGAGGCTATCATTACCCAATACTCTTTTCTTTTAGAAAGAACATTTAACGCCCAATACATTTAAACTCAGGAAAACGCAACATAAAAAACAAATTTATTAGTCCACTAACTTGGTAGGTTAATACAAACACCTTATATTTGCCTTCTTTTATTAAAAATAAACTATAATACTATGTCATTACGTTTAGGAGATATTGCGCCTGACTTTACAGCGCAATCCACTGAAGGAGAAGTAAAATTTCATGAATTTTTAGGCGATGGCTGGGGAATCCTATTCTCTCACCCTGCTGATTATACCCCGGTTTGTACAACCGAATTAGGCCGCACTGCTCAACTGAAAGAGGAGTTTGCAAAACGCAACACGAAAGTTTTGGCAGTAAGCGTTGACCCGCTTGACAGCCATTTTGGATGGAGGGGCGACATTGACGAAACACAGAGCTGCACTGTTGATTTCCCTATACTTGCCGATCCTGACAGGAAGATCGCAGAGCTTTATGACATGATCCATCCTAATGCATCAGAAAAAGTAACCGTGCGTTCTTTGTTCATCATCGGGCCTGATAAAAAAGTTAAACTAATTATTACGTACCCTGCATCTACAGGAAGAAATTTTCATGAAGTATTGCGTGTGTTGGATTCGCTTCAATTGACAGCTTATCACAGCGTGGCAACGCCTGCAGACTGGAACGCCGGCGAGGACGTGATCGTTGTTCCTTCCATCAGCACTGAAGATGCGATTAAAAAATTCCCTAAAGGAGTAAAAGAAGTGAAACCCTACCTGCGTTACACTCCACAGCCAAATTTAAATTAAAAAGTTCCTTAGGTGAAGGGTTATGTTCACACAAGAAGAAATATCACAAACTGAACAGGCATCCCTTGTTGATGCTTTAACCATTGTAGCAAACCGTTTCCCCAGCGAAACGGTTTTTTCCACTTCCTTAGGCCAGGAAGACCAGGTGCTTACGGATGTAATTTGCAAGAACAACCTGCCTGTAAAAATTTTTACTTTAGATACCGGCCGCTTGTTTAATGAGCATTACGAGTTATTGGAAAAAACCAACGCACGTTATAAAACTAACATTCAGGTTTATTTTCCCGATGCAAAAGATGTGGAAGAGTTTGTGAATGCAAATGGCATCAATGGTTTTTATGAATCGGTTGAAAACCGCAAGCAATGTTGCTTTATACGCAAGGTGAAGCCGCTCAACAGAGCATTGCAGGGGGCAAAAATCTGGATC
>MKRO01000023.1:0-3048 GCA_001896965.1 Sphingobacteriales bacterium 41-5 | reverse complement strand
ATTGGAGTTATGAGCAAATGCTTGATTATATAAAAGAGCATAACGTGCCTTACAACCCCTTACACGACAAAGGTTTCATTAGCATTGGCTGTGCGCCATGCACCAGGGCTATTGAGCCGGGCGAAGACGCGCGTGCGGGCCGCTGGTGGTGGGAAGTGTCGAAAAAAGAGTGCGGGCTGCATCAATCTTAGTGCATTAAAATACAATCACAAAAAATCATATAAATCACATAGAACGTGGTTCAAACACTTGATTACTTAGAACAACTGGAAGCGGAAAGCATTTACATCATGCGCGAAGTGGCCGCCCAGTTTGAAAAACCGGCACTGCTTTTCAGCGGTGGCAAGGATTCTATTACTTTGGTTCAGTTGGCTAAAAAAGCTTTTGCGCCGGGCAAAATCCCTTTTCCTCTGGTGCATATTGATACCGGCCACAATTTCCCGGAGGCTTTGGCTTATCGCGATAACCTCGCTAAAGAGTTAGGCGCGGAATTGATCGTAAGAAAAGTTGAAGACACCATCCGTGAAAGAAAATTAACCGAGCCAAAAGGAAAATTTGCGAGCCGTAACTGGTTGCAAACACATACACTTTTAGATACAATTGACGAATTCAAATTTGACGCCTGTATTGGCGGCGCCCGTCGCGATGAGGAAAAAGCACGCGCCAAGGAAAGAATTTTTTCAGTGCGTGATGAATTTGGCCAGTGGGAACCAAAATTGCAGCGGCCTGAACTCTGGAACATTTACAATGGCCGTATTCACAAGGGTGAAAACGTGCGTGTGTTCCCCATTAGCAACTGGACAGAGTTAGATGTTTGGAACTATATTAAAAAAGAAAACATTTCCCTGCCTTCAATTTATTTTTCGCATGAACGTGAGGTCATTGAACACGATGGCCAGTTGATTGCAGTTTCCAATTTCATTACCATCGACGAAAGCGACGTGATCGTTAAAAAGAAAGTCCGTTATCGTACTGTTGGTGACATGACCTGTACTGCGGCTGTAGCTTCTGAGGCATCAACATTAGATGATGTGGTAAATGAAATCATTGCCACAAGAATTTCTGAGCGCGGTGAAACCCGTATTGATGACAAGGTTACAGAGGCTGCAATGGAAGACAGGAAAAAGGGAGGGTATTTCTAGTTGACTGGTTGAAAAGTTGACATGTTTATAAGGTAACAGGTAGCGTTGAAAAATAAATATTTCTTACTTATAAACTTTACTAAATGCCTTATCAAAGTTTCGAAGATTTAGAAGTTTGGAAAGCGGCCAGAATTTTAAAAAAAGAGATATCGGCTCTGACTAAAACTTTTCCGGATATAGAAAAATACAGGCTTACAGATCAATTGATAAGAAGTTCTCGTTCTGTGGGTTCTCAAATATCCGAAGGACATGGCAGGCAAACTTATCCTGATAGAATAAGATTTTGCGTTATAGCGAGAGGTTCTTTAAGCGAAATGTTGAACCATTTTATTGATGTTTTCGATGAATTGTATGTAACAGAGGAACAAATAAATTATTTTAGAAATCAAATAAAACAGGTCGAAAAGATGTTAAATGGTTATATCAATTGGCTCGGCAAAAAATCGAAAGAACCATAACCTTGTTAACTGATCAACTTATAAACCTGTAAACTTATTAAACAAACAATGGACATTCTAAGATTTATAACCGCAGGCAGTGTGGACGATGGTAAAAGCACATTGATTGGGCGATTGCTGTTCGATAGCAAAAGTATTTTACAGGATCAGCTTGAAGCGCTGGAAAAACAATCTAAAAATAAAAACGCTGATGGTATTGACCTGGCTTTGTTAACTGACGGGCTTCGTGCAGAAAGGGAACAAGGCATCACGATTGATGTGGCTTATCGTTACTTTAGCACCCCTAAAAGAAAATTCATTATTGCTGATGCCCCCGGCCACGTGCAATACACGCGCAACATGATCACGGGTGCATCCAATTCAAATCTTATCGTCATTTTAATTGATGCGAGACTGGGCGTGATTGAGCAAACCCGCCGCCATTCCATCATCGCATCCTTATTGCGCATCAAACACGTTGTGGTTGCGATAAACAAAATGGATCTGGCGGATTACAGTGAACAGCGCTTTAACGAAATAAAAGCTGATTACGAAAAAGTTGCAGAACAACTGAAATTGCAAAATGTAACTTACGTTCCTTTATCTGCTTTAAACGGTGACAACATCGTTGATAAAAGCGAAAAAATGAACTGGTACCACGGGCTGCCACTTTTACAATTTTTGGAAGAAGTTGAAGTGTTCGAAGATATTAATCACACCGACCCGCGTTTCCAGGTTCAGTATGTTATACGCCCTCAAACAAAAGAACTGCACGATTATCGTGGCTACGCCGGTGAGATTATCAGTGGTATTTATAAAAAAGGTGATAAAATCAAAGTGCTTCCCGCCGATATCGAATCTACCATCACAAAAATTGAAATTGCAGGTGAAGAAGTTGAAGAAGCATTCGCTCCGCAGCCGGTAGTTTTGCAAATCGCAGATGATATAGATATCAGCCGCGGCGATACTTTTGTTCATGTTGATAACCTCCCTAAAGTTGAACATGAATTAGATGTTTTGTTGTGCTGGATGGACAACAAACCGTTGCAACAGGGCAACAAGTATTTTATTCAGCATAAAAGCAGGCTTGTAAAAGCAATCGTTCGCGAGATTGAATACAGGGTTGATGTAAATTCTTTAGAACGTACTGAGGTAACTGATAACGTGAAATTAAATGAAGTGGTGCGAGCAAAACTTAAAACAGCAGCGCCGTTGGTTTTTGATTCTTTTGAAAAACTCGATGGAACCGGCAGCGCCATTTTAATTGACGAAACAAGCAACAGCACAGTAGCCGCTGTATTGTTATCATAATTGTATAAACCTGTAAGGTTTTTGTAACCTTATGGGTTTTTATTCGAATATAAAGTCTATCAAATTAGTAGAATAATGATTTTACCCCACTCAAAGGCCCTTAAAATGTCAAACGGCAATGGCGGCAAAGTATATCTTACGGCTGCAGGCCCCGGTGA
>MKRO01000022.1:3153-5567 GCA_001896965.1 Sphingobacteriales bacterium 41-5 | reverse complement strand
GGATTGCATTGGCTGGCTTTTATCACCAGATTTTTAAGAAAAATTAAAGTTTAAACAAGTTCGTTTTTAATGGTCACATGGAATACGCCAAATAATCATTACAGTTTGTAAGCAACTTTTTGCTTATGGCTATTTCATGTGTAAAATTCAATCTTAATTGCCAAAGGTATTGTAAAACGCCTTCACGGTAATGCAGCTATCGTTTTGGCTTGGTTTATGTACTGCCAAGTATATAAAAATCTATTTGTAACTCCTAAATTTTCGGTATCATGAACAAACAATCAGAGATGGCTACTTTAAGCCGTGTGCTCGCGAAATTAAGCGAAAAAGGTTTCGATAATGAACTCGTTATGAATGAAAATGGGGAAATGATAAGCGAAACGCTTGGTAAAAAATATGGGCCGGAAGATTTGCTGGTCTTTAAAAATTTCAGGTTCGAAGGAGAGTCGAACCCTGATGATAATTCAATTATTTTAATGGTTGAAGATAAAGATGGCGATATTGGTTATATCCTCGATTCTTATGGCTTTTATAGCAGCCATGACGGGCCTGAGTTTGATGACTTTATCAAGAAAATTCCCACTGATGAAAGAGAATTTGAAGAATTGTTTGAAGACGATTGAGGTAACTGCTAAGGGCCGGCGTTTAACATGCGGCCCTTAAATATGCTGGTTATTTTTTATGTGCTTTTGACGGAGGGTTTTTCTTTTTTAAATCTTCTTCCGACGACGGATTGTGCGGAAAGCCGGGTACATCCTGATCAATTTTGGGATCATTGCTTTGTTCCACATCTTTTTTGGTTTTTATCGGGTTGGGGTTTTCTTTTTTTACTGGTTTCATAATGAAGGTTTATTAAAAACCTAAAATACTGTGCCAAATACCGGCATCGACCCTTAAAAGCAGAAAATAGCGTTACCTCCAACGACAAAATAATTTTTTGTACCCGACCGTTCATGATTTGTAAACAAACCGGTGAATTCGCTAAAAGCCGGTAGCACAAGCAAAGTTTCTGACTGAATAAAACACGGTAGCCGCATGGCTTGCCTGGCTTTGCCCTGCATCAAATAACCCGGATGGACATGCCCTGAGATAACAAACTCTTCCGAAAAAACCTGTTTCGGCTCATGTTCAAAACTAAGCGGGCCACAAACATATTTTTCTTTTGTTATTGAAATATTGAGTTTTTCATAGTCGATCTGCAGCAGTTTATCATGGTTTCCGGGAACCAGCCTGATTTTAATAGTTTGATATTGTTGCCGCCATTCTTCAAACAATGATACATCTGAATTAAAATTGTGGTGAAACATATCGCCTACAACAATTATTTCGTTTGCTTCGAAATTCTCAATCAGTTTTGAAAGCCTGTGCAGGTCGTTAATCATCACCGTTGATGGGATTGCAATTCCTTTATTTCTGAAATAGGCCGATTTTCCTAAATGCAGATCAGCAATTATTAATGTTTTTTCGGAGGGCCAATAGGCAGCCTTTAGTGAAGATAAAACCAGTTTTTCCCCGTTACAAATTATTTCCGCGCAACTATCATTTCCCATGCTGCTGCAAATGTAAAATATTAGGAACGTTTACTATTTTGTTTTCTGAGATTCGGTTTGCATTTTTTTGATTTTGGTTTCCAATTCTTCGCTGCTCAGGCTTTGGCGAAGGCTGTCAACTTTTATTGGAACGCTTAAAGGAGTAAAGCCCGTAGCGTGTTTAATGATGATTTTACTTTTTTGAATTCGCTGCAAAGCCGCCGCCAGCCTCGGTTCTTCCAGTTGGTGGTAAAAGACTTCATCGTATGCCTGCCGCATTAAAAGATTTTTAGGGTCGTATTGTTCAAAAATCCTGAAAATGATTCCCGAGGACGATTGCAGGTTCTTGTCGGTTTTAAATTTACCTGCGTAATTCTTCATCACCAAACCGGCTATCACTGCAATATCACGAAACTTACGACCTGCCATCTCTGCAGCGTTGATGCTGTGGGCAATATCAGCCGTTAAATTATCGGCGCTTAAAATTTGTTTCAGATTATTTTTTGTAATAGCAATCGGTTGATCGCTCAGCAATTCAAATCCATAATCGTTCATGGCGATTGAAAAACTTATGGGCTGAATTTTTGCTATGCGGAACGCAACCAGCGCCGACATTACTTCGTGAACCAAACGGCCTTCGAAAGGATACATATAAAGGTGATGCCCGTCTTTTGTTTCGATCAGTTCAATCAGAAATTCATGATCTGCAGGAATATGTGAATGATGTTGTTGCTGCCAAAAAAGCGGAGCCAGCTTTTTTATTTCGATATCCTTTGCGGCGGGATTCAATGCTTCATTGAATTTGTGCCGCAACATTGCGCTAAGGTTAGAACTTAGTGGCAGCCTGCCTCCCAGCCAACTTGGTGTTATTGCGCGTTTAGCTTT
>MKRO01000022.1:0-3055 GCA_001896965.1 Sphingobacteriales bacterium 41-5 | reverse complement strand
TAACCGCCGGATAAAAATTTCACTTTCAGCATTGGGTCGCTCACGATCACGCCTAAATTCATACGGTGCATCATCGCGATGCGGCGGTTTTTTACTTTGTAAATACCGTTTTCAATAATCACTTTTTGAAACTCCTGATAAGCTGTGAGTACATCGCCGCCCTGGGTGATAAATCGCAAAAGCCATTGCCATTCTTCAACTGTGATTTCTTTGAAGGCGTAAGTTTTATTCACCTGCTCATAAACTTCATTTTCGCTGAAACCCTCGCCAACAGCCAGTGTTACGAGATATTGCACCAAAACGTCAAACGTTAATACCAGCGGAATCCTGCTTTCAATGATGTCCTGTTTAGCTGCTTCTTTTAAAGCAGCGGCCTCCACTAATTCTAATGAGTGCGTGGGAAGAAAATAAATTTTCGACGTTTCGAAAGGGGAGTGGCCACTGCGGCCTGCGCGTTGTAAAAACCTCGCAACGCCTTTTGGAGAGCCGATTTGAATTACGGTGTCAACCGGTTTGAAATCCACACCAAGATCTAACGACGATGTGCAAATTACAGCTTTTAAAACGCCTGTGTGCAACATGTCTTCAATCCAGGTTCTCAATGCTGCGTCAATCGAACCGTGGTGTAACGCCAGTTGTCCGGCGAGGTCAGGATAGACCTGTAATAATACCTGATACCACAATTCACTTTGGCCGCGGGTATTGGTAAATATAAGCGTAGTGCGGCTTTCATTGATTATCGGGATCAGTTTAGCGGCCATTTTTGTTCCCAAATGGCCGGCCCATGGCAGGGTTTCTATTTCATCGGGAATGATGGAAATGATTTCAGTTTTCTTTTTTTCCCTGGCTTTGATAATAGTTTTTTGAACGTCTTCATACGGAATTAAAACTTCCAACGCTTCGTCAATATTTCCAATTGTTGCTGAAATGCCCCAAATGCGAACATCTTTAGAAATAGCTTTCAGCCTGCTAATCGCCAGCTCCGTCAGCACGCCGCGTTTGCTGCCAAGGAGCTCGTGCCATTCATCAACGGCAATACATTTCAAAGATTTGAATAATGCTGTGTTTTCTTTCTGGGCAAACAAAAGATGAATGCTTTCAGGCGTAATGATGAGTACGTCCGGCATTTTCTTTTTTTGCTTTTGCCGTTCGGCGACAGGAGTGTCCCCGTTTCGAACGCCAACTTCCCAATCGAGGCCGATCTGTTGCAAAGCCTCTGACATTGCGCGCGCCAAATCTTTTGCCAACGAGCGAAGCGGCGTAATCCAGATGAGTTTTAAACCGTTTTTGTATTGCCGGGGATGATTGAGATAGTGAATAACGAGCGCAAAAAAAACGGAGAATGTTTTCCCGAATCCTGTGGGTGCAATTACTACACCTGAATAGCCTTCTTCAAACTTTTGCCAGCAATTTTTTTGAAAAGTAAACGGGGTATTGCCCAAAGATTGCATCCAATCTTTTACAATTTCAAAACCCGTTGTTTTTTCAATGCTACTCAAAATTTTTACATAATGTGAGGGAGCAAATCTATTCTTTATAATCAACACGATTCAGTAAATTCGTCACAATTTCATTAAAAAAATACTTTTATGAAACGTTTGCTTTTAATGTTTGCTTTAGTTGTTTGTCTACAGTCTTTTGGCCAGAATACTTATGTGGCCTCAGCCGAAATCCTGAGGGCAAGGCAGGAATTTCAGAATATGAAATACGGTATGTTTATTCACTGGGGCGCCTCAAGTGTGTTGGGCGATGGTGAATGGGTAATGAATAACCGCAACATAAAAGTTGTTGACTATAAAAGGTTAATCAATTTTTTTAATCCCGTTCATTTTGACGCAAAAAAATGGGTGAGCCTTGCCAAAGCAGCGGGCATGAAATATATCACTTTCGTAAGCCGCCATCACGATAGTTTCAGCAATTGGGATACCAAACAGTCTGATTGGAAAATTACCAACACGCCTTACGAAAAAGATGTGTTGAAAATGCTTTCGGATGAATGCCACTTGCAGGGCATTAAGCTGGGCTTATATTATTCCACATTGGATTGGTTCAGGGATGATTACCCGTGGGAAACCGGACGAACCGGAAAGGGAACCGGCCGCACCGGTAAAAGCAATTATGAGAGTTATTTAAATTTCATGAAAGCACAACTCACCGAGCTGCTCACGAATTATGGCCCGATTGCTACCATTTGGTTTGACGGGCATTGGGATCAAACCAATCCTGAAGGCCATGGCGACAGAACCTCGCGAATTGATTGGAAGTACGATGAGATATATTCCCTCATTCACAGCCTGCAGCCGTCATGCATGATTGGCAACAACCACCATTTGACACCCCTGCCGGGAGAAGATTTTCAGATGTTTGAAAGAGATTTACCCGGCGAAAATAAATCGGGCCTGAGTTTTCAAAAGGCTTCAGAAAGCTTGCCTCTCGAAACCTGTGAAACCATCAACGGGTCATGGGGATTTAACATTACGGATCATAAATATAAATCTGCGAAGCAAATTATTCATTACCTCGTAAATGCGGCTGGCAGAAATGCTAATTTGTTACTAAACATTGGGCCGATGCCTGATGGAACTGTGCAACCTGAATTTGTTGACACGCTTCTGGAAGCTGGTAAGTGGTTACAGCAATACGGCGAAACAATTTATGGAACACGAGGTGATTTAATGCCCCCGCAAAACTGGGGAGTAGCAACTGCAAGGGGCGACAGAATCTATCTGCACGTTTTAAAGGCTCCGGAATCAGGCATATTACAACTCGCCGGCTTTGATTATAAACTTAAAAAGATTCAGGACTTCTCAACAAAACAGCGGTTGAAATATAAACAGGATAAAAAATCACTTGCGATCCATTTAGGTACTCCGGTCAACGACACTGATTATATTATCGAACTTGTAAAAAAGTAATATGAATATGATATTTTTATATGTATTCAAAACAGCTGGCGCTTATTTTCGAGTCTTCAAATTCCTTACTTTTAGAGCCTGTTTAAAAATTAAATGTAAAAAAGATTATGGGCATTGTTAAAATGAGGATAACATGTTTT
>MKRO01000021.1:7898-8212 GCA_001896965.1 Sphingobacteriales bacterium 41-5 | reverse complement strand
AGCCAAATCGTAGTCCCAGTGGGCGCCGCCATCGGGTTCAGGAATAATCCCATCAATCAGGCCAAACTCAAGCATTTTATCAGATGTTAATTTTAGCTCTTCAGCGGCTTTCACTTTGTAGTCCCAGCTACGCCACAAAATCGTTGAACAATTTTCGGGCGAAATGACGGTGTACCAGGTATTTGCCATCATGTAAACCCTGTCTCCCACTCCAATACCCAGCGCGCCGCCACTCGCTCCTTCGCCTATGATAATGCAAATCACAGGTACCTTCAGGCGCATCATTTCATATATATTTCTTGCAATGGCTTCCC
>MKRO01000021.1:5647-7720 GCA_001896965.1 Sphingobacteriales bacterium 41-5 | reverse complement strand
ATCATCACTGTTTGCCCGTCAATTGACGCAAATCCACCAATAATAGCTTTATCATCCTTGATATTCCTGTCGCCGTACAACTCCACATAGTTGTCGGTCATTTTTTCAATATACTTGTGCGTGTAAGGCCTGTCTGGGTGGCGGCTGAATTGCACCCGCTGCCAGTCAGTAAGATGATTGGTGATATTGGTGCGGGATTCCGCAACCTTATTTTCTAACTGAGATATTTGATCGCTGAGATCAATATTTGTTTTTTCCTGCCTTTGTTTTGTAAGGTCAATCTCGTCCAACAAATCTTTTATCGGCCTTTCAAAGTCAAGAAATTGTCTGTTCTGATCCTGTGGCATATTTTAAATTCTCACTTGTTTTGAAGTGGTTAAAAGTACGCTAATTTTTATTAAGTGGTGAAGGTAGAAAAAAATGGGGATTAGCAAAATTTAGTTCATTCATGTGCATATCTCCCGGTTTTCGGTTTATCAAAAACAAAAAACCACTCCAAAATGGAATGGTTTTATGATTCGTAAACTAAGGTGTCTACAACTATTTTTTCTCGAAATGATAAACTACATAAATTGTTTGCCCTTCAAAATTTACCGGGCTTTTTGCAATGAAATGATTTTTTTCGTAAGAAGTTACCTGCAAACGATAACCTTCTTTAATCGTCTTAGCCTGATTGTTTTTTACATCATCCAAATGTTTAAAGCCAAGATAGGTATTACCATTCGAAAACTCCTGCGACCAAACAATTCGCCTTTCACCCGGGCGGCAGCCGGATGTTGAAATGTTATAATTACCGTAACCACTGTTTGGTAAATACCAGGTACTTCCTTCAAAACAATTCAGGGCTACGTCATCAAAAGACGTAATATTTAGTTGCGATGCGCTGGCACCTTCCACTTCCACGTGGCTTACCGTCCAAGTGCCTTTAAGGTCGTTTCGTGTTGCAACAGCTTTTTGGGTGGTTGAACAAGATGCTGAGATGATAGAAATAACAGCTCCTATCAGCAAAAAATTAAAAAATCGTTTCATCTGTATATTTTTTATTTTTTTTAATGGTCGGATGGAACTCCGCATATGCATTCCCCTTTGTGAGAAAAAATTATCGTGCTTCGTTTCATCTGTGTATTATTTGTTTTTAATTATTGGAATTATTTCCTGAAATCGCGGTTTCGGCAAAATAGTTTCATGAAACGCCGATTCGCTTCATAAAATACAATTTGTCGTAGTTTATGCAATTGCAATGCCAAAAAAGCCCGAACCCGAATAAAAGTTATAAAAACCTGGTAAGGAACCATCTTCGTTTCGGCGGCCTAGTCGGTTTTATAAGAAATTACCGTGGGTTTTATCAGCATCGGCCAGCGCAGAACCCGCGCCTACAAATTTGAAACCCTGATTAGTGAAAAAATTCTATTTTTAGCCCCATGAAGAAAATTATAGTTATCGCGCTTGCTTTTTCGGCTACGGTTTTACAGGCGCAAACCGCAAAGCAACTCACCAAAGAAGATTATGCCGCTGCGGAAAAAATGCTGGGCAAAAATACTTTTAGGCTTACACGCGGCACCACTGTAAATGCCCAATGGTTGCCTGATGGAAGATTTTGGTATGAAAACCCTTCTGCCGGCGAATATATTTTGGTCAATCCTTCAAATGGCAGCAAAAAACATTCGCAATCCTTACAAGAGTTGATTGGCTCAGTGCCGGAAAAAAAAGCACCGGCAAGGTTCAGGAACGAAGCTGTTTCACCGGACGGTAAAAAAACTGTTTTTATAAAGGACTGGAACCTTTGGGTAAAGGACAACGCAAGCCAAAAGGAAACACAACTTACAACGGATGGCATCAAGGATTTTGGCTATGCTACCGATAATGCCGGCTGGACGCATAGCGACAGGCCAATCGTAAAATGGTCGCCCGACAGCAAAAAAATTGCAACCTTTCGCCAGGACCAGCGCCACCTAAAAGATATGTACCTGGTAAAAACTAAAGTGGGCGCTCCTGAACTGCAGCAATGGAAATATCCTTTACCGGGCGATAAAGAGATTGCCAAAATATACCGCGTGATTGTTGACGTGGATC
>MKRO01000021.1:2412-5515 GCA_001896965.1 Sphingobacteriales bacterium 41-5 | reverse complement strand
ATCTCAAGCAGCAGGGATCATAAGCAGGCGAACTTTCGCGTAGCTGATGCAGCAACCGGTGAAGTACGTTCAGTTTATGAAGAAAAAGTTCCTACTCAATACGAATCTGGCCGCGATGGTGTGAGCTGGCGGTTTCTTCCCAACAGCAACGAATTCATCTGGTATTCGCAGCGCGACAACTGGGGCCATCTTTACCTGTACGACTTAAAAACGGGCAAGTTGAAAAACCAGATTACGAAAGGTGATTTTGTTGTGATGAATATAATAAAGGTTGATGAAAAAAAACGTCTCATCTATTTTACTGCTAACGGCAGGGAAGCAAACAACAATCCGTATTTCACCCATTTTTACAGCATTGGTTTCGATGGAAAGAATTTGAAATGGCTCACACCGGCTGTTGGCGATCACAGCATTTCACTTTCGCCCGATAACAAATATTTTGTTGATACTTATTCCCAGCCTGATGTGGCGCCGGTATCCGTTTTACGAGATATAAACGGCAAACAGGTTGTAGAACTCGAAAAGACCGATATTTCGATGCTGAGTGCCGCAGGATGGAAACCACCCACTCCGTTTACGGTAAAATCGGCAACCGGCCGGTTTGATTTATACGGCCTCATGTATGGGCCTACCAAATTAGATGCTTCTAAAAAATACCCGGTGGTGGTGTACATCTATCCCGGCCCGCAGGCAGGCAGTGTTGGCTCCTGGGCATTTTCGCCCGCGCGGGGCGATCACCAGGCGTTGGCCGAATTAGGATTTGTGGTGGTACAATTGGAAGGCAGTTGTAACCCCGGCCGCTCAAAAGCCTTTCATGACGCTTGTTACGGGAATATGGGCGAAAATACACTCCCCGATCATATTGAAGGATTGAAGCAATTGGCGAAGAAATACCCCTATCTGGATTTGGATAAAGTTGGCATTTGGGGGCATAGTGGTGGCGGCTTTGCTACGGCCGCGGCTTTGCTTCGCTACCCGGATTTCTTTAAAGTAGGCGTATCACAATCGGGCAACCACGATAACCGAAATTACGAGGATGACTGGGGCGAAAGATATATTGGATTGCTGACAAAGGATGCGAATGGTAAGGACAATTACGAATCACAGGCCAATCAAACCTATGCCAAAAACCTGAAAGGGAAATTATTAATCGCCCATGGCGGAATGGACGATAATGTACCACCTTACAACGCCTATTTACTGGTTGACGCACTCATAAAAGCCAATAAAGATTTTGACCTCTTAATTTTTCCAAATGCAAGGCACGGCTACGGCGCTGATAACAATTACATGATGCGCCGCCGCTGGGATTATTTTGTAAAAAACTTAATGGGCGCCGAACCGCCTAAAGAATACCTCATAAAATAGATATCTGAGAAGTGTTGGTTCGTATTGCCCGGTATGCGTTGGACGGTAAATTCGAATAGTCAAAAACCGTGATACCAATCAACGAATAAATTGCTTTAAAAAAGCTCCATCAGGCGAGCAGTCTTTTTCGATTATGTAACCCGTTTAAACCTTGGTTTTTATTACCTCTTCAAATCGAAAATGCGAATAAAAAACGCGGCCTTTGAGCCGCGTTTTTTATTCGATTATTTTTTTATGGCGATAAATCAGGGACTCGAAGTTTGCGCTTTTGCTAAACTCTCTAACCCAATCATATCTTCCACCACTTTTACCGCCTGATCCAAATAAATATCTTCACTCATTCCCTTAAGCCAAAGAGCGGTTCTTTCCTGCTTTGCTTTATCATCTTTATATATATCTTTTTCCTGGGGTAAAAGTGATACGGCAAGCCTGTCTTTTAATTTGAGTACGTTGTTTACCTGCTCGCTTCTTGCTTTCACCAATTTCTTCTCTTTTCGGTAATCGTCTAAATTTAATGAATTAGCTTTGTTGTCTTCTGTTGAAAGCCACTCAGTATTGCTCTTAATAATTTTGAAAGCGCTGTCTTTTGCCAACCGGTTGTTGCTCATTTGTTTGATCGTATTTAAGTCATATAATGATCCCCACGGCTTGTAATTTGCTTTTGCTATTTCGTCATACGGGAGGGCATATTCATTATCCTTCTCCCGTAACTTCAACGCCTCGATTTGGGTTGGCAAAACGATATCAGATACAACCCCTTTCAACTGAGTTGAACCACCGCTAATCCTGTAAAACTTCTGCATTGTTAATTTAACGGAACCAAGGTCAGATTCATTAAAAGTAAAACCTGTTTTTTCATCTAACCCAATTTGGCGCTGCACGGTACCTTTTCCAAAGGTGGATGTGCCTCCAATCACGATGCCCCTCCCATAATCCTGTATAGCGGCGGCAAAAATTTCTGAAGCCGATGCACTGAATTCGTTTACCAAAACAGCAAAGGCCCCATTGTATTTTACCTCGGAACTTTTGTCGCTTAAAATTTGCGGCCTGTTGTTACGGTCTTTTACCTGAACGATGGGGCCTCCGTCAATAAAAAGACCAACCATCTGCACAACATCATATAATGAACCGCCGCCGTTCCAGCGAAGATCCATAATGATTCCATCCACTTTTTCAGCCTTAAGTTTTTCCACTTCTTTGGCCACGTCAATATAACTTCTCCGCCCGTTTGGATCGTCAAATGCAGCGTAAAATTCCGGTAAATAAATAATTCCAAGTTTGGAATGCTTAACGGAATCGGTAACGATGGCACTTCGTGCATAAGTATCTACGTTTTCGATTCTGGCCCTTTTCATTTTCACTGTTTTTAGTGTTGCGTCAGGCTTTTTAATTGTTAAGGTTACAAAAGTTCCTTCTTTTCCGCGAATCAACTTAACCGCGTCCTGAACTCCAAAACCCATCATATCAACCGGCGGCTCATCACCCTGCGCTACCTTCGTTATAATATCCCCAGGCTGAAGTACATTAGATTTTGCAGCGGGACTGCCCGGGTTTATACTGGTAATTTTAATTCCGCCATCGGTATATTGAAGGCCTGCACCGATGCCATAAAATACACCGCTCATTTCTTCATCAAAATATCGCTTATCTACAGGCGGAAAAAATTCGGTATGAGGATCCATTGTATTTGTAATTGCGTTCACAAACATGTTGAAATTGTCCTCTTCGGTAAATT
>MKRO01000021.1:0-2367 GCA_001896965.1 Sphingobacteriales bacterium 41-5 | reverse complement strand
GATCAAAGTATCGGTTTTTGAACGGGCGTCGTCCTCAAGCTGGGCATCAGTTTTTACGGTATATTCTTTTTTGCCTTTGTTAGCTGCCCTTTCGTCAAGCAGTTCAGCATATCGCTCCAAAGCGATAAATTTTAATTTTTTCCGCCAGCGTTCTTTACGCTCCTGCTCGGTTGCGGCATAATCAAGTTTTTTGCCGTCTAACTGTACTTCTTCTTTCACTGAATAATCAAAAGGTGAACCTAAAATTTCTTTACTCCACGCCTCGGCCTGCCTGATTCTTTGGTCAAAAACATTACTCACGGCAATAAAGCTTTCAACCCTCGCTCCATTTAATTCATCATCAATCCTGTTACCATATTTCTCTTTAAGAGAGGTTACATCTGACTTTAGGAAAATATTTTTTTCGCCGTCAAGGTCTTCAAGATATTTTGCTAAAACTTTTTGAGAAAAATTGTCATCGATAGCTTTAGGGCTAAAATGAACATGGGTCAGCATCTGGCTTACAAGCTGCATAATTTTCTCATACTTACCGGGCGGTGATGGGTTAGCAAGAGAAGATTTAAAGGTAAAAAAAGATACTGCCAAAATCACAATCAAAACCACAAAAGGTAAACGTCTCATATCTGTTATATATTTAAAAAAAGATCGCATTCAGTAAAAATAGCACTAAAAAATCATGCCCCGCATTTACAAAATCATAAAATACACCCAATTTCGTAAAAAAAATTTTAACCGGACGCTGCCATTTAAACTTATGACGTCAAATAAAACAATTTAATTGCACAATAATAGTTTTTTTATTATAAATTTGCAACCCACAAATGGTGGCTATAGCTCAGTTGGTTAGAGTATCAGATTGTGGTTCTGAGGGTCGCCGGTTCGAACCCGGTTAGCCACCCAACCCCGAGAGAAGTTTCGGGGTTTCTTTTTTTAAACATTGTGCATGATTTTTATCGTACCGCTTATTACCGCCTTTTTTGGATGGCTGATTCACAAAATGGCAGTGGTTTACATTTTAAAAAGCTATTGGCCAAAAATTCAGTCGGAGTTATCTCAAACTGCAGTTCTGTGGGCGGGTTCAAATTTTTCTTCTGATCAGATTGAGCGAAAAATTGCAGATCCGGTGATACTGGACAATGCAATGCCATCCATTGAAGCACATATTGATACTTTTCTTAACGAAAAACTTCAACAGGAAATACCCATGCTTAGTATGTTTGTGGGAACCAAAACAACCGACAAAATAAAGGAAATATTCATCGCCCAATTAAAACAGCTCTTTCCTGTTGTTATGGCACAGATGGTTGTAGGCATTAAAAAAAACTTCAATTTTGAAACTATTATTTCCGAAAAACTAAAAAGTCCTGAGGTTCAGCAGTCGATGAAAAGCAAGGTAGCCCATCAATTAAAGCACCTTCCTGTTTTGGGTTTGATCAATGGCTTTATTGCTGGGGTAATAAGTGCGCTTATTTTTTATTTCTCCGGTTAAAAACAATGCCCGCATCTGTTTAATGCAGATTTACACACTTAATTTATAACATTCTCACAGGTTTTCTGTTATTTAACCGTCTAACCGTCAAAATAATCCAATGCAAAAAATATTTTTATTGAGCTTATTCTTAGGCATTTCAATTTCTCTTTTTTCTCAAAGACCCATGGGCAATGGTAATGGACAAATGCCAACGGGTACCATTTACGGAAAGATCATCGATTCTGCTTCCGGCAATCCATTGGATGCAGTATCTGTGCAACTACTTCAAACCAAAAGAGACAGCGCCACTCAAACCGCCAAAGACGTGGTAGTTGCAGGAGGCTTAACCAATTCAAAAGGAGAATTCAATATTAACAATATTCCCGCGATGGGGATGTATAAATTACTGATTTCCGGGATTGGGTACAAGCCCTATAACCGCAATTTTTCGTTTATTGACCGCGGTGCACCTGCACAGGGAAATAAGATGGGCGCACTTGATAAAGATTTAGGTAATATTAGATTAGCAATTGACAACCAACTTTTACAAGGCGTTACAGTAACCGGTAGCCGGCCTGCCGTTCAGTTAGGAATTGACAGAAAAATTTATAATGTAGAAAATAATTCCATTGCCGCCGGAGGATCGGCTACGGACGTTTTGAAAACAGTTCCCTCTGTGAGTGTGGACATTGACGGAAACGTGAGCGTGAGAAACAGTTCACCGCAAATTTTTGTAGACGGGAGGCCAACTACCCTCACCCTCGATCAAATTCCTGCAGACCAAATTGAGACCGTAGAAGTAATCACTAACCCCTCAGCAAAATACGACGCTTCGGGCGGTACTGCCGGTATTTTAAATATCGTTTTAAAGAAAACGCGGCGCGTAGGGTATAGCG
>MKRO01000020.1:3150-6254 GCA_001896965.1 Sphingobacteriales bacterium 41-5 | reverse complement strand
CAGTTACGAAAACAAAACCCTGCGAATGTACTCGCTTTTGGTCTGCGGAAGATAACCTGTTAAAACAGTTAACACCATGCACTGTAAGAATTATTATTGCACCCTGTTTAGCAACCCGCTGTAGTTCACCGAGCCAGGCATATTGAAGCTCTTCATCCAGATGGATAAAAACAGAGATTGCATATATCAGATCAAAAGTATTATCTGTATAATGTAATGGAGGCCGATGTCCATTGATACTCCATTCTATATTCGGTAAATTTTCTTTACACCAATTCACTAATTCCAAATCAATATCTGTCCCGTAAAGATGGCATGAACTGGGAGCATCCCGAAAGTTCCGAATAACCCTCCCAGACCCGCAGCCAAAATCCAAAACGTGTCCGGGCGAATAAATATCATACCCTGCTGTTAGACATATGTTACGTATATCGCGAGCAAGGGCTTTTCCAATTTCTAAAAAGGATTCTTTATCCAGACTTCCATGTACACGATGACGTAACTTTGCCGGCGGTACAGGCCCGTATAAAGCATTTTTGCTATCTTTTTTATCGCGGCGGCTCGCAATCCTAAGCTTTATCTGGAATATCAAATATCTATAAAAATTATATGATGCATAAACAGGCTTTATGGATTTTATAGATTCACGACTTATCATAATTGTTTTCTTTTTTGCAAAATAAAAAATACGATTGATTGCATTTATTATTTAGAAATTGGGGGGTTGATATTCATTTTTAGTAAAGCAAAAATAAGAAGTAAAAGTGTTTTGAACGAAAGGATTATAATGAGACCAGGCATAAAACAACTATAGCTCCGGTTTTAATTTGCCAGATAACTTATGGGAAAGATTAGCATCAAACAGGAGTCACATATCAGGCAGCAATAATTTTAATGGTCGTTTCTCTGTTAGCAGCAAAGTGTAAAGCAGCCAAAATATGGTCCATATTTAGCTGCGGATGATCTGATAAAATTTCATCATAAGTCATTTCGGAGGCAAGCCATTGAAGTATGTCTGCAATTGCAATACGTGTGCCCTTAATACAAGGCTTCCCAAACCTGATCTCAGGATCAATGCTAATAAAAGAGGAGTAATTTTTCATTTCGTGAAGTTACGGCATTTTTAAAACCAACCTGACGCTACGAATATTTCAACGATAATTTTGAATATTCAATACTCAATACGTCAATCTTCAACCATTACATCTTTCCCTTCAGCTTCGGCACTGCCCGGGCAGCCGTTTGTTAGGAACAAAAGCCGGTAGTAATTTGTATGACCGAACTAAAGCATGGATTTGCCATTAGCCGGTATTAGATTGCTACCCTGGTTTTGCAAATACTTTTGTTGTGCTTTCGGCATATTGTTAGTAAGCAAAATTTTTCCTATTGAGTTCTACATTGAAATTTACTTTCGCCCCCAAAGCGTCAAACACTTTCAAAATAGTTTCAAGCCTTGCGTTTTTCACACTGTTTTCAATTTTTGATATTTGAGCTTTCTGTACGCCAACAAGGTTTCCCAATTGTTCTTGTGTCAGGTTTCGTTCTTGCCTGGCTTGTTTAATAGCCTGTCCTAACAAGTCAATTCTTAACTCATTTTCAAACGCCTCGCGTCTTTCAGTTCCACGTTTGCCAATGTGCTTATCAATCATTGTGTCAAGCGAAACAGTTTTGAATTTATTAGCCATAGCTATTTATTTTTTGTTTTGTTATTTAAATATTGTTTTCTAATCTCTTCTGCCCTTTTAATTTCTTTCGGTGGAGTTTTCTGTGTCTTTTTCAATAATCCATGTGTTGCCACAACCAAAGTTTCTTTTGCGGCCGTTGTGTCCCAAAACGAAAAAAGACGGTAAGCCCTGTTGTTATACAAAGTCCTAAATTCCCAAATGAAGTCATTGAGTTTTTTGAAAAGTTCATTGTCTGTCACTAATTGAGCCTTTTTGATATTGTAGTAAATCTTTTCCCTTGTTTTATCGTCAAGATTTTCTAAAAAATCAATTGCTTCGGGCAATAATTCAATGTCAAAATTTGGCTTCATTCGCAATTTTCGTCGAAGATACCAATTTCCCAATAAGGAAACAAGTATTTTGATTCGGAAACTCAAAAACGTCAGCTTGTTATCGTCTGTCGGCGTCATGGAAGCTGCCGGTCAACGCTGACGCACAACAGGTAAATTGCGCCTAATGAATCGAACAATAACCACGGAGTACACAATGAATACACAGGGATCACGAGGTTTTCAAAATTCAGGTGCGCCTTCGTGTTCGTTGTGGCTTTTCCCTGTGCTCTCTGTGGCAAAAAAATAAAAGTGCAAACAACTCCACGTATATTTTTACAAAATTGAAACAACGTAATCATTGCGAATACTATGAAAAGGGTGTGTACCGAATTGCGGCGCTTTTCAATCGGGCAACAATAATATTTGTTTTGCTCATATTCACCTAATGATTCAGCACATCAACATAATAATTAACGCGTTGTTGCCATAAACCGATTGGATTTAAATTTTTCCCCTCAGCTTCAGCACTGCCCAGGCAGCCATTTGCTTGGTTCGGTAGATGGTAGCAAACACATACCAGCGCCAGTCGGGGTAATATTTCTTCATCAGCTTCAACTGGTTGGTTACGGTGCTTTTCCATATCCAGTAATACCTGTCTTTGCTCACGCTGGCTTTGTGCACGTGCATCACTTTCGCTTCGGGCAAAAAATGAATTTCATAGCCCAATCGGTGAAAATCCAGGCACCAAAGCGTGTCTTCGCAGTACATAAAAAAATCATCGCTTAGTTTTTTCTGAGGCAGTTCCGCAATAATTTTTCTGGGAAACATCATGTAGGCGCCCCACACCCAATCGGCCTTTACAAATCTTGTATGATCAAAATAGTGGTGTAGCATTCTTTCCTCCGCCTTTTTTTTAGGCCATAATTTGTAAACGGGAAAAATCTCCAACAGCTCCCACCCTATTGTTCTGAACCGCCTGGTGTTCTGCTGAATCCGGCCATCGGGATAAATCAACTGGCAGGTTACCATTCCAACTTCGGGGTGCGTTGTAATATAATCGTAGCAAATCTTCGGTGCGTTGTTGATGAGTTCTGTATCACTGTTCAGG
>MKRO01000020.1:0-3121 GCA_001896965.1 Sphingobacteriales bacterium 41-5 | reverse complement strand
CCGCTTCAACACCTAAATTATTGCCGCCGGTAAACCCGGTGTTCGTTTCGCTCACCATTAATTTAATAGCCGGAAACTTTTCTTTGAACAAGAGTGGATTGCATTCGGTTGATGCGTTATCCACTAAAATAATCTCAAAGGTTAACCCGGTTAGTTTATCGTACAAAGACTGAATGCACTTACTTGTAAGTTCAAAAGTATTATAGTTGATGATGATGATGGATAACTGCACGGCCTCCGACAGATTTGTTTAATTTAAGACTCCACCTCCCCAAGGGGAGATTTTGAGATTTTATTTGAGTAAAGATGTAAAATAATAAGAACCCCTTCCCTAGGAGCACGTTGCATTTTCGTTTCTTTTCCCATCTACCTTAAGGATGAATCGCTAAGCCACTAAAACGCTAAGAAACACAAAGTACAATATTCTTGTACCACTTTTCTTTTGTGTCTTCGTGGCATTTTTTAACTCAATTTATAAAAAAACGGCTGGTTACTTACTATCCTGAAAAAATACTTCAATATTGTAAAAACGTTTCTCGTATAACCCGCTACATTGCTCCATTGATACCTTTTACCGCCAATTAACTTTTCAATAAAAAAGCCGGTAAAAAAAACGAGTATCCCAATAATATAAAAAAACAAAATTACAAAGAACCAAAATACGCCAAATTCTTTACGCACCCGCACCAAATTTGAAAGCATGATCTGCGCGGCTTTGCGGCTCCACACATCATAAGTGTTATCCCAGCCGTTTGTATCAAATGCAGACCGGCTTGAGCCTCCGCCAATATGTACCACCTGCGGTTCAGAGAATAAATACAACGACCCTTGTTTTTTTAACCGGCTGCACCATTCAATTTCTTCGGCGTACATAAAAAAATCTTCGTCGAGTAAACCGGTTTTGCCGAGTGCATTTTTACGCACCATTATAAAGGCGCCAATGATCCAGTCCACGCCGGTTTTCTCATCAGCCACATTTTGTACGCTTGGCGCCTTTGATTTTAGTTTGTAACCCCAATACCTCACCACGTTGCCGATGTAAGGAACCGTAAGCAAAATATTCAGCCCGCCTTTAACGGTATGCGCACCTGAAATTTGAGTAGTACCATCCGTATTTAAAAGCTGTACTCCGCAGGCAACAGCATCCGGATTACAGTTCATTAGCCTGATGGTTTTATCCAAAGCACCGTCAAGAACAATTGTATCGCCATTCAACAACAAAATAAATTCGCCTTTTGCCATTTTAATGCCCGCATTATTCGCGCGCGCAAAGCCGCTGTTGTAGCCCATTTCAAGCCATTGAACGGAAGAGAATTTTGAAAGGATCCGTTCTTTGCTGTTATCACCCGAATCATTATCTACGACAATTATTTCAAAAGAATTTTCTTTCGTTTGTGCAAACACGGTTTCGATACAATCAATGACGAGTTGTGCTGTTTTATAATTTACAATGATAATGGAAAGATCCATCGCTAAAATTATACGTTAGGCGCCTTCTTTTTAGCCGCGCTGCGATACCAGAAGAAGCCGGCCACAACCAATATTGCGATCAGTAACCAGTTAAAAATCTGCGAAAGCATATAACTTGTTTTATACACAGCCGGTTCAAATTTGAAATCAATTTTATGTTTTCCCGCAGGAACATTCAGCCCGCGTAAAACATAATTGGCTTTGAAAACTTCAGCTTTTTTTCCATCAATGTAAGCGTTCCAGTCTTTATAAAATATTTCACTAAAAACTGCCAAATGTGCCGCATCGCTGTTACTTTCATAACTGATTGCGTCGTTGTCAAACGCTGTTTGTTTAATTGTTGAAGCACTGTCTGCAGGTGTAAAAGTTCCCACTGCCGATTTAAACGATTCATCCACAACAGCAGTATCTTTCGGATTGAAGTTGTCAAGCGCTTTCATTTCCTGCACCGCGCCTTTTACCCACTGAACGCCTTTTACAAACCAAACGTTTCCTAAAGCGTCAGTATTAAGATGTACAACAGACTGGCCCGCTGCCTGCGGATTAGCGGAATCAGGCTGCGCCCTGCCAATGATATATTTTGTGTTGAGCATGTTCAACACAGCCATGTTTTGTTTGCCTGATAATTGATAAGTGATCAGGTCATCGTAAATACCAAGTTTTGCAGGGTGGTAACCACCAACCGATTTATGATAATATGATGTTTTTGATTCCTGGTAGGGATCGCCGCCGGTTGTATTTAATACGCGGTAGTTTGGATCTTTGTCCTGCAAGATTTGCTGGTCAGCCGGAGTTAAAGGGTACTCCTGCGCCTCAAAAGATTCTGTGTGATCAAAATTATATTTGTTGAGATAATTTGAACCAAAACTCATCAGGTCAATTAGCACCAGCAACGGCAATCCCGCTAAAAGCAAGGCCTGGCCTGCTTTTCCGCGAACATAAAAATATAACAACCCCGCTGCAAGCAATATAAATATAAGCGAACGGAAAAGGCTGCTGCCAAATGCGGCGCTCCTGTCTTTTTTCAAAGCGTTTAAAACACTTCTTGCTGCATCCTGGTTACCGCCTGTGTTAAAAACGAGGCTTTCGTAAACCTGGTTATCAGATTTTGGTTCATAAGCCCTGTTCAACGCTCCCATTTTTGCTTCCATATTAGGGTCGTTCGAACTCATTAGTTTATTAAACTCCAGCGTGCGTGCTTTATTTTCATTACTGAAATCAGATGAAACATACATAGCCCCTGCAACCGCAAAAATAGCAGCAATGGCTATCAGGGATTTTTTTAATTGTTGCCACGAAAATGCTTTATCGCCGCCAATCAATTTATCAACCGCTAAAACAGCCCCAACAGGAAACAATAACTGCGGAATAAATAACGCAAGCGTGGGCACCCTGAGTTTATTATAGTAGGGCAGGTAATCAAACAAAAAATTATTTACAACAGGGAAAAACTTACCCCATGCCATCACAATGCCCACCACCGATGCCGCAAGTAGCCACCATTTGTGTTTCCCGTCTAAATAAAACATGCCAAAGATGAAAAGAAAGCAAATGACCGCCCCTATATAAACCGGGCCGCGTGTAAAAGGCTGATCGCCCCAATACAGCGACTGGCTCATTTGCAGGGCAAAATTCTCAGCCTGATCTTCCG
>MKRO01000019.1:8965-27000 GCA_001896965.1 Sphingobacteriales bacterium 41-5 | reverse complement strand
AAAGGCCATAATCAAATCATTTTCAAAATCGTGAAAAACGGGTTACGCAATGCGGAAAACTTTCGGGCTTTCGGTTGTAGTGCCGTAGTAGGAGGGGTGTACAAAAGAGTTATTGCAGCATCAGGCTATCTAAAAAAATCAGGTTGTTCTATTGATATTTCAAATGCTACGATACAATCGTGGAAAAAATTTCAAACGACCCTCGTTTAAAAAAAGTGGGGTAGTTTGTTCAAGCCGCCCAAAGTGATTGAAGCCTTAAAATGCAGCCGGCTTTAGGTTGAGCCCGGTTCTTTCATCCAGCCCAAATAAAAGGTTCATATTTTGAACGGCCTGGCCGCTTGCGCCTTTCAGCAAATTATCGCCTGCCGAATGCACCACCAATTTAGTCCCTGCCTTTTCTAATTGTATGACCACCTTGTTAGTGTTTACCACCTGTTTTAAGAAAATAGGTGATCGGCTTACACTTGTAAAAGGATGGTCTTTATAAAATTCCTCAAAAATTATATAAAGCTCTTCTAGTGAAAGATCGGTGCTGATAGTAGAACTGACAAAGATGCCGCGGGTAAAATCACCACGCCAGGGCACAAAACTTAAATCTATTTCGATGCCGGGTTGTAACTGGGCTAAAGACTCCCCAATTTCGCCCAGGTGCTGGTGCGTAAGAGTTTTATAAGCCTGTATATTATTGGCACGCCAGCTAAAATGCGATGTGGCCGATAGTGATTGTCCCGCGCCGGTGCTGCCGGTTATTCCGGTTGTATAAATGTCTTTTAACAATCCTGCTTTTGCAAGTGGTAACAAGCCTAATTGCAATGTTGTGGCAAAACAACCCGGGTTTGCAATATTTGCTGCGTTTTTAATCTCTTCGCGATTTAGTTCCGGAAGGCCGTAAACGAAATTGCGGTTAAAGCTGTCCTGCCTGCGGTCTTTTTCGAGCCTGAAATCGTTTGCGAGATCGATTATTTTAATCGAATCTTTAAAACGGTTTTCGGTTAAGAATTTTGTGGATTCACCATGCCCGAGGCAAAGAAAAAGTACATCAATATCCTGCGATGTTTCATCAGTGAATTTTAAATCAGTATCGCCAATCAGATCTTTATGAACTTCATAAACAAATTTACCGGCGTTACTACGGCTGTGAATAAAAGCTACTTCCGCATTAGGATGGTTAATCAGGAGCCGGATTAACTCACCACCTGTGTACCCTGCTCCACCAATAATTCCTGTTTTTATTTTATGAATCATGATTTATTTATTGATCTGATGATTTTGAAAATCGCCAAAGTATAATCGACCCGATAAACCAAGTCTGCCCCCGCCAGAATGAATCTTTCGGGCTGGCGAATGGTAGGGGCGTCCGCCCGTGCCGGTACGGACGGGGGTGTGGCATCGAAGATGATAGTAGCCGCTCACCAGGCTCAACGAAAATTAAACCTGCTTTTCGTTTAACGATTCCCGGATCGTGTGATAAATTGCCGTTTGATTTCCGAAAATTCGCGTAAAACCTTTCACATCTTCGCCTGTAAAACTTGTATTCACCTCACCGTAACTTCCAAATGCGCTGTTCATAAGATCGTAACGGCTTTCGATACCTGTTACGTTAAACCGGTAGGGATGCAACTGAACATACACAACCCCGCTCACGCTGCGCTGGCTACTTTCAAGATAAGCTTCCATATCCCGCATTACGGGGTCTAAAATCTGGCCTTCGTGCAGCCATGTACCGTAAAACTGCGCTATCTGATCCTTCCATTGAAGCTGCCATTTGCTTAGCACATGCTTTTCCAATGCGTGGTGCGCCTTAATAATTACTATTGGCGCTGCTGCTTCAAATCCTACCCGCCCCTTTATCCCAATAATCGTATCCCCCACATGAACATCACGGCCTACACCGTAAGGCGCAGCAATATTTTGTAAGAATTGGATCGCCTCGCTTGGATGGTCAAATGTTTCATCGTTCACTTTTAAAAGTTCGCCTTGCTTAAAAGTGAGTTTAACTTCTTCACTTCCCGTTTTGGTTACCTGAGTTGGCCACGCCGATTCAGGTAGCGTTTCGCGCGACTTAAGTGTTTCGCGGCCACCAACACTTGTTCCCCAAAGGCCTTTATTTATTGAGTATGCCGCCTTTTCAAAATTCATTTCAACACCTTTGCTTTTGAGATATTCGATCTCACTATCACGGCTGAGATTCATGTCACGGATGGGCGTTATGATCTCTAAATCAGGAATAACGATGTGAAAGATCATGTCAAACCGAACCTGGTCGTTGCCGGCGCCGGTACTGCCGTGTACAACGGCATCGGCATTTATTTTTTTTGCGTACTCTGCAATGTGCAACGCCTGGCTCATCCGCTCAGCTGAAACACTTAAAGGATAAGTGTCATTTTTCAGCACATTTCCAAAAACAAGATACTTAATAATGCTATTATAATAATTTTTTACGGCATTGACGGTTTTATGGGATTTCACACCCAGTTTTTTGGCGTGTTGTTCAATTTTTTCAAGTTCATCTTCTGAAAAGCCGCCGGTATTTACCAAAATGCTGTGAACTTCGTAACCTTTTTCGTCTGTGAGGTATTTTACGCAAAACGAGGTATCCAAACCTCCACTAAATCCTAAAACAACTTTCTTGGCCATCGTAATGAATTATATTAATTAAAAAATAGAGCAAAAAATGATTTTAAAGAACCACCGCCTTTTTTATCTTTTCGGCGAAAAGCATCTAAAAATTTCCATTGTTTAAAACGAAGCAATCTTTCAAAGCCTGTTTTGTTTTCTTCAAAGAAAGCCTTTGTTTCCTCAGGTTCATAATGATCTTTCGGGTCGTAAAGCATGGCCGTGCACATGCAGTTCTTTCTGTCTTTCGACATCAGAATTTCGTAATTTACGCAGCTTTTGCACCCCGCCCAAAATTCTTCGTCCTGTGTGAGTTCAGAATAAGTTACAGGTTCGTACCCCAGGTCACTGTTAATTTTCATCACCGCCAAACCGGTAGTAAGGCCGAAAATTTTTGCCGTGGGGTATTTTTTGCGGCTGAGTTTGAAAATAGTCTGTTTTATTCTTTTGGCTACGCCGCTTTTCCTGTATTCGGGCGAAACGATCAGGCCTGAATTTGCTACATATTCCTCGTGGCTCCAGGTTTCAATATAACAAAAGCCCACCCAATCACCTTTGGGGGTTAAAGCGATAACGGCTTTTCCTTCATCAATTTTCTTTTCAATGTATTCGGGGCTGCGCTTTGCAATGCCGGTGCCACGGGCATTTGCCGATGATTCCATTTCATCGGTAATGGTTGTTGAGTATTTTTTATCGTCGGGAACAGCCTGACGAACAATGATTTCCTGATTATCCAATTTGAGAATTTGTAAGTAAAATGAACTTGGAGGGATGACCAATCCGTTTTTAATCGCGGGGAGTGATTCACTGACAGGGGCCTTGGTCGGGGGTTATCCTGTCAGCAACGACGCGCGTGATAAGGCCTTGGCGAACATACAAACACGTCAAAACCCACGGCGTAAACACCGTTGGTTTTGCTTCCGTAGAAGTTGAATTGTTTTGTATGGTTTAAAAATGTATTCATTTCAAAACAAATTGTATTTTCGAGGTGCAAAAATAGCGCATTAATTGGTTTGTGTATTAAAAAAAGTCTAAGAAAATCAAAATTTTATGGAAACTATTAAACCATTAAACGATCCGCAACCTGTAAAACAAAAGGGAAAGTCAGGCTGTATGAAATATTTTCTAAGGTTCTTTTTGTTATTACTATTGGTTGTAGCCGGATGGGTTGCATGGACTTATTATATTCCCTTCGCTTCTGATGGTGTTCGCTCGGGCTTGTTAAACAGCGTAATGAAAAAGGGAAATATCTTTAAAACTTACGAAGGTACTTTAATACAGGATGGTGTGCGTGGTGCGACGGGTGGTGGCGTACAATCAAATACTTTTGAATTTTCAATAGAGGATAGAGAGATTTTTGATTCACTCAAGTTCAACTCCGGAAAAAGATTTGAATTACAATACAAGGAATATCGCGGTGCGCTGCCCTGGCGCGGAAATACAAGGTACATTGTGGATAGTATTATTTCAATCAGCGATCCTAAATCAGTTTCGCCCTTTTAGTGCCAGCAGAAATTCCTGAATTAAACTGTATGCAATAAAAATATCACCGGCTTTTTGTGCAAATCGATGGTTTCTTTTTTCCACTGCCCTACCGTTTTTGTTTTGATAAATTCATCAGGCCCGGTGAGATTTGCCGCAACACAAATTTTAGTTTGAGGCCGGCAGGTTTTTAGAATTGTCTCCAGCAACTGATTGTTTCGGTAAGGTGTTTCAATAAAAATTTGTGTGCTGTTTTTCTTTTTTGATTCTGTTTCCAAATCTTTAATGGCTTTCATTCTTTGCTGGTTGTCAATGGGCAGGTAACCCACAAACGAAAATTGCTGCCCATTCATACCGCTGGCCATTAACGCTAATAAAATAGAAGACGGCCCCACAAGCGGCGCTACTTCAGCACCCATTTCCTGCGCTGCAGCAATCAATAATTGTCCCGGATCGGCTATGGCCGGGCAACCCGCTTCACTGATGATACCGATTGTTTTTCCCTCCTTAACTTTTTGCCGGAACTGTTGTAGCACACTTTCTTCCGCTTTGCCGATAGTGAACCATTCATAATCGTCAATTACGATCTGCTTGTTGAGTTGCTTTAAATAGCGGCGTGCCGAGCGCTCGTTTTCCACAAAAAAAACGGTACAGTTTGTAGCTGCTTCTAAAATGTAGGATGGTAAAACCTGCAGGCCCTCTTCGTGAAGAAAGGTAGGGATGAGGTATATTTTTGATTTGGGATTTATAATTTGTGATTTTAGCTGCCAGATATTTTGCTGCACAAATGTGCGACGCCTGCCTGCGGGTCAGGCAGGCAAGGAAGCTGTTTTATATTCTACAACTGACTAAATAATTGTAATGGTTCGACAAGCTGACCATAACAGTATTATTCGTCAATACTGGGTTTTCGGCCCGAAAGCCAAATCGCCCGCATCGCCAAGGCCTGGAACAATGTATCCTTTCGCTGTAAGCTCATCGTCAATTGCTGCACACCATACTGTAATTTCAGGCAGTTCGCGGCGCAGGTATTCGATTCCTTCGGTACACGCAATTGCCGATACCACAATAATTTCTTTCGGATTGCCTTCTTCTTTTAAAAAGGTAATTGTTTTTACGAGTGACGCGCCTGTCGCCAGCATCGGGTCAGATACGATCATCACGCGGCCATCAAGCTCGGGGCTGCTCATGTACTCAACACTAATCTCAAAACCGCCCTCGTTATCATGTTTACGATAGGCCGAGATAAAAGCATTGTCAGCCTTATCAAAATAATTCAGCAGGCCCTGATGCAGGGGCAACCCCGCGCGTAAAATAGTAGCCAACACGGGCTGTTCCAATAACAATTTCGACTCGGAAGTTCCAAGAGGGGTTTGGGTTTCAACAACGCGGTGCGGCATTGTTTTACTGATTTCGTAAGCGATTACCTCGCCGATCCTTTCAAGATTACGCCTGAAACGCATTCGATCCGTTTGCACATCCACATCTCTCAGTTCACTTACCCAGTTACTGATAAGGCTATGATTTTCGCTTAAATTGATCACCATAATTTCTAAAATTGTAATGCCAGAGCAGTTATTGTTCTTACTTTTGGCAAATCTAAAGCAAAAACTGTGCTTTAAAAAGTTAGCACAAAAATTATTTTGATATGGTTTACAGGGCAATCGGATTGATGAGTGGCAGCTCTTTGGACGGCTTGGACATTGTGTTCGCCGAATTATTGGAAAACGCAGGAAAATGGAGCTATGAAATTTTGGCGGCCGATTGCTACGAATATCCGGCGGAATGGGCAACGCGTTTGAAGAATGCGGCAGAATTGAACGCGCGCGATTATCAGTTACTGCATACAGAATACGGCCACTACACCGGGGAGCAAGTGAATCAATTTATTCAGTCACATAACCTGCAATATAAGGTTGGTGTGATCGGGTCGCATGGCCACACTACTTTTCATGAACCGCAAAATAAAATGACCGGGCAAATTGGTGATGCAGCGGCGATTGCGGCAGCAACACTATTACCTGTTGTAAGTGATTTGCGCGCGCTTGACGTGGCATTTGGCGGTGAGGGCGCGCCAATTGTACCGATTGGTGAAAAATTGTTGCTGGGTGATTATAGTTATTTTTTGAATATTGGCGGAATCGCTAATATTTCTCATAATAGTGAAAAATATGTTGCGTATGATATTTGCGCTGCAAACCGTGTGCTGAACATGCTGGCGCAGGAAACAGGCAAAGAATATGATGCCGGTGGCGAAATGGCCAGAAGTGGTAATGTGATTGAAGAATTATTGGAAGAACTAAATAGTTTCGATTATTACAAGCGGCCTTATCCAAAATCTTTAGCGAATAGCTTTGGTATTGATACGATTTATCCGATTTTTAAAAAATATGATGCTTCTAATCGGGATCTTTTGCGCACTTACACTGAGCATATCGCTTTGCAAGTTAGCGATGCTGTTGACGCGAGAGAAGGAGAGCAGGAACTACTGGCTACCGGTGGCGGTGCATTGAATACTTTTTTAATAGAAAGACTGCAAAAACTATTGAAAAAAAAGAATGTTACCGTTGTAGTACCGGATGAAAACCTTGTGAAATATAAAGAAGCATTGATTATGGCATTAATTGCTGTGTTGCGCTGGCGTGGCGAATACAATGTGATCAGCACGGTAACAGGGGCTAAACGGGCCAGCATTGGCGGCGCTTTGTGGCTGGGAGGAGAGGAGTAGAAATGTAAAATATGAAATCGGGAATTTGGAATGTAGAACGACAATAATAATTAGTTTTCTTTGCGTGAAATTTTAGATAAATTATGAGTAAAAAACCTTCAGATAGTTTAACGATAATGACGGAATTAGTATTGCCAAACGATACCAATTTCTTAGGTAATCTTATGGGTGGCCGGTTGATGTATTGGATGGATATTGCTGCCGGGCTCGCGGCGCAAAAGCACAGCAACACTATTGTGGTGACGGCTTCGGTTGATAATCTTTCTTTTGTAAATCCTATCAGGTTGGGAAATGCCGTGCATATTGAAGCGCGCGTTACAAGAGCATTCAGCACCTCAATGGAGGTTTATTTAAAAGTTTGGGGAGAAGACCTGGTGCGCCAGGAAAAATACATAAGCAATACTGCTTATTGCACATTTGTAGCGCTTGATGCAAAAGGAAATCCTAAAACGGTACAACCGATTGAACCGGGTGATGAAAGAGACCAGAAACATTTTGACGGGGCATTGCGCCGCAGGCAGTTAAGGCTTATTCTTGCCGGAAAAATGAAGCCCGGCGATGCCTCCGAATTAAAGGCATTATTTGTGGAGGATTAAAAACCATGAGTACAATAAAAGAAGTATGGCTACGTGGCGAAACCGTTGAGGGGCTTTCGCCTTACCTGCAACCGGCCGCGCATGCTTTGTTACAGGCAGGGGAAGAAATTACAGCTTTGATGGATAATTTTCCCGAAGGAAAATTGTGGGAAAGCCTGTCTGGGATGGCAACGCCCGGATTTCATTTGAAACATATTGCCGGTGTTCAGGACAGGCTTTTAACCTATGCGGAAGGTAATTTGTTAACTAACGAACAGCTTCAGTACCTAAATAATGAAAAAGTAGCTGATAAAACTTTAAGCGAGTTAGTTTCCCATCTGAATACAACTATTCAACAAACGATTCAGCGTTTGAACCAATTTTCAGATGAAGAGCTGAAAGCATTTCGCGGCGTTGGCAGGCAGCAAATACCGTCAACCGTAATAGGGCTTTGCTTTCACGCTGCCGAGCACACTATGCGGCACACGGGGCAATTGCTGGTAACTGTTAAACTTTTAAAACAATAAAGGTTTAACTGTTTTTCAATTCGGTTACCAGATCAATGTATTCCTGCATCGCATCGTCCTGCGTTTTACCTTTCAACGCAGACCAGGCTTCATGTTTAGCCCTGTTTACAATATCAAAAGGGTTAGATGGCGGCTCAGTGTTTACATCGCCCGTGCTTCCCTGTTTGTAAAGTGAATAGAGCTTTAATAAGATGTCATTGGATGGTTTTTCCGAAAGTGTTTTGCTGTCAGCAGCGGCCTGTTCAAATCGTTCTTTTAAATCCATGTTCGTTGGTTTTTATTGAAGATAAACAGATGTGCCTAATAATTTAGCGCGGACGAAAAAACTTGCTTTGAATCAAGCCCGTCGTTGTCCAGTTGACAAGGTAGTATGTTGACAGGTTGATATGTTGACAGGTTGATATGTTGATAAGGTAATATGTTGACAAGTTAATCAGTTACCAAGGCTGTGGAAAGAAAATCATGTCCTTTTGTAAACGCTCACACCCCGTAACCCGTAACCCAAATTCGGTTATCTTTGCGCGCTTATGAATTTTAAGGACGAAATATTGCGCAGGCGCACGTTTGCGATCATCAGCCACCCCGATGCGGGTAAAACTACACTAACCGAAAAGTTTCTTTTGTTTGGTGGAGCTATTCAGGTTGCCGGGGCAGTAAAGAGCAACAAAATTAAAAAGTCTGCAACATCAGACTTTATGGAGATTGAGCGGCAGAGGGGTATTTCCGTTGCTACTTCTGTAATGAGTTTCGAGTATAAGAATATTCTTATAAATCTGTTGGATACGCCCGGCCACAAAGACTTTGCTGAAGATACTTACCGCACGCTTACAGCAGTTGATAGCGTAATTCTTGTTGTGGATAGCGTGAATGGTGTGGAAGATCAAACCCGCCGGTTGATGGAAGTATGCCGTATGCGCGACACCCCGGTAATCGTATTCATCAATAAAATGGATCGCGACGGCAAGGGGCGTTTCGATTTGCTGGAAGAAATAGAAAAAGAATTGAACATCTCATTACACCCCATGACCTGGCCGATCAACAGCGGTAAAGAATTCAAGGGGGTGTATAATTTACACGACCAAAACCTGCGTTTATTTTCAGCAAATACAAAAGCTGAAGATGATGAAACCGTTTCAATCAGTAATTTGAATGATGCAGAACTTGACGAGATGCTTGGGGAAAAGGATGCTGCAATTTTGCGTGAAGATGTTGAGTTAGTGGACGGAGTGAATGGGGAGTTGAATGTAGATGATTATTTAAAAGCAAAAGTTTCGCCGGTATTTTTTGGCAGCGCAATCAATAATTTTGGTGTGAAGGAAATGCTGGATACTTTTATAAGAATTGCGCCGGTGCCGCAGGATCGTGAAGCCACAACCCGCGAAGTTGAAGTAATGGAGCCTAAACTCAGCGGTTTCGTTTTTAAAATTCATGCCAACCTTGACCCCAAACACCGCGACCGGATTGCATTTTTCAGGGTTTGCAGCGGAAGGTTTGAAAGGAACAAATATTATCATCACGTGCGGCTTGATAAAGATGTTCGTTTCAGCAATCCCTACTCTTTTTTGGCGCGCGAAAAAAGTGTGATTGAAGATGCCTATGCAGGCGATGTTGTGGGTTTGTTTGATACCGGTAATTTTAAAATTGGCGATACCCTTACTGAAGGCGAAGACTTTTTTTTCACAGGAATTCCTTCTTTCTCCCCCGAAATATTTAAGGAAGTTGTGAACAAAGATCCCATGAAAACAAAGCAGCTTGAAAAAGGCCTGCTGCAACTAACAGACGAGGGGGTGGCGCAATTGTTTACTCAGTTTGGCGGTACGAAAAAGATCATTGGCTGTGTGGGTGAACTTCAGTTCGAAGTAATACAATATCGCTTGTTGCATGAATATGGGGCTGCTGTTGAGTTCAGGGCGTTGCCGTTTTATAAGGCCTGCTGGTTAACCTCAGGTGATACTAAAAAGTTGGAAGATTTTACAAAATTCAAGCAGGCCAACACGGGAGAAGATAAAGACGGCCACATTGTTTATCTGGCGCAAAGCGAATGGTTTTTAAATACTGAAATAACTAATAATCCTGAGATCACTTTTCATTTTTCTTCAGAAATTCATAAATAGGTCACAGGTTAATACACCTCAACCTGCGCGAACTTTTCGGGAATAATATCTTTTGAAAACTCAACTTTGACCTTGAAGCCTGACCGGTATTTTACCACTTTTCTTTTGCCTACCGGTTAAAATAATTCTGTGATTTGACAGGTAAGATTTCTTAGTTAAATGAGGGATGTCCGCAGTGGTTTTTTTATATGAATAATATCTTAAATAGAGGCCGTTCAAAAACACAATATCTTATTGCAATATTCTTGAAAAATGATTTTCAAGATGGCTACGCATACCTTCCCTGAATTTTTCAGCCGTCCCGGTTTCGAGTAAAGAAACTAATTGCTTATGCGACACAAACTTTTTTCTTTTGTCAGGGTGCTTCAAAATAGTACTTTTTTGAACATAGTCAAAAACCGGTAAAAGCATTTTCTGAAAACGTTTCAGGGTTTCGTTCCCTGTTATTTCATATAGTTTTCCGTGAAAGCGAATCTCATAGTCTGAATTGAACATTTGATTTTTAGAATCTTCCGGTTCGTTTTTCACGATCTTTTTTAAGTCTGAAATATCTTTTTGCGTCACTTTTCTGAAGAGCAGATCGGCCATTCCAATTTCCAGCACCAGCCTGATTTCAAAAATTTCTTTTAAGGTTCCGTCATCAAGTATATGCGGGTTGAGGCTCTTGCTCATGGTGCTGAAAATATCAGGGCTGGTGATAACAGCGCCTTTTTTCTTTTTTGATTCGATAAGGCCTACAAGCCGCAAACGTAATAATGCCTCGCGAACCACGGTCCGGCTCACTCCAAGCGCATTGGCCAGATCGAGTTCTTTCGGAATTGTATCGCCTACTTTTAGTTTTCTTTGTTGTAGCAGCCCTACTAATTTAGCCTCCACCCTGTCAACCAGGCTCTGGGTATCAATGACCGTTAGGTCTTTCTCAATCATAAAAATTAAGTTTATATTTTTTGTGAAGTTAGATTTAAAAGTATTTAAAAAAAATTTGGATGATAAAAATAAATATTCTATTTTCGTTATGTTATACATAATACTCAAATTTAAAACGATGCTTTATGCGATTTGCTTTTACAAAATGGGGGATGCTTTTTTTGGGCATTCTTTTTAGCCTTACAGCGTGGTCACAAACCAAAACCGTTACCGGTATGGTGCTAGACGAAGCTACAGGCTCGGCACTGGCGGCTGCCACGGTATCAATAAAAGGTACAACCACAGCAACACAAACCAGCGAAACCGGGGAGTTTGCCATTAATGCTTCAGCAACTGATGTGCTCGTGATCTCATTTACAGGTTATGCCGAAAAGGAAGTAACCATAGGCGCCCAGGAGTCAATTACGGTAACACTGGCGCCATCCGGCACTTCAAGGTTAGATGAAGTGGTGGTTGTGGGTTATGGTACGCAACGCCGTTCGAAAATTACCGGGTCGGTTTCAAAATTAGATGACAAAATACTCGAAACGGGTATGCGCTCTAATCCTGCACAGGCATTAGCCGGTACCATTCCCGGCTTGAGGGTATCCACGGGTACGGGCCGCCCGGGTTCATTGCCGGCAATTGTTTTAAGGGGTGGAACCAATTTCGATGGTTCGGGTAGCCCGCTTATACTACTTGACGGGCAGGTAAGAAGTTCGCTAAGTGATATAAACCCAGATGACCTTGAAAGCGTGGAAGTTTTAAAAGATGCTTCTGCAACGGCTATTTATGGCGCCAGGGCAAGTAATGGCGTAATTCTTTTAACCTCTAAAAAAGGTAAAATGGGCAGTTCTTCTTTGGAGCTGAAAGCGAAGATCGGCGTTAACTATCTTAATATTCCTTACGAGTTTTTAGATGCCGGCGATTATGTAAAATGGACGAGGCTGGGCGTAGTAGAAGCTATTAAAAATGGCACCCTAAATGCCTCCACTTTGAGCGCTGTTAGCCCCAGAGGAACCGGTAACTTATATTTTCATCCCACTACAGGCCAGCCATTGGACGGCAATTATGATAACCGTGCCGTTTGGAGCCTGATGCGGCTTACAGATCAAAACAGATTTTTACTGGACTCCGGTTGGCATACTATGAAGGATCCTGTTCCTACAAATAGTGTCGGCTCTTATGACCCTAACGGCCAGTACTATGATCTGATTTATAAAAATTTTAATTACGGTGATTATGCATTTAAGTCACCCGCTATTTCCCAGGATTATAACCTGACTTCTTCCGGCGGTAACGACAGAGGTAAATATTACTCTAATATTGGGTATTATAACGAAGACGGTTTGTCTCTTGCCACATTTTATCGCCGCGTGAATGCAACGCTGAATGGATCATACAACATCAAGCCCTGGCTGATTTCAGAGTCAGGCTTTCAGTACACGATGGCCAACTGGCGCGATCAGTCCCTTCAAAACGGGGAAGGCAACTATTGGGGCCGCATGTTGTCGGCGCCTCCTACCATGCGCGGAACAAGCCCTAATGGAGAACTTCTGCTGGGGCGCGATGCAAGCGACGGCAATCCTATAATCAACATTGATAAATATATCAGAAAAAACCAAACAGACAAGTTTACCATTAATCAGGCATTTACCGTTAAGTTTTTAGAAAGCCTCAACCTGCGGTTGTCTGGAATTTTATATTACAACGAAGGTCATGGTGAAGCGTTCAATAAAGATTACAGAACCGGTTTTCTGAGCTTAACAAATCCTAATGCAGGATGGAACAGAGACCGGCAAAGTTCGGCAAGTTTCGACCGTACGATCAACCAAACTTATAATGCCATTCTAAATTACAACAAGCAATTTGGCTTACACACTTTGGACGCAATGGCTGGAACAGAGTTTTTTGATGCCTACAACAAAGGCCTAAGCGCCGGAGGTCGCCTGGCGCCAACTGATGATTTTATGGATCTGGGATTGACCCAAAATACAGCCATCAACTTTACAAGAAGCACTGATTCATGGCATGAACGCGACAGAATTATATCGGGCTTTGGTAGGTTGAATTATGATTACGATGACAAATACCTGGCAACTTTTACAATTCGTCGCGATGGTGTTTCAAGATTAAGCACCCAGACGAGATATGGTACTTTTCCTGCTGTGTCATTAGGCTGGGTGTTGAGCCGCGAAAATTTTATGGAGTCGGTTTCAGGATGGATGAACTATTTAAAACTGAGGGCAAGCTGGGGTAAAAACGGCAATATCGGAATTGGAACAAGCAGCCCAATTGGGCTGTACGAAGTACAAGGCTCTTACGGAGTTCAATCCCCTTATAACAGCCTCAATGGATTTTTATTAACGAGTCTTTCTAATCCAACACTCGAGTGGGAAAAAACCAACAGTACTGAAGTGGGCTTTGACATGGGCTTCCTAAACAACAGGATTTACTTATCGGCAGCTTACTATGACAGGCTTACTACAGATAAGCTGGCTTTTTTACGCCCACCTGCGTCATCGGGCATCAATACCATACGTACCAATAACGGTAGTATGAAAAACAGAGGGGTGGAATTAGACCTTACAGCACGAATCATACAAAAGGCCGATTTTCAATGGACAGTAAACGCCAACGCAGCCTGGAACAAAAATAAAATCGTAAAACTGCCTTTCAACGGCAATGAAAATAACCGGCAGGGAGGAACACAAATTTACGATCCGTCTACGGGTAGGTTGATATGGGTTGGAGGCTTTCAGGAAGGCCAGGAATGGGGCGAGGTATTTGGCTACGTAAGTAACGGCATCATCAGAAATGAGAACGACCTTGCTAATTACAACAAAGTAGACCTGGCTGCCGGCGAAGCGCAGTATGGCAACGCGGCAGGCCGGAGAGTAGCCAGCCAAAAAATTATTACCGATAGGGGCCTTACCAACTTCATCTCTACAAAACTGGGAGATATGATGTGGAAGGATATGGATAAAAATGATACAATTGATTTCAGGGACCGTGTGTCGTTAGGTAGGGTATTGCCACGCTGGACGGGAGGTTTCAACACTACAGTTTCCTACAAAGGAGTGAGTTTATTTTTAAGAACCGATTTTGCGCTCGGGCATATTCAGCAGGATCAAATGCAAATGTGGGCTTTAGGTAGTTTTCAGGGAGAATTTAACGCTACTTCCATTGTAAAAGACACCTGGACACCGGAAAACCCTAACGCGCCTTATCCAAGATATACCTGGGCAGATCAACTGAATACCAAAAATTTTGACAGGCCAAGTAATATGTTTTGGGTTAACTCGGGTTACCTCGCCTTTAGGGAAGTTACGCTCAGTTATTCGGTGCCGCGCAGTATTCTCAGCAGGTTAAAGATGAATGCACTAAGGCTTTCTGTAACCGGCCAGAACCTGGGTTACATCACAAACTCACTAATCAACCTGCCGGAACGTACCGGAGACCAAAACTCCGCATACACCATACCTACAACGTTAATATTTGGTGCAAATATTACTTTTTAACTTAAAAAAGATCACGACAATGAAACCATATAAAATATTATTCAGCCTTGCGCTATTGGCAATCAGCTTCACATCCTGCAAAAAGGCGCTTGACCTGGCTCCTGAAGATTATTTTGGAGAAGGAAATTACTGGAAACAGGAAACGCAGTTTACCAATTTTATGGTAGGCATGCATAAGCAACTCAGAGACCAGCAGTTTATGCTAGTGCGCCTTGGCGAAATGAGGGGAGGGGGTTTATCCGCAGATGCGGTAATGCCCGTATCGCTTAATGAGATTCCAATCATCACCCAGGTATTGTCAGAGGATGGGCCAGGTATATCAAACTGGGCAGGGTTTTACGGCCATTTGGGCCCTATTCTGCAAGCCAACCTTTTTATTCAAAAAACAAACGAAACCACTATTTTATCAGAAGACAGAAAGAATTATTTGTTGGGCCAGGCACACGCAATGAGAGCTTACTTTTATTTCCATTTGTTGCGTACTTATGGCGGTGTGCCCCTAAGGCTTACGCCGGATGTGGTACTTGAAAAACCTGATCCCGTGAAGCTGCGTTTGGCGCGCTCTACCGAAGCAGAAGTGCTTGCCGCTATTAAAGATGATATCAATAAATCATTAACGTATTTTGGTAGCCAGCCATCAACTGACAAATACCAATGGAGCCCCAACGCTGCACGAATGCTGAAAGGAGAAGTGTACTTATGGTCAGCAAAAGTGTACAATAACACCGCTGATCTTGCCGACGCCAAAGCCGCACTAAATGCGGTAACCGGTTACAGCATGCTGCCAAATTTTGCTAATGTTTTCAGCCAGAAAGCTAACAGCGAAATTATTTTTGCTCTCAGGTATGCTGTTGGAGAAGCTGAAATGCCGTCAGGCACTTTTACCTACGACCTGTTTAATTTTTCAAGCCAGTTTTATAAAGATTCGCTGGCCAGCGGGCCGCTTCTTACGGATCCCCTTGAATTAGCTGCGCCAAACGCACAACAGGTTATACAACGCTACAGGTACACGTATGAACTTTTTCAAGCGTATAACCCCGCCGACCAACGCAGAGATGCTACATTTTATGACTTTTATAAAGTTGACATTACTAAGAATCCCAAACAGGTTTTGATCAGAAATACGGTGTTGAAAAAGTTCCTGGGTGAAATAAATGCCAATAAACGCTATTTCACAAACGACTGGCCTATTTACCGCGAGGCTGACAGGTTATTGATGCTGGCTGAAATAGCGAATGCAGAAGGCGGTAACCCCGGGCCATATATAAAGTTGGTGCGCGACAGGGCGTTTGCAAACAGTGACCCAACCCCATTTGTAAATGGCACGAAAGATCAAAACGAAATTGCGATATTTGAAGAAAGGATGAAAGAATTTGTGTTTGAAGGCAAAAGGTGGTATGATCTTCGAAGAATGAAGTACGGCAATGATCCGCTCGCGTTTAAATCTGCAGGCCAACCCTATGGTGTTTTAAATAAAGCCACCGAAGCTTATAAATTGCTGTGGCCGATTGATAAAACCATCTGGACTGACGACCCGCTCGTGAATCAAACTCCGGGTTATCCTACTTCCAAGCCTTAGCCATAATGATGAGGGTGATTTTTGGTAAAACTGAAAACTGAAATTCGTACAAACAGCTAAACGATTTGATGAAAAAGTTACGTCATTTTGTTATCTTATTCATGCTACTCATAACCGGTTTCTTCGCATCAGCGAAAGAACCGGTTAAAGTAGCCTGTATTGGCAACTCTGTAACTTTTGGTTATGGCCTCGCAGACCCGGCTACGCAATCTTACCCGGCAATACTGCAAAAAAAGTTAGGAAAGAATTTTATTGTTGGCAATTTTGGGCACAGCGGCGCCACCCTGCTGCGTAAAGGCCATAACCCTTATTATAAAACAAAAGCATTTGCTGATGCGCTGGATTTTAAAGCTGATATCGCAGTTATTCATCTTGGCCTAAATGATACGGATCCACGAAATTTCCCTAACTACCGCGATGAATTTATCCCCGATTATAACTGGCTTATTGATACCCTCAAAAAAGTAAATCCAAAGGTTAAGATATTCGCTTGCAGGTTAACGCCCATCTTCACAGGGCATCCGCGCTTCGTTTCAAGTACATTCGACTGGTATCACGAAGTGCAAAAAAGAATTGGCCAGGTGGCGGTTATAAATAAAGCTGTTGTAATAGATTTTTATAAAGCCCTGCACAACCGCCCCGACCTGTTTACTGATGCGCCAACATTGCATCCAAATGCAGCGGGTACAGAAAAAATTTCAGAGATTGTTTATAAACATATCACAGGCAATTTCGGAGGGTTTCAGTTACCCGGTATCTTTACTGAGAATATGGTTTTGCAGCGCGATAAGCCTTTGGTTTTTTGGGGAACAGCCAATGCCAATACATCTGTTACGGTTGCGTTTGGAAAACTTCAAAAGAGCGTGAGCACAGCAGATGATGGGACATGGAAGGTTACTTTCCCCGCAATGAAAGCCAGCAAAGCGCCACAAACAATTACTTTTAAAAATGACGGGCAGCAGGTTGTTCTAAAAAACATTTTGGTGGGCGATGTGTGGCTCGCTTCCGGACAGTCGAATATGTATTTTTCGCTGGCGCAAACTAAAGGCGGCGATAGCCTGGCCAACGCATCGGCACAAAAAACCATAAGGTTGTTAAAGTACAGGCCTTATGCCGAAACCGACAATATTGCCTGGGACAGCACAGCGCTGAAAAAAGCAAATGAACTCGATTTTTTTTCCGGTAGCTGGAGAACCAATGAAACCCTTGCTGCAAAAGAGTTTTCAGGCGTTGCCTATGCCTTCGCTTCAACACTTCAGCCGGAGATTGATGTACCGGTAGGCGTGATTGAAATAGCGGTTGGCGGGTCGCCGCAAATATCGTGGGTGAGCAGGCTGGTTTTGGAGAGCGATCCTTTATTTGAACCCGCTTTTAAAAACTGGCGCGGGTCAGATTACATTATGCAATGGTGCCGCGATCGCGCTAATACGAATCTCGCAAATGCCCCTTCAGCTTTTCAACGCCACACTTATGAACCTTCTTACAACTTTGAAGCAGGCATCAGCAAAATGATTCCTTTCGCAATTAAAGGCGTGATATGGTATCAGGGAGAGAGCGATGCTGATAATGCGGAGTTGTACAAAAAGCTCTTTCCCATATTTGTACAGGATTGGCGCTCGCAATGGAAGGATAGTTTTCCGTTTTATTATGTGCAGCTTTCCGGCATCAACAGGCCATCGTGGAATTATTTCAGGGATGTGCAACGGCAGTTGTTACAAACAGTGCCCAACAGCGGCATGGCGGTGAGCAGCGATTTGGGCAACGAAACAAACGTGCATCCGACAGATAAAATTCCGGTTGGGCAAAGGCTCGCTCAACTCGCATTGCATCAAACCTATCACAAAAAAAATGTGCCCGCCGGGCCATTGGTAAGCGGGGCAAAGTTACACGACAACTGGGTTGTCGTTCTGTTTGAAAACAACAAGGGATTGCACACTTCTGGTAATGAGCCGCTGCGCGGCTTTCAACTGGTAAATGATAAAGGTTA
>MKRO01000019.1:0-8835 GCA_001896965.1 Sphingobacteriales bacterium 41-5 | reverse complement strand
CCGCCAGTACTTTTATGCTGGATTTATAATAATGCGGAACGATTACATGAGCATAGCCGCATAGTTTGAGTATATGGTTTGCAAAAATTCTACTTTGAAAAGTAAAAATTGCCGGTAAAAAAGCGACGGCAAATCGTTTTGTAAAAAATAAAAAATAATAATATGAATTTTCCTAAACTCACGGGCCTTATCGCAGCGCCATTCACGCCCATGCATGAAAACGGCAGCCTGAATGTAAGCCTCGTACCAGAATACTATCAGTTTTTAAAACACAACAAAGTTATTGGCGCTTTTATTAATGGCTCCACAGGCGAAGGTGTTTCTCAAACAAAAGAAGAGAAAAAATTAGTGGCTGAGGCTTGGGCAAACGCCACTAAAGATGATAAAGATTTTAAGGTAATTAATCTCGTTGGCGGTACTTCTTTAGAAGATTGTAAAGAGATGGCAGCGCATTCTCAAGAGGCTGGTTTGTATGCTGTCTCTTTCACCGCCCCATTTTATTTTAAGCCCGGCAGTGCACAGGCACTGGCAGATTGCTGCAAAGAAGTAGCTGCCGCAGCGCCTGATATTGCTTTTTACTATTACCACATTCCTGTACTTACGGGCTGTGATATTTCAATGTTTGATATGCTCAATGCGGTGAATGGCAGTATTCCAAACTTTGCAGGCATCAAATACACACATGAAGATTTTATGGATTTTCTTTCCTGCATGTATGTTGAAAATGGCCGCTACGATATGCTTTGGGGCCGCGATGAAAACATGTTATCCGCATTAGTGTTGGGAAGTTTTGGCGCGGTGGGCAGCACTTACAATTACGCCGCGCCACTTTATTACGATATGCAGGATGCTTTTAAAAGCGGAGATTTAATCAAAGCCCGTGACCTGCAACAACAATCTATTGATATGATTCGTTTGTTAGGCAAATACGGTGGCATTGCAACCGGCAAAGCATTTATGAAAATAGTGGGATTGGATTGCGGAGGTTTCCGTTTGCCTGTAAAAAATATGAGTGCGGAACAATTTGAAGATTTTAAAAAAGATGTGGCGGCGGTTGGGTTTGAGAGTTTTAACTCTGTTAAGGCGATAGAGAAGTTTCATTAAGAAATTAAAACTCCAATAATACCATGTTAAGTGCTTCAATCCTGCTGAAATCTTTGTCGTAAGTAATAATAGGGAGATTTTCAACAAGAGCAGTAGCAGCAATAATTGAGTCGGGAACCTTCATGAGTATTGTTGCTTTATCGAAACCGCTTCTTTTGTAATATCATCTGTGTGTAATATTTTAACACATGTAGATAGAAGTTCTTTGATGATCTTGATTTCGGCAGAAGTAATGCCTGGTTTGCCTAAAAGTTCTATTTCTGTAATGAAGCAATAATGCCATGTTGCATTCAGCAATGGTTGCAATCCGGAATGTTGTTTTAACAGGTTGATGAAAGCGCTTGTATCTGCAATGTATTTAGCGCCACTCATTTCTCATTTTTTTCTGATATTCCAATCCATCAGGAAATGCATCGGGTAGTAAACCGTAAAAGTCAGCTAAAGTTTTTTTAGTGCTTCTTTTTTGTTTTTCGTGTAACTTTTGGAGCGCTTTAACTACTTCAGTCCGATCAGTATTTTTTGATATTTTAATTACGACACCCATATTTGCGTTTTTGTAAAAATACAAATATTTTCGAAAAGGATTGTTGGAGTAACTTTCAACCTGTAATGCTACGATGATGGTCAGTTATAATCAACCATATAAATTATTTATCCTTTTATTTTTAATTATCATTATGATGATTGATTGCAATCCCGTGCAAAAAGATGAGCACGAACTAAAATGGAGCATCGTTTCGGAAATTCCGCCGGAGGCGGGCCAGCCCCAATCAATAGGTTATGCGGGGCCGGTTGCCGGTACACATAACGGTGTTTTGTTTATTGGTGGCGGCGCTAATTTCCCCGAGGGGATGCCGTGGCTGGGAGGCCAAAAAAAGTATCACGATGAGCTTTGGGTTTATAAACCCGCAGAAAATAAATTTGAACTTTTCAGGTTGCCTGCAACTCTTGCTTATAGCGCAAATGTTTCCACGCCGGAAGGTGTTATAAGCATCGGCGGAGAAAATGAAACAGGTATAATACCGGATGTACTGTTTACGCAGTGGAAGGACGGGAAAGCTGTTGTTGCCAAACTGCCCCCACTACCTATTGGCATCACCAATGCAGCTGCCGCTGTGGTTGGCAGTTCGTTGTACGTTGCCGGTGGCGAAACGAAAGAAGCAACATCTGCAGGGCTTTTTACGATGAATTTGAATGATACCGCTGCAGGTTGGGAAGAGCTCAAAAGCCTGCCACAAGCCACTTCCCACGCGGTATTGGTAGCAGCAGGAAAAGGAAAATTGTTTTTAGCCGGTGGCCGAAAGAAAACGCCTTCCGGTATTAGTGATTTGTACGCCACTTTATACGAGTATGACATTGCCGCCAACGAATGGAAACAGAAAAAATCAATGCCTTATGCTTTATGTGCCGGAACAGGAACCATTATCAACGATGAATATATTGTAATGTTTGGTGGTGATAAAGGCGAAACGTTTCATAAAACGGAAACGATCATTGCGAAGATCAATGCAGAAAAAGATTCCACTGTTAAAGAGCAACTGACTAAAGAAAAGATAAAGATTCAATCTACGCATCCCGGCTTTAGTAAAGAAGTGCTTTGGTATAATGTAAAAACTGATGAATGGACAGCGAGTGGTAGCATCCCATTTGATGCGCCGGCAACAACAACTGCGGTGAAAATCGGGGATAAAGTTTTTATACCATCCGGCGAAATTAAGGCGGGTGTGAGGACGCCACAGATTTTGCAAGCGCGGCGCTGATTGGGTTTTATTACAGTTGCCCGTGGAGCCTGTCCTTTCCGCAAAGGTTACTGTGTGCAAACGAATAGTTCTTTATATTGCAGTTAACGATTAAATATGCGATGCCTGCCAGATATGCAACGAAGGGGCCACATATTTCTCCTTCGGTTAAATTAAAAAAATATCATGCCCGAAATACAAAATCATAAATCGGAAATCACAAATCAGAAATCATCTTACCCCTGGGTGGTTGTAGGCCTGTTGTCAATTGTGGCACTGTTAAATTATATGGACCGCCAAATGCTGAGCACCATGCAACATGCCATTAAGGTGGATATAGTTGAATTGCAAAAGGCCGAAGCTTTTGGTTTTTTAATGTCGGTTTTCATGTGGATTTACGCCGTGATGAGCCCGATCGCCGGCAGTATTGCCGACCGCGTGAACCGTAAATGGCTGATCGTGGGCAGCCTGTTTGTTTGGAGCGCCGTAACTTACGGTATGGGCATGGCAACCACTTACAATCAGCTTTTATGGTTAAGGGGTTTTATGGGTGTTAGCGAAGCGCTGTATATTCCCGCAGGCCTTGCGATGATCGCAGATTATCACACCGGCAAAACGCGCTCACTTGCAGTGGGTATTCACATGACGGGTTTATACCTGGGCCAGGCATTGGGCGGTTTTGGCGCAACCGTAGCTGAAAAATACACCTGGCATACTGCATTCCATTGGTTTGGTATTATTGGTATCGTGTATTCAATAGTTCTGGTTTTCTTTTTAAGAGAAAAAAAATCCAGAAAGCTGAATCTCAATGATAAATCATTAGCTTCAACCAAACTGCCGTTGCTTAAAGGGCTTTCAATGTTATTTTCTATGACTGCATTTTGGGTCATCCTGTTTTATTTTGCTGCGCCGAGCCTGCCCGGTTGGGCTACAAAAAACTGGCTGCCCACCTTATTTGCAGATACCTTAAAAATACCCATGTCGGAAGCCGGTCCTTTGTCAACCATCATTATGGCGGCGTCCTCGTTTGTTGGCGCGGTTTTCATCGGAGGGCCGTTGTCTGATAACTGGGTGCAAAAAAATATTCGCGGGCGGGTGTACACAGGCGCCATCGGATTGGCCTTAACCATTCCCTCGCTTGTGTTGTTAGGTTTGGGAACTTCCTTTATTGCGGTTGTAGCCGCGGCAGTACTTTTTGGCGTGGGTTTCGGAATGTTCGACGCCAACAATATGCCCATCCTTTGCCAGTTTGTACCATCAAATCTTCGCGCCACGGCTTACGGGTTTATGAACATGGTGGGCGTGTTTGCCGGTGCGGCTGTTACGCAGGTGCTGGGCAAATTTAAAGATGAAGGCAATTTTGGCCTGGGCTTTGCTGCGCTTGCCGGTATTGTTGCAGTGGCGTTGGTGCTGCAGCTTGTGGCACTCAAACCAAAAGTTCAAAATATGGAATAATTATTATTTTATCAACTTCAGAATAAATATCAGCTTATGTTGCGTCGCACACTTGTACTTTCAGTAATACTGCTCAGCAGTTTGTTTTCAACCTTTGTAATAGCCCAGCAAAATGTTCCTGTTTTTGTATCAGGGCAGGAAGGGCATAAAAGTTATCGCATACCGGCAATCATTAATCTACCCAATGGTAATTTGCTGGCATTTGCCGAAGGCCGCGTTGATCATGCCGGCGATTATGGTGATGTAAATATTGTGCTTAAAATAAGCAACGATAAAGGGTTTACATGGGGCGCCATAAAAACAGTTGTGGATTACGATAAACTGCAAGCCGGCAATCCTGCGCCTGTGGTTGATCTTACTGATCCTGCTTACCCGCAGGGAAGAATATTCCTGTTCTATAATACCGGCAACAATCACGAGGGTGAAGTGCGCAAAGGAAAAGGCCTGCGGGAAGTGTGGGACATTACATCAGTTGACGGGGGTCTTAATTGGAGCGCCCCTGTCAATATTACTATGCAAACGCATCGCCCCAAACAGCCCGCCGTTAACCCTGCATACAATTTCCCCGAAGACTGGAGAAGTTATGCCAATACCCCCGGCCACGCGATGCAATTTAATAGCGGAAAATATAAAGGCCGTATTTATGTGGCCGCAAACCATTCTGCGGGCGATCCCCGGCCTGCATTTAAAGATTACAGGGCACATGGCTTTTATACGGATGACCATGGGAAAACATTTCACTTAAGTGAAAATGTAAACCTTGAAGGCGGTAACGAAAATATGGCCGCAGAAATCAGTAAAGGCCGGTTGATGCTCAACCTGCGAAACCAGCAGGGCCACGTTAGGGAAAGATACATTGCTTTAAGTGATGATGGCGGCCAAACCTGGAAAGATCAGCATTTCGATAAGCACCTTCCCGATCCGGTATGCCAGGGCTCGTTATTAACAATTGGAAAAAGCTGGGGCCGTGCGGTGTTGGCATTCTCCAACGCTGCGGATACGGTGCAAAGAAATAACCTCACTGTTCGCATTAGCAAAAACAACGGCAAAACCTGGAAGAAAAACTTTTTGGTGTACAACCGGCCCGGCAAAGGCGATCACGCAGCTTACTCTGATGTGGTGAAAATTGACAAAAGACGTGTTGGTGTTTTTTACGAGCAGGACGGTTATTCTAAAATAGTGTTTACAGCGGTGAAATGGCGGTAAAAATTGTCTGAACCATGATTTATATGATTTGAATTATTTTTATGATTGAAGATGATGAAAAACAAAACCAATACTTTTCATTGTCAGAGGGATTAAGGAGTTGCAATCATGGCTATCAAAAAAATCACTTTAAAATCATAGTTCCGACAATGATAAACGAACAATACAAATATTCTGGCCTCACATCTAAGATTATTGGGTGTGCAATGACTGTTCATGCTACTTTAGGCAACGGTTTTCAGGAGGTGATTTATCAAAGAGCGCTGGAAATCGAAATGCGAATTGCTGAAATTAATTTTACAAGGGAATATGAAATGCCAATCTATTATAAGCAATTGCAAATAGGAACAAGACGTGTGGATTTCCTTGTTGAAGGAGTCGTGTCCGTTGAATTAAAAGCTATCATACAGCTGGAAAAGGTTCATTTGGCACAAGCTATTAATTATCTCGAGGCTTATAATCTTGAGGTTGGACTACTAATAAATTTTGGTGAACCAAGCCTCAATTTTAAACGTTTGGAGAATAAAAAATACAGCCCTACATAGGTTTTGTTTTATACTAAAGTCATAGCCGATAACATTAATCATAGAAATCAAATAAATCAATTTCAAAATCAAAGTTCAGACAATGTACACCCGCGACGATTTAATAACACTCAAAGATTTTTATAAAAATCAATTATTAAAGGATACGGTTCCATTTTGGTTTCCGCGCAGCGTAGATGAAGAGTACGGCGGCTACCTGCTAATGCGCGACGCGGACGGATCATTGATAGATGATGATAAGGCCGTATGGATTCAGGGGCGGGCGGCATGGCTACTTGCAACACTTTATAATACTGTTGAAGAAAATGAACAATGGTTGTCTGCATCAAAATCGGGAATAGATTTTTTGAACAATCATTGTTTTGACGCAGACGGGCAAATGTTTTTTCATGTTACAAGGGAAGGTAACCCCATTAGAAAGCGAAGGTATTTTTTCTCTGAAACTTTTGCGGTGATCGCCAATGCTGCTTATGCTAAAGCATCAGGTGATGAAAAGGCTGCTCAAAAAGCACGCGATATTTTTACCACCTGCCTGCAATACATGAGCGGCGGAAAAAAATTACAACCTAAGTTTACTGATACGCGCCCTTCGCGGGGCATCGGCGGGCCAATGATTATGATGAATACTGCGCAAACGCTACGCGAAACAATTGGCGATGAACGATGCGATGAATACATCAGCAAATGGATCAGCGATATTGAAACCTATCATGTAAAAGACGATATTAAATGTGTGATGGAGCAGGTAGCGTCCGATGGCTCCATTATTGATCACGTGGATGGCCGCACTTTAAACCCCGGCCATGCCATTGAAGGAGCATGGTTTATTTTGCACGAGGCGGTTTACCGCAATAATAATAAGCATTTGATTGATCTGGGTTGCCGCATGCTGGATTATATGTGGGAGCGTGGCTGGGATGCGGAGCATGGCGGTATTTTATACTTTAGGGATGTGCATCACAAACCTGTGCAGGAGTACTGGCAGGATATGAAATTTTGGTGGCCTCAAAATGAAACAATCATAGCCACACTACTCGCATATTTAATTACCGGTAACGAAAAATATGCACGATGGCATAAAATGATCCATGAATATGCTTATAAACATTTTCATGATAAAGACCGGGGAGAATGGTTTGGTTATCTGCACCGCGATGGAAGCATTGCACAAACAGCAAAGGGAAATCTTTTTAAAGGCCCCTTCCATTTACCGCGGCAGGAGTGGTATTGCTGGCAGATACTCGAAAAATATATTAACAGTTGAATTAGTTCTCCCAACGTATTTGATAGAAAATTGAAAGTTCGAACTCAGAAATGGTGTATCGAATAATTTAAAAACCTCGCGAAGCAAAAGTCTAAGCAACTCCGGCGATTCTATTCTTTTTCCTTAAACCACCCCGAATATTTCACATAGTTATTAGCAATCCTGTCTATTTGTCCATGCACCAGTTCCTGTGAAATATCTTTCACTTTTCTTGCAGGAACTCCGGCGTAAATACTTCCGGGGGCACAAACGGCGTTTTCCAAAACCAGCGCGCCTGCGGCAATAATGGTATTGCTGTGCACTACCGCATTATCCATTACAATGGCGCCCATGCCAATTAGTACATTATCGTGCAAAGTGCATCCGTGTACAATTGCCCTATGCCCGATGGAAACATTATTCCCGATAGTTGTGCCGCATTTTTGATAGGTACAGTGAACGATCACACCATCCTGAATATTTACTTTATCGCCTATTCTTATAAAATTTACATCGCCGCGCACAACGGCATTGAACCATACACTGCATTGGTTTCCCATTACCACATCACCAACAACAGTTGCGTTGGGAGCTATATAACAGTCTTCTCCTATTTGTGGTAGCTTGCCTTCCACCGGTAAAATAACTGGCATGAAAAATTTCGTTTGATGAATTGCTAAGATACGAAGCTAAAAGGGAAATAAAGGAGTCACTTTTAAGGCTACATGGTTAATATTTTATTCCTGATGCCCTTATCGGGACTGCATTTTTCCTTTACATTTGCCCGATGCAGGATAAAGTTAAAAAAGTAAATGACTTGTATGTTCGCTGGGCCGGGAAAGAGCCTTCTGCGATTGACGTTTTACAACAGGCAGGAAGCGAAAGAAGGTATTTCAGAATTTGGCAGGATGGCAAGCCGATAATTGGAGCTTACGGTGCTAATATTAAGGAGAATGAATCTTTTCTTTACTTCAGCGATCATTTTTATAAGAAGGGATTGCCCGTCGCAAATATTTATGCCGTCAGCGATGACAAAACCTGCTACCTGCAGGAGGATTTCGGCACGGTGTCGTTAATCAACAGGCTGGAATCCGAAGGCTACAATGATAAAGTATATAATCTTTTCAAACAAAGCCTTGACAAGCTCGCAAGGCTGCAGGTTGAAGGCGATAAAGGCCTTGATTATACAAAATGCCTTACTAACTCTGAGTTTGGCCGGCAGGCAATCATGGCAGACCTGCTTTATTTCAAATATTATTTTTTAGATGCGTTGCGTAAACCTTATGACAAGCAGAAGCTGATTGATGATTTTGAAGCACTGGCCAGCTACCTTACACATACCGATCACAAATTTTTTATGTTCCGCGATTTTCAAAGCCGGAATATTCAGGTTGATGAAAATAACGCTGTACATTTTATAGATTACCAGGGAGGAATGAAAGGCGCCCCACAGTACGATGTGGCGTCCCTTTTATGGCAGGCGCGGGCAAACCTACCCGAAGACTGGAAAGAAAACTTGCTGGCTGATTATATGAATGCGCTG
>MKRO01000018.1:1998-5043 GCA_001896965.1 Sphingobacteriales bacterium 41-5 | reverse complement strand
TTTTTCTCCCTGTTTCGCCCCCTGGTATAAAAGCTTTCCGTTTTTGTAGCTTTCCAGTTCCATGGTGGCTTTGTCGGTTTCAATCTCAGCCAGCAGATCGCCTTTTTTCACGTCATCCCCCACATTTTTTGCCCAACTCGCAATTACACCCTCTGTCATCGTATCGCTGAGGCGCGGCATCAAAACCACTTCTTCCATCGAGCTTACATCAATGGCCGCAGCCTTCTTTTCTTCTTTGGGCTTTTCTTCTGCTTTAGGTTCTGCCTTGGGCGCATCCGCTACTTTCTTTTCTGCGGCCGCTTCCTTCCTGGGTTCTTCGGCTTTTGGCGCTTCTTTCTTTGCTTCTTCACCACCCGGTTTACCGTTTATCAAACCAGAAACATCTTCACCTGCATCACCAACGATTACCAAAAGATCATCTACGTTAAGTTTACCGCCTTTTTCTGCACCTAAATGCAAAATGGTGCCGTCCTTGTAGCTTTCCAACTCCATGGTGGCTTTATCTGTTTCAATTTCAGCCAATAAATCACCTTTTTTCACGGGATCGCCCACTTTTTTATGCCATGCAGCTATCACACCTTCGGTCATGGTATCACTTAAACGGGGCATTAATATTTTTTCAGCCATTACCTATTAATTTTCGCCGAAAGTACGGAATTTGAACCATTTTGCAGGGTTTGACCAGAAGAAAAGAAACGAACTCATCAACTTATAAACCCTCAAACTTATAAACGACAGCCTTAACGATCCAGCTCCATCTTCAGCTTCTCCTTCAATTCCTTTATCAGCGGGAATTTTTCAATCATTTTTTGGTATTGCTGCACGGCTGTGAGGGTTGCCGGAACGGTTTCGGCCGCAGTTTCACGATTTTCCTGGCGGATGATATAAAACTGAATCTGGGTGTTGCCCAGTTCCTTTTGTAAAAATTCGGATGCATCATTCTTGCAACTGTCAACAAACCGATGCTCAATAATACTGGAGGTGTAAACGTAAAACGAATTGCTGTCAAGGATTTTTAACGTTGCCATTTCAAAACTCTGCGCCGCAGAATTTTTATCTGCTTTCAGCTTCTGAACAAACCCATCCCAGGCCGTTCTGAGCTTTTCTTCTTCAAGGGGATGATCAACTCTATCAGGATTTTCAGCTTTGAATTGCTCCTTGATTTTGTCTAAGGCCTTGAGTTTCTTAGTACCGCTACCCGAAGGTTTTTGAGTTTGAGAAAATGGTTTGGGTGAAACAGATTGAATTGATGATTGAGCGATACCCGTACTGTCATTTGCTTTTCCTGTTTCAAATTGATTACCCGCATCTTCAGTAATGGTGAGTTTGGCACCGGATTCCTTTACAGCAGCGGGTTTGGGCGCTTTTTCTTTTTCAGGATTGAAAGCTACCGGCTGAATTTTTCTGAAAGGCAAAGCCCCTGCAGGTTCAATCAGTTTTTTTTTACCGACAACATTGTTGCCGGCGGTTATTTGCATGGCCTGTTGCAGGTAGCAAAGTTTTATCAGCGTCAGCTCCACATGCAAACGCTTGTTGCGCGCCGCACGATAATTCATCTCGGCCTCGCCTAAAATATTCAACGCACTAATCAATAACGGAGCGGGAATACCTGCCGCCGTGGTTTTGTATTTTTCTTTAAAGCTTTCAACCGTATCCAGCAGGTCAGCCACTTTTTCATCCTTACTCACCAGGAGGTTGCGGATAAACTCTGCGAAACCATTCAGCACCAAATCGCCTTCAAACCCTTTTTTATTAATATCATCATACAACAACATCGCGCCGGCAAGGTCCTGGTTCATCATAAAATTGATGAGGCGGAAATAATAATCCTCATCCAGAATGTTCAGGTGTTCCAGCGCGTTGGTATAAGTAAGTTCACCGTTTGTAAAACTCACAATCTTATCCATAATGCTCAGCGCATCGCGCATACAGCCTTCGCTTTTTTGGGCAATGGTATGTAGCGCCGCTTTCTCGGCCTTTACATCCTCCTTTTCACAAATCTGTGCCAAATGCTCCACCGTGTCGTTAGTAGTGATACGCTTGAAATCGAATATCTGGCAGCGGCTTAAGATAGTGGGTAAAATTTTATGTTTTTCAGTTGTTGCAAGAATGAAAATGGCATAAGGCGGCGGCTCTTCCAGCGTTTTCAAAAAAGCGTTAAACGCAGCCGAACTCAGCATGTGCACCTCATCTACAATATATACTTTGTATTTGCCAGCCTGTGGTGCAAAGCGCACCTGCTCCACGAGCGCACGAATATCATCCACCGAATTATTACTGGCGGCATCCAACTCATGAATGTTCAGCGATGCCCCGTTATTGAACGAAACGCAGGAGGTGCAGGTATTGCATGCCTCGCCATCGGGTGTTTGATTTTCGCAGTTAATAGTTTTGGCCAGGATGCGCGCGCAGGTGGTTTTACCCACACCCCGCGGGCCGCAAAACAGAAAGGCGTGCGCCAACTGGTTTTGCTTAATAGCATTTTTAAGCGTGGTAGTAATATGCTCCTGCCCCACTACCGTATCAAAGGTTTGGGGCCTGTATTTGCGTGCTGAAACAATAAATTTAGTATCCATCAATAATCTCCTGCCTTTAACAACAAATGTAATGGAAAGAAGGTTTCATTTTTTTAGATGGGGAAAAGTTTGCAGGTATACAGGTTACAGGCCTACATTATTCGGGCACTTTTCTTATGACAATAATTTTCATATAAAAATTAAAAATATTTAAGCGTGGCGTTACCGGTGTTCACAATTAAAAGAAAACTTACAGGGTTATAAATTATATTTAATAAGTTTGAAAAATTCATAAAAATAATTCAATACGCTATTTTTCAACATGAGAATTTTTGCCACTCTGCTTCTGACATTTGCATGCTCTTTTTATTCGGTAGCCCAGATCAAAAAAACAAACATTGTTATTTATTCAAATGGAACGAATGACATTTCGGGCATCCTGAAAGCGAATCGTTACAGCTTCAGCACTTATAAAGACCAGCTACAGGCAGTGAAGGCGGCAAAAAATGGCGGAGGTGTTCTTTTTGTG
>MKRO01000018.1:1324-1920 GCA_001896965.1 Sphingobacteriales bacterium 41-5 | reverse complement strand
CGCATCAGCAGGACTTGCAGTGGAGAATGACACCATGCAAACGCACCTCGAAAGAGCGGTGGCTGCAACAAGCAGGATTAAAAACCTTGATTCACTGGATATTTTTGGAATACACAATGCTTTTGTGGTAAAGTCGGCAGCAAAAAATCCGCTCATTATTGTAGCTAAAGTTGCGGGATTTGATAAAGCGCAGTACGGCCTCAGCGACGTAAAGCATGATCCCATTCTTTTTCAGCAGGGGAACACGCAGGTGGCAACCACACGCCTGAGCAATGTTTTAACTTCGAGGGTTGGCCCTGTTGATCACGTAAAACCGGTGTGGGAGCATATTTTACATCACCTCGATGCATCTGTTAACTGGCAGCTTGACACTTGGCCGCTGCAGGTAAAGCCCATGCATGAGAAGTCTGAAGTTCTTTCCAAACAGGATTACCAGCAGGCGATCACTAAAGGCGTCGACTGGTTTTACAAAGGCAAATTCCTCATTCATCCTTCCTGGGAGGATCAGTTTACAAAATACATTGGCCTGGAAGGCCCGCCGGTTGATCTAAACTTATCATCAGGCGATGGCTCATCGGGATTAATGGAAGGACACA
>MKRO01000018.1:358-1299 GCA_001896965.1 Sphingobacteriales bacterium 41-5 | reverse complement strand
ATAGATGGATCGCAAATGTACCGCTACTGGATACGTGCGGATTGCAACGCAGAAACAGCTTATGCCTTAAGCATTTTAGCCGGCGCTTCAGAAAAGCATAAAAAAGTGGCAACCAATCTGTTAGACTACTTGTTTAAAACATCAAATCTCAGGGCAGGTAATAAAAACGACTCCAAATCGGCCAGCTACGGTCTCATAGGCTGGAGCACAAACGGTACCTACCCCAATGTATATTATGGCGATGACAATGCCAGGGTATTGTTAGGCGCTATTGGCGCTTCTGCTTTGTTAAATAAAAACAACTGGGACCGCTATATTGCCGAAGGCATTATTGCGAACTTTCGCACTACCGGCAAGAACGGGTTTCGCAGCGGAAAGCTGTTTGATGCAGCTATTAATGAAAAAGGATTGAAGGCCATTCAGGAAAATCCCCTCATCAATCCTCATCCTCATTACGAATCCTGGATGTGGGCCTGTTATTTATGGTTATACGACAAAACGGGTTATAAACCTTTTTTAGAAAAAGCCAAACAAGCCATCACTATAACCATGAATGCCTATCCCAACTGGAAATGGACCAATGGAATTCAGCAGGAAAGAGCCAGGATGATACTGCCGCTCGCATGGCTGATACGGGTAGAAGATACGCCGCAGCACCGGCAGTGGCTTGATCTGATCGTAAGCAAACTGCTCGAAAACATGGCTGCAAGCGGCGCCATCAGGGAAGAGCTGGGCTCTTCTGACAAAGGCAGTTACGGCGCTACTAAAACAAATGCAGATTACGGCAAACATGAAGCTCCGCTGATCGCCCGCAACGGAGATCCCGTTGCCGATATGCTTTATACCACAAACTTTGCCTTCTTTGCGCTTAACGAAGCAGCCGCTGCCACCGGCAACCCCAAATACAAAAATGCGGTAAGTAAGATTGCCGATTTCCTGGT
>MKRO01000018.1:0-332 GCA_001896965.1 Sphingobacteriales bacterium 41-5 | reverse complement strand
AGCCCGCGCTTGACGGGGCATGGTTCAGGGCGTTTGATTACAACCGGTGGGACTACTGGGCGTCCAATGCCGATGCCGGCTGGGGCGCCTGGAACACACTTACGGGTTGGACCCAAAGCTGGATTGTAAGCACCCTTGCTTTGCAGCAGAGAAATCAAAACCTATGGGATATTTCCAAAAAATCAGCTATTAAAGATGAAGCCAATAAGGCTGTTGAGCTAATGCTTGAACAGGAATAAAATGAACGATCTGTCCTGATTAAAAAAAACAACTACTGTCATGTCAACAAAATAATGTCTGTTAAAAAATGTATCTTTGGCTAAAAGGCCATG
>MKRO01000017.1:7782-8331 GCA_001896965.1 Sphingobacteriales bacterium 41-5 | reverse complement strand
AGGTATCACAGGTAAAATTAGGCATCGGTATTTACAATCATGTTAAAACCTGATGTTTGTCATGTTTTACATGATTGAAGAAATGTGGTACGAAGTTCAGGGGGAGATGGTAATTTCAGCGCTATTTTACTGCTATTGATTTCGCTTCAAAAGTTTGGGCACTGAAATAGCCGATGGCGCCGCCCTCAATGTTGCTAACGGGATTTCCCGGAGAGGCGCTCTGACTCTGGCCCATGGCTCCCTGCGTGAGGCTGTACCAAAACTTGTACGAGGGCATATCAATACACCGCATTTCCACGCGTAACTGATCTTCAGATTTTAATGTGTACTCAGCATCTCCGAATATCATCAGTTCGTAAATCACTTTTCGTCCGTCAATCAGGTTATCATCCATTACGAAAATGGTGTTTTCTTTTCCGCCATCGATGTATTGCACAAACCTGTAAGCGTTGCCTAAACCCGGTGCATCAGTAAATTCAACCGTAGCCAACTTTCTCATTTTCCCAATGAACGTTCTTTCTGTTACATAAAGCGTGTCAAAATTTACTT
>MKRO01000017.1:4760-7772 GCA_001896965.1 Sphingobacteriales bacterium 41-5 | reverse complement strand
GAAGTAAACGTTTGTCCATTTACTTTCACTGTCAACTTATAGGTACGTCCCGGCACACCGGTCATGTTGCCACGATAAATACCGCCACCCGCATGATTGAGACGAACGGGAGTTTTGCCGTTTTCCGAAATGGTCATTTCGGCTGTTTCAATTCCGTTGAATTTATTTGAATCAAAAATGTTGAAGGTTTCAGAAAGATTAACACGCGCCGAGTTGGCGTTATCAGTGATTTGGCCTTCTATTACATATTTTTTTTCAACGTTTTTAATGTTCACGTTTATTACCTTTTCGCAGGATACCAAAAAAAGTAACGAGGTAATAAATAGTAAAAACTTTATATAGTGGGTTGTTTGGGTCAAAACTTAAAGTTATAAGAAATTGATGGAACAAATTTGAATAAAGAGGTTTGCGCAGCTTCGGTTTTGCCTGGGTCGTCCTCATTTTGTCGGAACGAAATAACGTAGGCATTTTCTCTGCCGTAGGCGTTAAAAAGGCCAAAGGTTAATTCGTTTTCCCATTTTTTTTGCCGCTCGTCTTTTACTGCCCATTTTATAAAAAACGGTGCGCCTTTCCACTGATAAGCAGCGCCAAGGTCTAACCTGTGGTAAGCCGGCATACGGTAAGCGTTTCGTTTGGTATAATAAAACACAATCTGTTGGTCAATGACGTATTTACCACTTGGGAAAGTAACTGCATCGCCCGTGTAATAAACCCAGTTGGCAGAAAGGTTCCATTTTTTATTAAGCTGGTAATTGGCAACGATTGCTACGTCATGCGTTCTGTCTTGCCTTGCATTGTACCATTCGCCGTCATTAATTCCGTTAATTTTTCTTTCTGTTTTTGATAACGTATAGCTCAACCATCCTGTGAGTTTTCCTGTATTTTTTTTCAGCATGGTTTCAAAACCATAAGCCCGCCCAATACCAAATAGAATTTGAGATTCAATGGCGTCGTTAGTATAAACATCTGCACCCGTGCGGTAATCTATCTGGTTGTTCATTGTTTTGTAATAAGCTTCCGTAGTAAACTCATAGTTATTGCCCTGAAAATTTCTATACCAGCCAACTGCAAACAGGTCTGATATTTCAGGTTTTATAACGTTGGTGCTTGCAATCCATTTATCAGTGGGGAAACTGGTTACCGAATTTGCAATCAGGTGAAGGTTTTGCGTATTTCGAACATACGAAGCTTTTATCGAAGAGCTATTGTTTATTATGAAACTCGCTGCCAGCCTCGGTTCCATATTAAAATAATTTTTGACCAACCGGCCTTTCGCGTAACTCAGGGTATCTGTTAACTCTCCGTCAGCATTGATTTCATAAAAATTACCGGGGCCATAAATTCCGAAAGATGATCCCCTGGCTCCAAAGGTGAGGCTCAGCCATTGTGCAGCCCGCCAGGTATCTGTTACAAATACGGCGTTTTCCCAGGAATACCTGTTTTGAAGATAAAAGTCATTGAAGCTTGATTTGCCGGTACTGGTGACCTCGCCCGGTTTAATGTTATGATAAATTGAGTTGAAGCCGAAACGCAGGTTGTGTTTATTGCCTGCATACCATTGAAATTCCTGTTTGAGGTTTACATCTTTTATCTGTGAAAAAATGTTGACGTTATTATTATTGTTGTCAAGCGCAATATTATAATCAAAATTGCTATAGATAAAAGAAGTATTGGAAAATAATTTGTCATTAAAAATATGATTCCAGCGAAGCGTGCCAGTTACATTACCCCAGTCCAGCCCAAACTGTTTATCAAGTTTCAAAAAATCCCGGCCAAAGTAACCCGATAAATAAAGCCTGTCTTTTTCGCCAAGTGTGTAATTCATTTTTGCGTTGAGATCGTAAAAATAAAGTTTATTATTTCTCACAGCGGGGTCTTTCGCCAGGCCTGCAAATACATCAGCGTAGGATCTTCGGCCCGAAACAAGAAACGATGACCTGCCTTTTTGAATAGGCCCTTCCAGGTTTAGTTTTGTGGAAATAAGTCCGAGGCCGCCACTCACCACAAAATCCTGGTTATTGCCTTCGTTCATTTTAATATCAAGTACTGATGATAACCTTCCTCCGTATTGCGCAGGCATTCCACCCTTGTAAACGGTAATATCTTTTATAACATCAGAATTAAACGTTGAAAAGAAACCCATCAGGTGCGAAGCATTGTACACGTTAGCTTCATCTAAAAGAATCAGGTTTTGGTCTGCCGAACCGCCACGAACATAAAAGCCGCTGTTCCCGTCGCCTGCAGATTTGATGCCCGGCAGCAACTGTATTGCTTTTAAAATATCCCGTTCTCCCAAAAGCATTGGAATGGTTTTGATCTGTTTCATACTCAGCCGCTCGGCACCCATCTGTGGAGTTGTGATGGTTCTTCCTTTAGTGTTTGCAGTAACACTCACTTCTTCCAGGTTTTTTATCTCTTCGGGGAGGGAGATATTTTTTGCAATGCTTTTATTTAAAATTATTTTTTCCGTCAGCGTTTCATAGCCAACAGCAGTACAGCGTATTTCATATTCTCCGGCATACAATGTAATAGAATAAAAGCCGTACTCGTTACTTGTTGCACTTATTTCTGACCCTTCAATTTTTACATTGGCATTAATAATAGTTTCGCCACTCATTGCAGATTTGACGGTGCCACTAATGGTAAACTGCTCCTGCGAAGCGCCCGCAAGAGAAGCGATCAATAACAGTAACAGGCAAAAAAATTTTTCCATTCAAAATTGTACTACTATCCGGCAATTTTCTGTGGAAAGATAAACGATAAAGGTTTTCTGAAAAAGTACCGGGCTAAAATACCCATAAATTCAGGGTATTGTTTCAGCTTAATTCCCCGCGCCTTAACCGCTACAAAAAAAGCTAATGAGAAGCTTATTAAAAAGTTAAAAAATCCGATTCCCAAAACACCGAAAAAAACCGTTAATAAATAATTCAACGGAATATTCTCGATTCCCACCCCGTAAATACCCAAAGCCATATTGCCCGAGGATATGGTAATGTGCCTGATGTCGAACGG
>MKRO01000017.1:4111-4739 GCA_001896965.1 Sphingobacteriales bacterium 41-5 | reverse complement strand
CGCCATACCCAAAAAGAAACCAAGGGCGATATTGCCCGCTAAAGAACCGGCATTTTTTTCAATAAAATGTGCCCAGCTATTTCTTCTTTTGTGGGAGGCGTAAAAGTCGAACGCGGGATTGCCCGCAATTCTTTTAGCAATATGACTGAAACGTATTTTGTTTTGAACATACCCGGCAATAATTCCACTTAAAAAAAGAAATGCACCAGTATTGCAGGCATACAAAAGCGATAGGCTTTGAAAGGGATGCTGGTCTTGTAATAATTGTAGTGCGGCTTTTCCTGATGCGAGTTTTTCTCCAAAACTAATATGATACAACCATGCCAGAAAGTAGGTGCCGGGAATTACAATGATAAGGTTTCCGACAAATGATGCCGTTTGGCTGCGAACCACTTTGGCCACGGTTATGGCAAGATTATGGAGATTGGGCTTGCCGGCATTTTTTTTAGAATCTAAAGAAACGGCTACCGCATTCGCAGTGAAGGCCGGTTGTTTTGTGGCAAGGGTACTCCCGCTTTGATCAATACCAACAAAACCTGCACTATAGTTTACACTGTACCAGAAGCCCTGCCAAAAATGTGCATAATGAAGTTTGCCAAGAAAAAACTTAACGATTACAACAACGCAA
>MKRO01000017.1:465-4049 GCA_001896965.1 Sphingobacteriales bacterium 41-5 | reverse complement strand
TTTTCTTGTGGTGGAAATATATTTTCCACCTGTCGCTCCTTTGTGCTCAGCAATCTGGTAAGCAATATGCCCCACCGCCTGAGAAATAAATTCGCGGATACTGTTTTTTCGTTTTTCGTTTCTTACAATCGTCTTAAAAATATCCACAAACATACCCACGTCAAAACTATCGTCATTGTCGAGCGCGTCAAGTAGTATCATCATTCTTTTGAGCCGCGTGCCCAAAATAAGGAGTGAATAGCTTTGTCTGATACTCGTTCCTTCCTTTCCCTGGTTTTGCCGGATGAAGTCAATTTCGTTTTCAAGTTCCAGCAATACCATTTTCATCGTATTTGCCTCGCGCCTGATATCCTCAGGGTTGTGGGCAATCTGCTGTTGAAGTTCCAGCAGCCTTCTCCTTTGAACAATAAAAGGATCATCCTGCCTTGTTTCAACAGGAGACGTGAAATTTGCGATCTCTTTTTGAAGGCCGTTATTAGCAACCTGAATTGAAAGAATGATTAACGCGTCCATTAAATGGCCGCGAAGCCTTGCATCCGTGGCCTGAATGGGAAATTGCAACAATTCAAAAAAATTGATCCAGGTTGAACGCTTAATCCCTTCTACCCATAAATAATCGTCATGATCGTAAAAAACAGAATTTACGATATAGATGAAGTCGTTTTCATTCTGTTCCTCAGGTAATAATTTGTGCTTTAACCGTTTGACAAGTTCTCCCCAAAAATCGCCACTCAAAGGAATGCCGCTTTTAGTAAAGGCCGACTCAAGCGAAGTATCAGCCACCACCTGCATAATAGCCTGTTGAATCCTGATGGCGATCAAAGGTTTTTCTTCAATCAGTTCGATTATTTTTAAAAGATTGGCTTCCGCAATTTGGTTAGTTTGTTTTTTCTGGGGACGCACATGATCGAATAGCGATTTCAGGAAATAAAGACTTCCTTCTTTCGACTCAATGGAATTTTGCTCCTCGTTTTGCAAAAGCTCATCAAGAAATAATTTGGCGGATATTTTCTTTTTAAAAAAAGGCATCAGAAAAGTTCAAAACTTTTAAAATCAACAAACATCAAAAATAGTTAAAGCGCGTCGGTATTTATTGGTCAGCATCAATGATTGAAACGCACCATTTTCGCTCCCAGAAACAATCGCCGCACAACTGATTAATTCCTTCTTTATTTACGAAGGTTTGATTAGAGTTTACACTATCGGCAATGCCGCACCAGGGTTCTATACAAACAAAATCCGCGTTTTTTGCCGCCCAGATGCCCAGGTAAGGAAAGGCCGCAAAATTAAAATTGATACCGCGATTATTTTTTGTTGATATGAGTTTCACACTGTCAGATTTAAGATTTTTTAAAACGATGGCGTCTTTTTGAAAAAGATCTTTACTTAATGCAATGGTATCAGAATCGTTTAGTAACGGAGTGGGAGTTTGGCCTATCAAACCTTCATCTGTAATGAGCCAGCGCCCCGCACTTTCTTTGGTTTCAAAAACCAGTTGATAGTCCGAATACTCATCTCCTTCAAACATGGGCACATTAAACGCGGGATGGCCTCCCACGGAAAAGAAGATCGTTTCTGAGGTTGGATTTTTTACAATATAAGTCACGCTAAGTTCAACTTTGTTTATTTGGTATTGAATTAAAAATTCAAAATGAAACGGGTACACGGCTAAAGTGCTTTCGTCACTTTTAATGGAAAACAAAAGGCTGCTCTCAGTGCTTTCAACCAATGAAAATTCTTTATCCCGGGCGAAGCCGTGCCGCGGTAATTTGTAACTTTTATGAGAAAAGAAATAGGTGTTATCCTTTAATGTGCCAACTATCGGAAATAGTACCGGTGATCTTTTGCTCCAGAATTTTGGATCACCATTCCATATATATTCAATGCCTGATTGCTTGTCAGACAAGCTTTGCAGTTCGGCGCCCTTCGTTGAGACAGTAACGCGGATTCGTTCGTTTTCGATTGTATGGTTCATGCAGGGTGGATTAGATTTTAGCGTTGATGTTATTGGTTGAAGGCGGAAGGCTGCCTTTTGGTAATTTGTCGTAGCCATCCAGTTGCCAGTCTTTTGAAACGATTATTTCCGTTAACAATGTCCTCATCTGTTCGGCCGCAATTTTTGAAAGATCGCTTTTCAATGCAGCTTCCTCAATTAGTTTTTTGGCCTTAGTTTGAATATTTCTGAAATCTTCGGTAGTGAATTTGTATAAGATTTCTTCCTCAATACTATAATAGTTGTAATCGGTATCAATTGAAAGCAATTCCGGTTCGGGAAACGAAACTAATCTTACTTTCCTGTTTTGCTCATCGGTTTCCCACACAAATTTTTCAAAATCAAAACCTATCAGTGCCTTTGCTTTTACTACTACTAACGCTCTTTTATGTGCGGGTATAAAGGAAAAATATTTTTTGCTTTCCCTATAATCATATATTTCGCTGAAGTAGCCTTCTGCACAAACAATTTTGAAAACCTTTTTCATACTCTCAACAATGGTGTGGGAGCTTTCGGTAACGGTTGTGGTTGTATTAACAGCTTTGTTTGCTTTAAAGATCAGGAACATGAACAAGGCTCCTAAAATCAATCCAAGTATTAACAATACCAGAACATTATTTTGAGCGGCTCCGCCTGATACAGTAGGCTTAAAAAACAATGAATAATAAAATACCCCGATCACGAAAATTGCCAGGATCGCAACTCCCGCCCACAATATTTTTTTCCAGGTACCAGAAAACATGGTTGATTGATTTGAGTTGTTACAGTTTATAAAAATTTCCGTTCTTTCATCCAGAGCTTTAGGTCATCCATCCACTTCTCGTTGGTGGTTTTATTAATCATCCCAAAGCCATGTCCGCCCTTTTCGAACAGCTTTATTTTTACCGGCACATTGTTTTTTTTCAATGCCTGCTGGTAGGCAACACTGTTGCCAAAACTTACGCCTTTGTCATCTTTGGCATGTACCAAGAAAGCAGGCGGCGTTTTTTTATTAACGTTTAATTCGTTGGAATATTTTTTAATTTTCCATTCTGAAGGTTTTTTGCCAATCAGGTTTTCGCGACTGCCGGTGTGGCCAAGACTATCAGTAAAACTGATGACAGGATAAATCAGCACCGAAAAGTCAGGGCGCAAAGAAATTTTTTTAGGATTTGAAATTAAATGTTCGTCGTAACGGGTAGAAAGCGAGGCTGCCAGGTGTCCGCCCGCAGAAAAGCCCATAATTCCAATCTTTTTAGGATTTACTTCCCATGCTTTTGCATTTTGCCTAACCAGTTGAATGGCTCGCCCGGCATCCTGCAAAGGAGCGATGGATTTGTCGAGCATAATTTTATCATCAGGCAGGCGATATTTTAAAACAAAAGCGGTGATACCCCATTCGTTGAACACTTTCGCCACATCGTTTCCCTCGTGGCTCGCTGCCAAAATTCTATAACCACCGCCGGGGCAAATGATTACCGCAGTTCCATTTGGTTTTTCGGGTTTATAAATAGTGAGCGTGGGTACAGAAACGTTACTGATCCTTAAAACCCCATCCGTACCGGTCTGTGATTTTTCAGTATTCTCAGCTGGTTTCCTGTTAGGAATCGCA
>MKRO01000017.1:0-304 GCA_001896965.1 Sphingobacteriales bacterium 41-5 | reverse complement strand
ACAACCAAAACTCATCCAATTTAATCATTCTTTCTTTAAAAAATGAAATGATCTCCGGCCAGTCTTCCCTTTTCATAATGTTCACTCCTTTCTTTTCATGAAAAATTTTAGAAAGAGAAGAGCCGTCTTCGTCGTAGGTATCTTCAACCCAGTTCCAATCTTTGCCGCAGGTTTCGGTAAAGATTTTTTTTAATGAGATAAACCTGCCAAATGTAATTTCTTGTTCTTCTTTCAACGGATTTTTAATTTCAACCGATATGGAACAATGTTTTGTGTCAGCATCCATCCTGAAAAAAATGTGCCT
>MKRO01000016.1:4329-7133 GCA_001896965.1 Sphingobacteriales bacterium 41-5 | reverse complement strand
CTATAACAATGTAACAATGTCAAAAGAGACCTTTAAAAGGGAGAAACCCCACGTAAACATTGGCACTATTGGTCACGTTGACCACGGTAAAACGACTTTGACGGCGGCTATTACTGAAACCTTAGCAAAAAAAGGTTTGGCTAAAGCAGCAAAGTATGATGAAATTGATGGTGCGCCTGAAGAAAAAGAAAGAGGTATTACTATCAATACCGCTCACGTAGAATATCAAACTGATACACGCCACTATGCTCACGTGGATTGCCCTGGTCACGCTGACTACGTAAAAAATATGATCACCGGTGCCGCACAAATGGATGGAGCTATCCTTGTTGTGGCTGCTACTGACGGTCCTATGCCTCAAACCAAAGAACACATCCTTTTGGCCCGCCAGGTAGGTGTACCAAGCATGGTAGTGTTTTTAAATAAAGTTGATTTGGTTGATGATCCTGAACTTTTAGACTTAGTTGAAATGGAAGTTCGTGATGAGTTAACTAAACGTGGTTTCGATGGTGACAATACCCCAATCATCAAAGGTTCTGCAACAGGTGCTTTAGCTGGTGATGAAAAATGGGTTGGTGCAATCACTGAATTAATGGATGCTGTTGATAGCTACATTCCGCTTCCTCCCCGTCCGATCGATCTTCCGTTCCTGATGAGCGTGGAAGACGTATTCTCAATCACTGGCCGTGGTACAGTTGCTACCGGCCGTATTGAAAGAGGTAAAGTAAAAACCGGTGAGCCTGTTGAAATCGTAGGCCTGATGGACAAACCATTAACTTCTACAGTAACTGGTGTTGAAATGTTCCGCAAAATCCTTGACGAAGGTGAAGCTGGTGATAACGCAGGTTTATTATTGCGTGGTATTGAGAAAACTCAAATCCGTCGCGGTATGGTAATTTGTAAACCGGGTTCTATCACTCCTCACACTGAGTTCAAATGCGAAGTTTACGTATTGAGCAAAGATGAAGGTGGCCGTCATACTCCGTTCTTTAACAAATACCGTCCCCAGTTCTACTTCCGTACAACTGACGTAACAGGTGAATGTACTTTGAACGAAGGAACTGAAATGATTATGCCTGGTGATAACACTTCAATGACCGTGAAACTAATCACTCCAATCGCTATGGAGAAAGGTTTGAAATTCGCGATTCGTGAAGGTGGCCGTACAGTAGGTGCGGGTCAGGTTACTGAGATCATTAAGTAATTAACTGAATTCTCAAATAATAAAAATTAGCTAATTGGCAAAATTGCTAATTAGCTAATTTTCTTACGGGCATAGTTCTCCCGATAACTATCGGGAGGTAGAATAGCGGTTTCCAAAACCATTTTCGCCTAAACTATTTTTTGGAAATACGGGCATAGTTCAATGGTAGAATAGCGGTCTCCAAAACCGTTGATGGGAGTTCGAATCTCTCTGCCCGTGCAACAATAATTAACATGAACAAGTTTCTTGCATATTGTAGAAATAGCTACAAAGAACTTACAGAGAAAGTGACCTGGCCAAACTGGGATCAGTTACAACAATCTACCATGATTGTACTCGTTGCTACAATTATATTGACCTTAATTATCTGGTTGATGGATTTTGTGGCGGGTGGGGCGCTTAATTTGTTATATAAAACCCTCTACGGATAATAATGGAACCAAACTCAGTTGAAAATATAACCCCGGAAACCCCACAGCAGGAAACCAAATGGTATGTACTGCGGGTGGTGAGTGGAAAGGAACGAAAAGTAAAGGAGTATCTTGATAAAGAAATTTCAAGAAGCGATTTTGAAAAAGTTGTGAAGCAGGTTTTTTTACCGGTTGAGAAAGTTTACAAAGTACAGAACGGAAAAAAGGTAATGCGCGAAAGAAACTATTATCCGGGTTACGTGATGGTGGAAGTTGTTGAAGGAAAAATGAGCGATGATTTGAGAGACCTGATCGTTGGTACTAACAGCGTTATCCACTTTTTGGGCAAAGAAAACCCTATTGCTTTACGCAAGTCCGAAGTAAATAAAATGCTGGGCCGAATGGATGAAATGGCCGAGGCCGGTGGCGTGAGTATGATCGAGCCATTCATCGTGGGTGAAACGATCAAGATTGTTGAAGGGCCGTTTAATGATTTTAACGGTGTAATCGAAGAAGTAAATGATGAAAAGAAAAAATTGAAGGTTACTGTAAAAATATTCGGACGATCCACACCGGTAGAATTAAATTATATGCAGGTAGAAAAAATTGTATAGTTTGAAATTCATTGAATTAAAGACCGCCTCAGTTTCCGTGGCGGTTTTTTTGTAACATTAATCGCACTGCTTAACAATTCATTATGAATTTTTAGTACCTGTTTGAGCGTTATTCTCGTCTAATTAATTAAGTCTGCTATTTTTTGGCACAGTTTTTTTGTATGTACCTTAAATAAATTTCAAAACTATTAAAAATCAATAATTATGAAAATGAATAGAATTTTACCATTATTTGTGGTTGTCATAGTAATATTGATGGCAGCATGTACAAATACCAAGAAAGAAGACACATCTACTAGTACACTTCCCAGTCAGGATACTGTGGGTTTAGCCGAATATCAGCGCTGGAAAATGGAAAATGAGATAAGGCAACAAATGCAATCTGAGGATCAAAATGCGGTTACCGCTGCTCCCGCTACATCCAGCACCAGAAGGACCACTGCTCCGGCAAGATCGTCAAGCAGCAGGAGTAACGGCAGTGGTACCTATCGTAGCAGTGGAAACGGCTCAACAGCTTCTTCAGGTACCGGTACAACTCAACCAGCGCCAGCTCCGGCTCCCCAAAGAAAAGGGATG
>MKRO01000016.1:3739-4282 GCA_001896965.1 Sphingobacteriales bacterium 41-5 | reverse complement strand
TGATTGGTGCGGTAGCTAATAAAAAAGGCAGGCTTGGCGGTGGTGTGGTAGGAGGTGTTATCGGCGCTGCAACAGGTGCAGGAGTTGGGGCAATAGTTGATAAAAAGGAACGTCAAAGAACAGGCTATTAGTAATATCTTTACAATGAAAAAAGCAGTTTCTTTTACACTTTAATTTAGAACACGGACGTTTAAAGGTGCAAATAATAATCCTTTAGTAACCGTACAAATGTGGATGAGTAAACGCCATCTTCTTTAATAGTAATTTTTGCTTCAGGTAGGTTTGCTTTAGTAAAGCTTCCCTCAGCGATAATTCTGAAAGCCGAGTGTTTTTCAGTTTGATGAACTTCAACGATGTGATTAATAAAAAGCGCGGAGCTACCAATCGTTTCCAGTAAATCGGCTTTTCGTTTTTCGGGAAGAAGCAGGTAAAATTTTCCTTCAGACGAAAGATTTTTCACGATGATATTGACAAGGTTTTCTAGCGTTAATCCATCATCATGGTGCGCGATGTTTTTACCCTTTGCCTCGCTTTTTAGATCGT
>MKRO01000016.1:470-3641 GCA_001896965.1 Sphingobacteriales bacterium 41-5 | reverse complement strand
GTATGAATCATATTAATGCGGTCATGCCAGCGCGATGCGATAATATTTTCACAGGATTGCAGATAATCTTTCTGTTGTAATTCAATGCCATCAATACCTGCGGTTGATTTTTGCGCAAGGATTAAACTTAACAATCCTGTACCCGAACCAATATCCAAAATGTTTTTTACAGGCGTTTCATTATTGATTCTTTCAGCCACCCACGCGCCAAAAAGGCATGAATCAGTTGTTACCTTCATGCTGCAACGGTTTTGGTGGATGGTGAATTGTTTGAATTGAAAAAAGGAAGTTCCCATTTTAGATTTTTTATGCCACCAAGACACCGAGTCTCCAAGGATCGCAAAGACATTCTTCGTGTTTCTTTGTGAATTCGTGTCTTCGCGGCTACTTACCATTTTGCCCTCGCAGCCGAAGGGACGTTCAGTTCTGAAAAATCATTTACCAGATATTTATAATAACCTGTGATAGCTATCATGCCTGCATTGTCAGTACAGTATTGAAAATCGGGGATGAAAGTGTTCCAGCCATTTTTTTCACCAGCCTCTGTGAAAGCCTTGCGCAGCCCGCTGTTTGCCGAAACGCCACCTGCAATGCACAGGCCTTGAATGTTTAAATCTTTCGCGGCTTTTTTTACTTTGTTTAGCAAAATAGTGATGATCCGATCCTGAATGGAGGCGCAAATATCCGCCAGGTTTTGGTCGATAAATTGTTTTCTTTCTGATTCTGTAGCTGCAAATTCTTCTTTGTACACCTGGCTTTTACCGGCATTCCTCAAAAAATAAAGTATTGAAGTTTTAAGCCCGCTAAAGCTAAAATTATAACCCGGTATTTTCGGCTCGGGAAATTGAAAACGATGTGGGTCGCCTTCTTTGGCGTATTTATCAATCAGCGGGCCGCCGGGGTAGGGCAGGCCCAATAATTTTGCAGACTTATCAAAAGCTTCACCAGCAGCGTCATCAATGGTTTCGCCGATTACTTTCAGCCTGGTGGGAGATTCGCATAAAACAATTTGAGTATGCCCTCCGCTTACCGTCAGGCATAAAAAAGGAAACGAAGGTTTTCTTTCAGGAATTAAATTAGCCAGCACGTGCGCCTGCATGTGGTTTACGGCGATCAGCGGTTTATCTAAAGCGAGCGATAACGATTTTGCAAATTGCCCACCCACAAGCAACGAGCCAATCAATCCCGGTGACTGTGTGAAAGCGAAGGCATCCACATTTGTTAATCCAACGCCGGCGTTTTTTAAAGCCACATCCACAACGGGAACAATGTTTTGCATGTGTGCGCGCGAAGCCAGTTCAGGAACCACACCGCCGTATTGTGCGTGGATCGCTTGCGTGGCAATGTGGTTGGATAAAATTTTCCCGTCAACACACACAGATGCTGAGGTTTCATCACAACTGGATTCGATAGCGAGGATAGTAATTTTTGGTTCTATAATTTTATGATTTAATTATTTAAGAATTGCTGCGAATATAGAATGCAGAATATTAAATGTAAAATATTAAATTTTATTGGCTGATTATATGTTCAGAAGTACAAGTGACTGACACCTTCCACCAAACGCCAGTCCCAAAATAATTTCAGTCTGGCGGGGCAGGCAACCAAGATGCCATGTCCTACGGCCGGCACAAAAAAATAATCCACGAATCTGCAATCTGCAATTTGTAGTCTGCAATTTGTAATCCGTAATGATTATTTACTCCTGATCGCCACAACGGGATCCATTTTTGCGGCCTGAATGGCTGGAATAATACCTGCAATGATGCCGACCAAAATGCAAATTAAAAACGTCCACGCCATGTTGCCAACGGATACGTAAACCGGAAACTCAAGCGCTTTCGTAAGAATAATGGAGAGTGCAACTACCAGCAACAACCCAATAAGCCCGCCGATGATGCAGAGGAAAGCCGCTTCCAGTAAGAATTCTGTAAGGATGATTCGGCTTTTGGCGCCCACCGCTTTTTTTAAACCGATTTGCGGAGTCCGTTCGCGAACGGTAACAAACATAATATTAGCCACGCCAAACAAACCCACAATTAAACTAATGCCGCCGATTACGGCGCCGCCGATGTTGAGGCCTACAAATGCTTCGGAAACCTGGCCGCTGATATCGTCCATATTGTTAAGCGCGAAGTTGGATTCATCAGTGGGGCTGATCTTTCTGATGCCGCGCATGATGCCTTCGAGCTCATCCGTGAGGGCGGGTATCGGCACACCTTCTTTACCCTTCACGATAATCACGGGATCGGTTTTTAATTCGTTGTAAATAGTTCGGGCAAATTGAAAAGGCAGGATCACGCTTTTGTCGAAATCCCAACCGCCTGTCATTTGCTTGCCTTGTTTTTTAATGATGCCGCCTACTATAATCTTTCTTCCTTTAACCTGTATTTCTTTGTTGAGCGCGAGCTCAGCTTCAGAAAATAATTTTGTAGCAATTTCATCACCTATCACGGCTATGTTGGTTCCGTAACTGAACTCCGCATCAGAAATTTGCCGTCCGTAAGCCATTTCAAGTTTTTGAATATTGAAATATTCTTCGGTGACACCATAAATTGCTGTGTTGTTTAAAACGGAACCACCAAACTCCACATTGTCCTGCGCTTTGATGAAGAGCGCCACATTTGCAGCATTGTGCGAGCGGTCTTTAACTTCTTTTACTTCCTGAAATTTAGCAACGGGGCGGTTTACATATTTCCACCACGGATAATCGGGGCCGCCGGCCCAAACCCATTTGTCAATGTAAATGGTGTTGTTGCCCATCGCGGCAATTTCATTTTGAATATTACGTTGCAGGCTGTTTACCGTGGCCAGCACGCCAATGATGCAAAAGATGCCGATCGTTACACCGAACAGCGAAAGAAACGTGCGCAGCTTGTTTTTCCAAAGCTCCTGCAAAGCCATTTTGAAGCTGTTGCTTACAATTTCTAAAGTGCGGCGAAACATGGCGCAAAGATACGGAGGGATGGAAGGTAAAAAGCCTGCCTTTCGGCAAACAGGTTTAAACGTTGAAAAGTTTATCATTGGCCGGGCTGAGGAATAGGTGGCATCCTCGTTGCGTCGCACTTCGTTCATCGTCCCGATAACATGGCGGCCGATTTACATTGACGATTTTCTTAAATCATTTTTATCACGACATTCCCCTTTTTTCGGCCGCTGTCAACATAGTGA
>MKRO01000016.1:0-386 GCA_001896965.1 Sphingobacteriales bacterium 41-5 | reverse complement strand
AATATAATGTCCATTCTTTTCCAGCAGGTTATTGCATTGTTTTTTAGTGATCTTACCAACAGCGTCAAATACGATGTCGAATTTGTCGGTAAGTTTTGAAAAATCGGTTTGTGTATAAATGAGTATCGTATCGGCGCCGAGTTTTTGGGTGAGTTCGATTCCTTTTTCCCCGCAAACTGCGGTAACACTTGCTTTATGGTGCTTTGCAATTTCAACAGCAGCGCATCCAACCGAACCTGTAGCCCCGTAAATTAAAACCTTCTGATTGGGTTTTGAAGTGATGCCCGCTTTCTCCAAAAAATAGATGGCTGTCATGCCACCAAAAATAATGGCGGCTGATTCTTCAAAAGACGCGGTTTTGGGTTTGTGTGTGATGACGGCATTTT
>MKRO01000015.1:1919-4935 GCA_001896965.1 Sphingobacteriales bacterium 41-5 | reverse complement strand
CTTTGGCAAACCAGAAAGTTGTTGCCATGTTTGTGTAAAATTATAGTTTAGTTCTGCCTGGCCTTTTTTACCTTTTTTAGTAGTTATTAATACCACGCCATTGGCGGATTTTAAACCGTAAACTGCCGCCGAAGCGTCTTTCAAAACTGAGACACTTTCGATATCATTGGGATTTAACCGTTCAAAATTGGGCCTTGGAACTCCATCCACAATAACCAGCGGATTTCCTAAACCTCTGATGTCGAGTGAACCATTGTAGGTGCCCGGCTCGGCGCTACCCTGAACCACTCTTACTCCGGGCATTTTACCCGACAACATATTTCGGAGGTCTTCATTTTTTGTTGTAGTAATTTCTTTATTCGTGACGGAAGAAACGGACCCTACAAGCGTTTCTTTGCGTTGTGTACCATATCCTACAACAACTACTTCATCCATGCTTTCATCTACGCTTGTTAAAGCAATTCTTGGATTTAAATTATCCCTAACCTCCATTTCAACTTGTTGAAACCCTATACTCGAAATAATTAATATTGCCTGATTGTCAGCAACAGTAATGACAAAGTCACCCTGAGAATTAGTTATTACTCCGTTCTTTGTTCCTTTTTCAATTACACTGGCGCCCGCTATTGGAGTTCCTTCAGAATCAATAACTTTTCCATTTACAGTTATTAATTTTTGTTGGGTAACGCTTTCTTTAATTATTGCATATAGCCCGTTATTAATTTTTCTGTAGGAAAAAGCCGTGTTCCTCAATAGCTTTTCAATAACAGACTCTATATTCTCATTTTTTACGTTAACATCCACTTTGTGGTTACTGAATTTCACTTCGTCATTGTACGCAAACCGGTACTCATACTTAGATTCAATTCTTTTTAATACTTCACTAATGGAGCTTCGTTTAAGATCCAAAGTAATTTTACTTTGCGAAGAACTGTTTAATGCAAGGGTTTGTAACCCAATTAGGAGGAATATAACCAGTGTAAGCTTCATCATTAAAAAATATTTGATAGATGACTTAGATAGTAAGTCACACAAGCAATTATACTTTTTCATATATTGCGAAAAGTTTAATCGTGATTAATATTGTTAACAGCAGTGTTTATCCGAATCCGGCGGGAAATGGCTTCAACATTTTCCGCCTTTTTTGTCTTACTTAAATTTCATACGCAATCAATATTTGTTAATTAATGTAAATTTTATCACCTTTTATTTGATAATTGAATCCCAAAGTAAGGGCCAGCGCCCGCATTACATCATCAAGATTTTCACTTTCAAATACGCCATTAAAAAGGCGCTGATTAACCGGCTTTTTATTAACGACAACCTGTACATTATACCACCGTTCCAAAATCGGTATAATCTCCGTTAAGCTTTGATCTTCCAAAGCCAGTCGATTGTTAATCCACTGAATTTCTGTACAAACGGTATCGTTGATATTTTTTGATTTAACGGGAACAATACTCAATTGCGGAGTTAAAACCTGCGCCTGTTGCAAAGAATCGTTGACTTTGGACTGCTTTACTATCACCTTCTCATTTGGTTTTAAAAGAACCTTGGTGCTACTATTATTATTAAGTTGTACCTCAACGGAACCGCTAATTAAAGTTGTTTGCGCATTAGCCTCATCAGGATAGGCCCTAACATTAAAAACTGTTCCTGTTACTTTGATCCGCATATCTTTCGTGTGTACGATAAACGGCCGGCCTTTATCATGAACAACATTAAAGTAGGCCTCGCCTTCCAAAAAAACATTCCTCGCCTCCTCCCCAAAAGATTTTTCGTATGTTAATTTTGTTTCAGAGTTAATCCAAACCTTCGTACCATCAGGCAAAGTAGTAATGGATTTGGAGCCTTTCTGAGTCTGGACAATGCTTTCTGAGCGCACATTCTTCTGATTTTTTACAAGAAAAAAAATTGTAAGCCCAACAGTAATGAGTAATACAGCCGCTGCGCCCGCTTTCCACAAACTAAACGAACGAAACTGCCGCTTAGGTTTTGCAGTTTTTGTTTCAATTTCTTCAATAATTCTGTTAACTGCAGCATTCACATCTTCTGTTTTCACCGACTTAATATCTGCCGGCATTTCGAAAAGTTCGTCAACGATATTCGAAAACATACGAGCATCGTCGGACGAAAGCAAGCCGGATAACTCCACCTGTTCTTCGGGAGTCAGAAACTTTGATTTTTTTTTTGCTAATAGTTCAAGCAGCCTGTTCATGACAATGCCATATATCATATAGGCACATTTTAAGCGCCGAACCCCCAAAAGGATTTCAAAAAAAATTATCTTTTTTTTGCTTTATAATAATTTTGATATTCAGGGAGTTCAAGTTGGAGGCATTCTGCAATTTTCCGTAAGGCAATTGTAATTTGATTTTCAATGGTACTTTCCGATAATTCTAAGAGGCTGGCTACTTCAGCGTGCTTCAGGCCTTCTTCTTTAATAAGCCTGAATATTAATCGGCATTTAGGGGGAAGCAGATTGATAGCTTCGGTAATTTTTATTAAATTCTCCTTACTAATAACCGTATCAGTTGTATGGTTAAATACAAGTTGGTTGTCCTCATTTATTTCATCGAAAAAGAAAGACTTTTCCCGGTAGATTGAGTTGATTGAAGCATGTTTCACTGCGACATAGAGGTAATGAGACAAATTTTTAATCGTTGGAAGAATTTTTCGATTCTCCCAAATTTTAATAAAGACATTTGACACTATGTCTTCGGACAGGCTTTTGTTTTTAACAATTGAATTAGCGAAGGTAAGCAGGCCCGGGAAAAAAAACCGGTACAGTTGAGCAAATGCAATTTGATCATTTTTCTCTGAAATATCGTAAACAAGCCGTATGATTTTTTCGTCCCTCATTAGTTTTACAAAATAGCTGCTTATTTCGAAGTTAATAAAATTAGCCCAAAACATTCGGCACAACACAAAAAAATAAAACTCCTCCAAGAGGTTCGGTACGGGAGCGAAAGTAAAATACCTGAATAATTATAAAATTTTAAAAAGGGCGATCAGA
>MKRO01000015.1:0-1808 GCA_001896965.1 Sphingobacteriales bacterium 41-5 | reverse complement strand
AGCTGTTGTGCCTCTGTGTCATTTAAAATATGCCCATTATTACTATTAATTTTCAAATCGCGTTTTACCCTCCAGGAAATATTCCCAAGTTGCATCGCTACACTACTTTTATGCCCATCCTCTGCGTCACAATTTGGCTTTCTATTTTCGCGAATGGCGCCGAGGAAATCAGCAACGTGCAAATTATCAAGACCAACACTGGGGCTTGAAGTATTTCTTCCGTCAATTTCTTCTGCAATATCATTGGAGCTAACCGACTTAATAAGTTTTCCATTATTATCATAAATTTTCACTATTGTCCGACTAAAATCGGGTTAAAAAACTCTGTAACCCTTTATAGTAAGGTGTTACCGGTTAAAAAATCATTGTTTCAAAATCAGGGGGAGTACCCTTGAGTTTTTCTATGTTATAAAGGCGAATGGTGCACTGTGCGTTTTGCGCCATGCTTTATAAGTGTCTCTGATAAAGTCAAGCAGTGATACATAACTCATCAAATGAAGCCGCATTACGGTAATCATATTGGCAAATGATTTTTTTGTAACGGCCTTTTTTCTAATCACTACCATTAATAGCTGTGCTATTAACACGCAATATACCTGCATCTTAATCGCATTCACACTATTGCCCCAAAAGTAGCGAAGCGGAAAGTTCTGCTTGATTTGTTTAAACAATAACTCTATCATCCACCGGTTCTTATAGATTGTGGCTATTTGACTGGCCGGTAGCATGAAGTTATTGGTTATAAATACATACACTTTACCATCTTCTGTTTTGAACGTAATGCGCTTGAGTTTCAAGCGCTGTTCGGGCTGCGATCCGCCTTGCTTTACACCTATGGTGATATACTGTTCTTTCAACACCCCTTTTGCATTTTTCTTCTTCGTCCTATCTACCAACACCTTTGTTACATGAAAAACGGCATTGTCTTTCATACGGGTAACAAACCATATCTTTTGATTTGTCCATTTTAAGAACTGGTGGTAAACATTGTAGGCTTTATCAAATACAAGCCAGCTATTTGATGGTAAATCCAACTGGAACAGGAACTTACGGTCATGTTCGCGAGCGGCTGTCATGCGTACAAACTCTGCCACGCCGCTAAAAGCGTCCATCATCGTATGTACTTTCAATCCGCCTTTCTTGCGTGAACCGTCTTTAGTAGTGCGCCCTACACCCCGCAATAGTTCGCTGAACAATTGAATGGTGCTACTGTCTATTATTTTCAAATTTCTGATACTTAACCCCTTTGACCGGCTGTCCGAGATAAAACTGTGATATTGCTGCAATAGTTCAGTATAAATCATCTCAAATATCAAAAAGCTTCTATTACTGTTGGCATCAGAAAGTGTACTGCGGGCAGGTGCACTATCGAAGCCTAAATGAACCAACTTACCTTCACAGGCTAAAAGGCCTTCACACATCTCTCTAAGACCATTACAATAGCTAAAAACACCGTAAAGGAGGCTCACCAAATGCACGCGCAGGGGCAACTTCTTATAATAGCGGTTGGCCTTATACTTGCGGTTGACTTTATTTATCAAAGAACTATTTATTAAATCTAATATCTGCGATAATATCGGCTGTCCGGTAAATCCCCTAACTTCACTCATGGTTTTGATTTATTGTGGTAAATCAAACTTAACCATTTTGGGCAGTTCTAAAAAACTGCCCTCTTTTCCTTTAATTTAGTCGGACAATAGTGATTTAAAATTTTGTTTTGCAGATACTCTTTTAATTATTGCCATTTAATGTTAGCTCTAATAAATTCAGTAAGACTTGCTGCCATCAACTCATGATCTTTAATTAAT
>MKRO01000014.1:6464-8615 GCA_001896965.1 Sphingobacteriales bacterium 41-5 | reverse complement strand
AGAAATGATTGTGTTTTTTTGCAGTTCGGGCGCTTCTGCCCAAATATCAGGAAAACTGTTACACATTTTTGAATGGATGGAAGCTACGCCTAACTGCCGGTTCAGATGCGAATGAATGACGGTAATGTCGCTGAACCCGATAATCCATTTGGGGTGAGCTTTAAATTTTTCCCAATTGAGTTTGTCGATGAGTCTAACCGAGCCATAACCGCCGCGGGCACACATAATTGCCTTAATTTGCGGGTCATCAAGCATCATTTGAAAATCCTGCAAGCGCTCTTCGTCGGTGCCGCCATAGGTGAAATCTTTTTTTCCAATCGTATAACCCGCGCGAATCCTGAAACCCCATTGTTGCATCAGCGTGGCAGCAGGAATGACGCCTTCGCGCAAAATATAACCTGCCGGAGAGGTGATGCCGATCATGTCGCCGGGTTTTAAATAAGAAGGAATAATTTCCCTGATATTTTCAGTTGTTTGAGCAGCTTGCACACTACTTATACCAGCATAGGTTGCTGCCAAAGCTGCCGCAGAAGATGCTATAAATTTTTTACGATCCATTTAATTCAACTTTCAACAATGATACGACGATTTTTAGATAAACATGGTTCATTGCAAGATCGATGAATATTTACCTATAATCTCAAAAACGTATCCCTTTGGAAGAAGTGAAAAATGAATGTTTAGTTTTTTACAGAAGGAAGTTGAACAGTACAGAAGCAATACGGCAATATCTGGAGCATTGCTAACGAAGCTTTCCGGTAAACATTGTAACAAGAAGCGTTAAACCTCGTTGCGGATTTGTATTTTTGCAGGTTATGAAGGAATTTAAGCGAACAATAATTACGGCGGCATTACCCTACGCAAACGGGCCATTACACATCGGCCACCTTGCAGGCTGTTATATTCCTGCCGATATTTATGCAAGATATTTAAGAGCGCAAAAAAAAGATGTGAAATTTGTGGGTGGCAGTGATGAACATGGCGTACCCATTACTATCCGGGCGATGAAGGAAGGTGTAACGCCGCAACAAATTGTGAACAGGTACCACGAGCTAATAAAAAATTCTTTGGCTAAAATGGGTATTTCCTACGATATTTATTCCAGAACATCAAATGAAATACACCACAAAACATCACAGGACTTTTTTACCACGCTTTACGATAAAGGCCTTTTTGAAGAGCGCGAAACCGAACAATATTTTGATGAAAAGGCAAACGTTTTTTTAGCGGACCGCTACATCACGGGCGAGTGCCCCGTGTGCCACAATCCCGGAGCCTTTGGCGATCAGTGTGAAAAATGCGGCAGCAGCTTATCGCCTGAACAATTGATCAATCCACGCAGTACTTTAAGCGATGCTATTCCTGTAAAGAAAAAAACAAAACACTGGTATTTTCCATTGCAGAATTACGAAGAATGGTTGAAACAATGGATTTTAGGGGAACATACCGAGTGGAAGAATAACGTGTTCGGACAGTGCAAAAGCTGGCTGGATAACGGTTTACAGCCGCGGGCTATGACGCGCGACAGCAACTGGGGCATTAAAGTTCCTTTACCGGATGCCGAAGGAAAAGTATTGTACGTTTGGTTCGATGCACCCATTGGTTATATTTCTGCAACAAAAGAATTAACAGAGAACTGGCGCGACTACTGGTGTAGTGAAGATAGCAGGCTGATTCATTTTATCGGCAAAGACAATATCGTCTTTCACTGCATTATCTTCCCCGCCATGTTAAAGGCTCATGGTGATTTTGTGCTTCCTGATAATGTGCCTGCCAATGAATTTTTAAATATTGAAGGCGACAAAGTTTCCACCAGCCGCAATTGGGCGGTGTGGGTGCATGAATATGTGAAAGATTTTGAAGGCTGTGAAGATGTGATGCGTTATGTGCTCTGTGCGAATGCGCCGGAGACTAAAGACAACGATTTTACCTGGAAGGATTTTCAGGAAAGGAATAACAGCGAGTTGGTTTCCATCTTCGGCAATTTTGTAAACCGTACCTGGGTGCTGATGCACAAATTGTGCGCAGGCAAAGTTCCAAAACTTCATGCCGGTGCGCTGGATAATTTTGATAAGCAAATTATTTCTGAGATTCAGCAGGCAGAGGCAAGAGCGCAAACCGCTTTGGAACATTTTCGTTTTCGCGATGCTT
>MKRO01000014.1:5908-6398 GCA_001896965.1 Sphingobacteriales bacterium 41-5 | reverse complement strand
TTGCTAAAACGCTCGAATCAAACCCTGAGGGGCAAAAATCAATTGATAATTGTTTACATCTATGTTTGCAACTTACGGCTAACCTTGCAATTCTTGCGAATCCTTTCATGCCCAATACCGCTAAGAAAATGATACACATGATGAAAGTGGTTGAGAGGATGCTGGAGTGGGAAAACGCAGGTAAAATTGATTTACTAAAAGTTGGCTACTCGCTTCGTGCACCCGAGTTGTTGTTCAGGAAAATTGAGGATGAAGAGATTCGAAAACAAATTGACAAACTAAGGGCAGGCAGTGCAGCGCCCGATGCAAAAAAGGAAGCCCGGGCAGAGATGAAAATAGAAAAAGCCGAAGCTGAAATTGTGAACCTGAAACCGCAAATCGTTTTCGATGATTTCGCAAAAATTAATCTGAAGACAGGTACAATACAAACGGCCGAAAAGGTTGAAAAGGCTGATAAGCTTCTTAAGCTGGAGATTGATCTGGGATTCGA
>MKRO01000014.1:2585-5831 GCA_001896965.1 Sphingobacteriales bacterium 41-5 | reverse complement strand
ATTTTCAGCCGGATGCAATTATAGGGAAAAAAGTGGTGGTGGTGGCCAACCTCGCGCCACGCAAAATGAGGGGGATAGAAAGTAATGGCATGTTATTGATGGCTGAAAATGCAGCCGGCAAATTAATTTTCATCAACTCAGATGACGAGGTTGAAAATGGTTCTAACGTGAGTTAAAAACAGGAATGATAGTAGTAAATTATATATGAAGGTTGAATGGTAAATTCAACCTTTTTTAATATTTTTATTTGTTATTCCTCTGAAAATAAAAAAATTATTATAAATTCTATTGAAAACTAAGATTCGACTACGAGAACTCAAGCTGAAAGACCTGCGGTTCAAACGCAGGCAGTACCGCGCAGGCCTCATTGCATTGGGAGTTTTGGCCGCAGTAGTTATAGGATTTAATTTCTGGTTCATTGATCATTCAGAGTCGGCCCTTGAAGATATTGTTGCTTCCCAGTCAAAAGGGAAATTGAAACTTAAGGTGGGTAAGTTTAAATTTAATTGGCTGAACAATAAAATTGAATTGTACGATGCGGTTTTTTATACAACGGACAGCACAGCGCCAACCATTACACAATTATCCACAAACCGCATTGCTATTAAGGCACGCGGGTTTCTGCCCCTGCTTTTTAAAAAGCAAATATTAATTGATTCCATTCATATTCACACTCCTAAAGTTGTTGTTACAAAAATTAATGAATCTAAACCCAGGCAGGCGCAGCTAAAAGACACGTTAAATGTGAGCGTGAGCGATAATTTTTCGGTGGCCCGGGAGTTGGGAAAAATCTCTAACTCAATCAACGAGGCTATTGAAGATTTGCAAATCAACCGTTTTGTTATAAACAATGGAAGTTTTTCACTGATTGATAAAACGGTAGAAAATCATAAGCCGTTCATCGTAGATAGGATTAATATAAATCTTGATAACCTTCAGGTGGACAAGGCAACTGCGAAGAAGTCGAAAGAGAAAATCGCATTCACCGATGACATTGCCATCCAAACCTCAGATCAGGATATAATATTTCCCGGAGGCCGGCATTTTTTGAGCTTTAAAAATTTCAGGTTTGCGTTGAACGACAGGCGTGTAGAGTTTGACAGCTGCACCGTAAGAGGAGTGAGAGGCGATAGTTCAAAAAGCGCCTTTAAAATATTTTTTGATAAACTCGCGCTCACCAATATCAATTTTGATACGCTGTATGCTGCAGAAGTTATACAGGCAGACTCTGTATTTTGCACCAATCCTGATATATTTTTTGACATTGATGGTGATGTGAAAACGACGAAGAATAAAAAGCGGGTTCAAAATATTGACGAACTGGTGCAACAGTTGTTGGGGGATGTGATGCTGAATTATGTGGTGGTAAAAAATGCAGACATCAATATCAATACGATTAAAAAAGGCAAAACAAATACTTTCTCTTCAGCCAACAATAATTTTGAATTGCAGGGGCTGATGGTTCGCCAAAATTATGAGCGGCCGGTTAAAGTAGACCGGTTATTGATGACCCTTCATAATTATGAAACCGAACTACAGGACGGGCGTTATAAAATTGCATTTGACAGTGTTAAGTTTGAGGATGATGCCATAACCCTCAATGATTTTTCGTTTAAAGAATTTGGCCGTGGCGGTGTGGTTAATAATTTAAAAATGCCCCGCTTTGAGGTTCGGGGTTTGTCGTGGGAATCGCTTTTGTACGACAATATTTTTAATGCCCGAAGCGCGCAGTTTTATAATCCTGATATTACTGTAACTACGACCCGAAAAAAAGTTAACCGGCCAAAAAGTGTTTTTGAAACACTGGGTGATGTTGGTAATATTCTCAATCTCACAAACCTTGGTATTCAAAACGGTAATATCCTGCTAAACCTGGGAAAGGGCGCTACTTTGGATCTGCAAAACACTAACCTGTCATTGTTTGCCGATGAATTAACAGCGTCAAAAAAAATAAAAAATATTCAACATTCCGTAAACCATCTTTTCGTAAAAAAAGGGGTTTTTAAAAAAGGGTCAACCAATGCAACATTGACTGATATGTCACTGATTGAAAATAACAGTGGCATCAATGCCTCGGCTCTGCTTCTTACCGAGGCAGGCTTGAATGCGAAAGCCAATCGTATTCGTTTAAATTCTATTATTCTTGATAGCTCTGCGCAAACCATTTTCATCAACGGGTTAAAATGGCAAAATGCAAATGTGGCGATTAACAACAAGCCAAAATCAACAAAAAAAGCCAATGCAGGAGGCGCAAATAACCTGGTCTTAAATAATATCAGTGGCGGCCCCACGTCTTTTAAAATGGTTCAGGGCGATAAAACAATATCAGCGTTTCTTACAAGTATTTCAATAGATAAGATTTTAAAACCGGCAGGCAGTACGATGCAGATAAACGGCTTACAGGTTACCGGAAAAGAAGCAGTGATGGTGGACCCGCGCCAGCGCCTGTCAGTTGCAAGCCTTGCTGTTTCAGATAATGACAACAGCATTATCCGTAATATTGAATATGCTAAAATTGATGCATTCGATTCCATCCTGATAAAAATTCCCCAACTTACAATCATTCCTAACGTCACACAAATTGTGAGTGGGCACATTTTTTTCAAAAACCTTGTGTTAAGAGATCCCACGATTGAAGCCAAATTCGGGAAAAAGGATTCCGCCGCACTTGCTAACAAAAAACCGTCGCCCGAAATTTCAATAGGTACGGCCACCCTGCACAGGCCAGAGATAAGGCTTAAGCTAATCAATAAAAATGATTCGGCAAGTTATATAACCTGGCATGGCGTTAAAGAAAACAGCTTTATCAAGTTAACAGATTTTTCCTCTAACGGTAAAACGCCAATCGATGCAAAACAAATGGACATATTTCTTACGAATTTTAATTACTTAAATCCGAAAGGAAAAAAAATTGCTACCAATGATAATAAATTGAATTTGAGGTTTGATAATTTATTGGTTCAGAAAAACGACAAAGATGAGGTTGAGTGGAAGGCTAACGCCAGCATACTCTCTCTTGATAAATTGTACTTTGACAGCCTTGGCAAAAAGAATGCTGTTTTGAGTTTGGACAAGGGCGATATCAAAAATATTACATTGAATTCCAAATATACCGGCAACGTATTACAAATTTTGCAGGTGAGTGATAAACTTAACCTGACCGGTACTAACGGCTCTTTTACCTCTGCAGTTAATAAAGTCAATTGGTATAATCTTTCATTCGACAAAGGTTTTTTCAGAGCCGAC
>MKRO01000014.1:0-2542 GCA_001896965.1 Sphingobacteriales bacterium 41-5 | reverse complement strand
ATTATAAAATTAAAAAGGCCTTCGACCCGGATTATCTTACGATCCGTGGTGGCGAAGTCAGTGGCGGCCCGTTTGATCTTGTGAAGTATGCAGGCGATAGCATCCTTGCCATTCGCGGGGTTGAGGTGAACGATGTAAAACTTCTTACGTTTAAGGATAAGCGCCAGGTAGATACTGCCACAAAAGAGAAGCCACTGTTTGTCACACTCATCAAAAACATCCCTGGTAAACTGGATATCGACTCTCTCTCGCTTAAAAATATGTACGTAGAGTATTGGGAAATCAACCCCAAAACCGATACGCTGGGTATCGTACCTGTGTCAGATTTGAATGTAGTGATGAGAAATATTAAAAACCATAATTTTAGCGAAACGGACAGCCTTTATATTGTGGCTTCTGCAAATGTCATTCACAACCTCTTTACAAAATTGGAAGTAAGGCAATCCTACAAAGATTCTTTGGGAACCTATTTAATGAAACTCCAAACCGGGCCGATGGATCTTACAAAATTTAATGAAATCCTGTTACCCCTTGAAGCGATTGAAGTTCGCAGTGGGTGGCTTGACAGCCTCGGCCTTGAAGCGGTTGCGAACAATAACTACTCAACCGGGCAAATGCGCATGTACTACAAGGGCCTCAGCCTAAGGCTAATGGATAAGAAAGATTTTTCAAAGCAGGGGTTCGGCAATAAACTATTATCGTGGGTGGCCAACACAATCGTTTTAAGAAAAAATAATCAGGGAAAAGAGTCGTTAGTGTTTTTTGAGAGGCTGAAAGATAAATCAGCCATCAACTTCATCATAAAAACTACATTAAGCGGTATCAAATCCTCAGTTGGGTTACCCGGTATGAAAGGCAAGCAACGGAGATATTTAAAAAAACAGGAAAAGGAAGCAAAGAACTAATTGATTTATTTTATTCTCTCTAAAACCCGCCGATACTTTTTTACATGACATTTATCAGTCATTTTTTTGTCAGCTTTTAAAAATTGAGCCTTACATTTGTAACCATTCATAACCACATTACATTTGTTATATGAACTGGTCTCATTTTTTTACATCATCGGTTGGAAAGAAAATTACCATGGCGCTCTCGGGCATTTTCCTGGTCGCATTTTTATTAGTACACGCCGGGTTGAACGCCTGTATTTGGGCTAACGATGGCGGCCTTATGTTTAATAAAGCGGCGCATTGGATGGGCGGTAATGTTGTCCCGCGAGTTCTTGAAATCGGTTTATTCGTTTTCTTTTTAATTCATATCATACAGGGCATCGTACTCGAAATTCAAAATCGCAGCAAACGTGGCAAAGGATATGCGGTAAAGCTCGGCAACCGCGGCAGTAAATGGAACAGCAGGGCCATGGGAATTTTAGGTTCTATTATTCTTATCTTTTTGGTGATCCACCTGATTGATTTCTGGATTCCTTCACGCTTTGGCGGCCTCGAAAAAATCACGTATCCTGAGGATAGCACCGTGTATCATAATCTTTATGGCGAAATGCAATATAAGTTCACCACGTTTCCGTGGATACCGGTAATTTATATTTTAGGTGTGATCGCGTTGTTCTGGCATTTGGTACATGGTTTTCAAAGTGCGTTCCGAACATTAGGCGTTACCAATCACAAATACATCAACTTTTTAATCGGCCTGGGCTGGGCATTTTCAATTATCGTGTGCCTTGCTTTCATCATGATGCCCATTAGCTTTATGGCGGGGTGGTTGCAATAATGTTACCGGCTGCAGCACGCGTGGCATCTTTACTTGCGTCGCACATTTCAGCTCCGGTACTAATAGCATCTTTAACAATCAGAATAACAAACGTCAAACGTTTTAAAATATGCTCGAGAATAAAATACCTGAAGGAAAGTTAGAAGAAAAATGGTACAATTATAAAGGCCATTGTAAGCTTGTAAACCCTGCCAACAAACGCAAACTTGAAGTGATTGTTATAGGGACCGGCCTTGCCGGGGCATCTGCTGCCGCTTCCCTGGGTGGGCTGGGTTATAAAGTAAAAGCATTTTGTTTTCAGGATTCCCCGCGCCGCGCGCACTCTATTGCCGCGCAGGGCGGTATCAATGCTGCAAAAAATTATCAAAACGCCGGTGATTCAGTATTCCGTTTGTTTTACGATACCATTAAAGGCGGCGATTACCGCGCCCGCGAGGGCAACGTGCATCGCCTTGCGGAAGTGAGTGTGAACATTATTGACCAGTGTGTGGCGCAGGGCGTTCCGTTTGCGCGCGAGTACGGCGGCCTGCTCAATAACCGTTCCTTTGGTGGCACACAGGTAAAAAGAACTTTTTATGCCGCGGGCCAAACCGGGCAGCAACTTTTAATAGGCGCGTATCAGGCTTTGGAAAGGCAGGTGGCTTTGGGAAATGTGGAAATGTTTAGCCGCCACGAAATGCTCGAAATTGTAAAGATTGATGGAAAAGCGCGTGGCATCATTGCCCGTAATTTGGTTAACGGCCAGTTAGAAAGGTATTTCGGCCATGCGGTTCTTTTATGCTCGGGTGGTTACGGCAATGTTTTTTATCTTTCT
>MKRO01000013.1:5372-5835 GCA_001896965.1 Sphingobacteriales bacterium 41-5 | reverse complement strand
ATTTTGGCATTAATAAACCACGCATTGCAGTTTTGGGTTTAAACCCGCACGCCGGTGACGAAGGCCTTGTAGGAAACGAAGAGGAAACGATTATTAAACCTGCCATAAAACAGGCAAAAAACAATAATATTCTGGCTGTTGGGCCTTACAGCGCCGACGCATTTTTTGCGCGCGGCCATTATGATAAGTTTGATGCGGTTCTGGCAATGTATCACGATCAGGGACTGATTCCTTTTAAATCTTTAGCGCTTGGCGAAGGCGTGAACTATACCGCGGGGCTTAACCTCATCCGCACTTCCCCTGACCACGGTGTGGCTTTTGACATTGCAGGGAAAGGCGTGGCCGATCATGCATCCTTTTTACAGTCATTGTATTTGTGTATGGATGTTTACGAAAAAAGATTAGAATACGAAGAAAACAGGGCAAACCCTATTAAAAAAATAGCTCCCGAGGTAACAGCCAG
>MKRO01000013.1:4908-5320 GCA_001896965.1 Sphingobacteriales bacterium 41-5 | reverse complement strand
GTTTCCCGAAATTCCTACCAAATTCAAAACCCTTGAAACGAAAGACACGGGTTTCGCTTTTTTTGGACCTGCCTCATTTTTTTCATTTTTTATCAATGCTGCCAATTCAAGCGTAATCTCTCTGGTAGTTTTGTTACGCCTGGCCTCTTTTTCCAAAAAAATTGCAAGTTGTCCCATAGTAAATCCGAATGCTTTATATTTAAAATAAATATTACTCAGCACCATTGGTGTAAGCACTGAAAATAGCTTCTTAACTGAACCACTTTTTATTTCTGTATTCCGTGCTATTACTTCAACAACGCTTCCGAACCTGTCCGAAAATAACTCTGAGTTCGCCCCGCTTCCTTTAATACTAATTGGCGAATGGGTCAAAAACTGATTTCGTTTGGGGTTAACCAAAGAGCAATCCTGC
>MKRO01000013.1:1614-4840 GCA_001896965.1 Sphingobacteriales bacterium 41-5 | reverse complement strand
GCTGCGGAGACTATTTCGGAAAAAGCTTTTTTTATGTTATCACGGGATTCTCCAAGATTTTTTGCTGACCCCGACAAAAAATCATCTTCGGCATTTAAAATGGATATTATTTGATCGCTCAACCGCATATTCTTCATTTTGTAGCTATTCATCACACCCCCCGTTCTAAAAAAAAGAGGGGCACACGTCCTATCTGGAAAGATACCGCTGCCCACTCTTAAGCCCTCTAAACCGCTGTAAAAATAGTACGATGTTTAGTAGCTTTTTAAAAAATTCGATGAATGGCCCTTTTTTTTCGATGAATACTCCCTTTTCTGTCGACGAACCCAAAATGTAATTGATTACAGGGTTAGCTTTTAATGTCGTGATTGAGATAAGCCTTGCCTCAACCGCTGAATGATGCCTTATTTTAAGGTTAAGAAATTCAAAGTTTTTATTGCCATGGCCACATGACGACTTAATAAAAGGCTATTCCGGCAAAGGTTCCATCTCAAAATCATCTGAAGGCCTGCTTTCGGCTTTTTTCATTTTTTGATTGAAGATATTCCTGTACAACTCATCGCGGCTCACGGGGTTTAATTGTTTTTCAGGGCTTTTTGCTGGCCGGGGTAAGCGACTTTCTGTGTTAAGCGAAATATTGATTAGAGCCGATGTGCTATCAAGTTTTAAATCAGAAGAAGAAAGCAAAACATCATCTACAAAAAAAACAGAAGGTTTTTTTCCTTTAAGATTGCTGCCAAAGTCAATATCCCCGGCCCATCTTAAAATCATAAACGCCAGTAAACAAAATGTACCTAACCACAGAACAATTAAAACACGGCGGGTGGCACTACTTTCTGATGTCTGCCTCCTTTTCAAATGTCTTTTTGCGATTTTTATAATGTTGTTCCTCTTCAAAGTTGTATTTAAATTAGCTTTCCAACTGCAATGATTCAGTCAGTATATCAATTCTTGAAATAAGGCCGGTAAGCTCCTCAACGTCGAGATTTTCAGTTGAAGCAAGATTCCCCTTGCTATCAGAAACTTCAAGGTAGATTTGATGGCCCGGGCCTAAAGGAGAAAGTGTTGATTTTACACGATGCAGGATTCGTTTCACTTCAGGAATATCGTTGGCCTTTACGGCATGTTCCAGATCCGCTTTGTCCAAACTCCATTGTACTTTCATTTCTCCTATTATTTCCTTTATCGCCTCGGGGTCGTCTCCAATAAGTTCCCTGAGATAATCAAAATTATTAGCATTTTTTGTTTCTTTTTTCACTACAACACCTGCATGATTCAAATATGTTGACAGGATTTTTAGTAGCGTACTCTCATCAATTGGCTTTGCTAAATAGTCATTGAATCCGGAGTTCAGGCATTTTTGAATTTCATCTTCAGATACATAAGCCGTCATTGCAATTACGGTAATGTGGTTTTTTAATTCCTGCCTTATTTTATTGACGGCTGTGTAACCATCCATAAGCGGCATTTGAATATCCATTAATACAAGGTCATAGGAATTCTTTTTAAGCAATTCCACCGCTTCCCGGCCATTTTCAACAATCGTCACTTCAGCTTTATATCTTCCTAAAAGGTGCCTGAGCAGGGTTTGATTAGCCTTATTATCTTCGGCGGCCAACAAACTATAATTTTCCAGCGAAAAGTTGGTTTTATCAAAAACCTGCTCATCTTCCTGCAGGGATAGGGCCTTTTCAAAAATACATGTGAAACTGAACTCGGATCCTTCTCCCGGTTCGCTATATACTGAAATAGCACCGCCCATCTTCTCTACCAGATTTTTAACGATGGTAAGCCCTAAACCGGTTCCGCCGTGCTGGCGGGTAGTAACGTGCTCAAGTTGTTCGAACCTTTCAAAAATTTTCTGTACTTTCTCTTTTGGGATGCCCGCACCACTATCCTTCACCGTAAAAACGAGTTTGTACATGCCGCTTTCTTCATCTACCCAAACGATGCCGGCGTTTAATTGAATACCGCCTTCGTTAGTGAATTTTATCGCGTTTCCAATTAAATTGATGAGGATTTGTTTAAGCCTCTCTGAATCTCCTTTTAAATTAGGCGGGATTTTTTCGTCAATATGCCACTCGTAAACAAGCCTTTTTTCTGCAATATTCTCTGAGAACATCCTCTCAATATTCTTTAGGACTGTAATTATATTAAAGGGCTTATTTACAATACGCAATTTTCCGGCTTCAATTTTTGAGAGGTCGAGTACATCATTCACAATATTCAAAAGGTTATACCCTCCCGATCTGATCACATCCACGTACTCCTGTTGTTTCGGGTCCAGGTCAGTTTGGTTCAATAAATTCCCAAATCCGATCAAAGCGTTCAGAGGTGTTCTAAGTTCGTGGCTCATATTTGCCACAAAATCATCTTTTGCATTCTTACTTTTCAATGCGGTGGCCTCGGCGGTTCTCAATTCCCCAATTAGTTTTATTTGCCGCACCTGCCGATTGATAATTATTGTTGCCATTATCAAAATTGCTAAAATTGCCACCACAGCAGTTATGCGGTTATATTTGTAATGTACGCTTGCCTGTTCCGAATTTTTTATGAGTGTTTGTTCCAGGCTTTGTTCAAGCAGGTTTTGAACCTCCAGGCAGGCTTCATAAACCCTATCTCCAAATTGAGCACGGTTCAATGAATCCATTAAAGAATCACGGACAACGCGGTTGCCGGTATTTTCAGTGACAAGTATGTAGGAGAGATGATTAACCTGGGCTGTAACAAGGTCTTCAATATTTTTGGCATCTTTTGAGAAACCCAGCTTACTTACGGCCCTCGTGAGAATTGTTGAATTATACCCAAGCATAAAAACAGAGTCGTAAAGTTGCCTCCGCCTCACAGTGTCTAATGCAATTTCCTGATTGCTTAGCTTGGTTTGCAGGTCAAAACTCAGGTTCACAATGTTTTGCATCCTGTTATTCACCTTAAAAGTTTCAACAGTTTGGGCGTTGCCACTTCTGACCGTCCTCATGGACTGGTCTGTAAACAGCTGGGTTGCAATAATCAGCCCCATCAAAACGAGGGCGAGAAAAACCATGGAATAAAATGGAAGATTTTTATCGCTCATTATACAGAAAGTTAAAGTAACTTAAGATTTTGGAGCAAAATGTCTTTATAAGATTCAGATATTGGAATTGCAATATCATGGATATAAACAACCCTATCCTCAATATAATCAATTTTATTGAGCGCTACAATGTAACTACGATGTACGCGTAAA
>MKRO01000013.1:0-1593 GCA_001896965.1 Sphingobacteriales bacterium 41-5 | reverse complement strand
CAACTGTTTTTAGGCTTCCGTGGATCACGTAACTGTTGCCGGGCACATGAATGCGTACATAATCCCCTTTAGCTTCCATGTATAACACCTCGTTAACATCGAGTTTTTTAATGGATTTGTTGTCTTTTATGAACAATACGTTATCAGAGGTATCCTGTTTTAGCTGAGCGTTTTTGTGACTTAATAATTCTTTGGCCCGTTCAACAGCAAGCATAACTCGTGAGAGAGAAAATGGTTTTACAAGGTAATCAACTACGTTTAGTTCAAATGCCTCAACTGCATAACCTTGTTTGGCGGTAGTTAAAATTGTGAGGGGTCTTTCGGGAAGCATTTTTAGCAGTTCAAACCCTGTCATACCGGGCATTTCTATATCAAGAAATAAAACGTCAACGTTTTTTTTTACAGAAAATAATTTGCAGTTATAGCATCTTCACATTCGCCCAGTATGTTTACAATACCGGTTTTATCAAGCAATTGACGTAATAATAGCCTTGCCACTTTATTATCATCGACTATCAAACATTCCATCAGGGGCCTGTTTATTGAGCTACTTTTACATTAGTTACTACAAAGATATAAAACATTATGTTATAAATGAAAAGGCCTTCCCCTTGGGAAGGCCTTTTCAAAAAACAGGTAAAAATTTATTTTTTATACTGTTGAACAATTCCGTTAGCCAGGTCAACCATTTGTTTCAGCCCTTCATCGGGCAGGTTGCCTTGTTTGAACTCAGCCAGAATTTCAGGATGTTTATCCTCCATTTCACTGAGGAATTGCTCCTCAAATTCTTTCACCTTGTTTACCGGCACGTCCCTGATCAAACCGTTGGTTCCCAGATAGATAATCGCTACCTGTTTTTCAACTGAATAGGGAGAATACTGAGGCTGTTTCAGGATTTCCACGTTGCGGGCGCCTTTATCAATTACGTTTTTAGAAGCGGCATCAAGGTCGCCGCCAAATTTTGAAAACGCTTCCAGCTCGCGGTAAAGCGCCTGGTCAAGTTTTAAAGTACCGGCCACTTTCTTCATGGATTTGATTTGTGCGTTACCACCCACACGGCTTACCGAAATACCCACGTTAATCGCAGGGCGGATGCCGGAAAGGAACAGACTCGACTCAAGGAATATCTGACCATCAGTAATTGAAATTACGTTTGTAGGGATGTACGCAGATACGTCACCGGCCTGGGTTTCAATAATTGGGAGGGCAGTTAATGAACCACCACCTTTTACCAAATGCTTAATTGATTCAGGGAGGTCATTCATATTTTTAGCTACGTTGTCATCCCCAATAACCTTGGCGGCTCTTTCGAGTAAACGGCTGTGCAGGTAGAATACATCGCCCGGGTAAGCCTCGCGGCCCGGCGGACGGCGTAACAATAATGAAACCTCGCGGTACGCTACTGCTTGTTTCGAAAGATCATCGTAAATGATTAATGCCGGGCGGCCGGTATCACGAAAGTACTCACCAATTGCAGCGCCGGCGAAAGGAGAGTAAAACTGTAAAGGAGCAGGATCTGATGCGGATGCGGCAACGATCGTTGTATAAGCCATTGCGCCATTATCTTCCAAAGTCTTCATCACGTTGGCAATG
>MKRO01000012.1:2411-5699 GCA_001896965.1 Sphingobacteriales bacterium 41-5 | reverse complement strand
GGTGTTGGTGGGTTGGTGGTTTTAATGCCATGAAAGCCATGAGCGAGCGTAACGATGACCCTGCTACGGCAAGCCGCCCTTATGATTTTACTGAAGAAATTTTATTTGCGCAGCATTTGCGCCCAATTCCGCACTCAGCTTTTTGTCCGCTTTCGTATAATCGGTTCGGGAAACCTGCACGGCTTTTGCGCGGTTGCCGCTCACGCGAAGGAGCAGATCAGCGCCTTTATTATAGTCAAAACGGTTAATATTAATATTGTCACCGTTTGTTACATCGATCACCGGATTGGTTTTTTCGCTGTACACCCTCACATTATTTAGCTGAATATTACTTGCTTCCTGTATGTCCACACCGTATTTTGATTGAAAAACAGAATTTTCAATTCTGATGCCTTTTACGTGCATTTCGGGCAGGCCGCGCATAAAGATGGCCTTCTCAGCGCCATTTACATACACATTGCTAATGTGAAAATTGCGGAACTGAGGCGTGGTTTCATCCACAGGTTTAACCTCAACTTTTGGCAGCTCACGTATTTCGCCGGTAAGAGGAACGGGATCCTTTGCCATATAATACATATCAAACAAAATGGCTTCGCCCGGAATATCTTTCATGTAAATATCCTTTATGAAAATATTCTCCACAATACCGCCACGGCCGCGGGTTGTCTTAAACCTCAGGCCAATATCGCTGCCAACGAAAGTACAATTGCTCACATAAATATTATTGGCGCCGCCGCTCATTTCGCTGCCAATCACAAATCCGCCGTGCGACGCATAAACTGTGCAACCGCGAATGACTACATCTTTTGTTGGCATAGCCCGTGCGCGGCCGTCAGCATCGCGGCCGCTCTTCATGCAGAGCGCATCGTCGCCTACGTCAAACACACTATTTTCTATGAGAACGTTGCTGCAACTTTCCAAATCAATGCCATCGCCGTTTTGTCCATACCAGGGGTTTTTAACGAATATATTTTTAACAGTGATGTTTTTACTCATTAGCGGGTGCAGGCACCACGCCGGAGAATTTTGAAACGTAACGCCCTCTAATAAAATTCTATTGCAGTTGGTGAGTACCAGTAGGTTCGGACGTAAAAAATCTTTTACTGATTGATAATAAGCCTCATCTCTTTCTTGTAAAATCCTGCCCGGATCTTTTTCGGTTTGGCCTTTTGCAAAACTTTCGGAGGGCATCCACTGCTTTTTATCTTCGCTTACTACCCCACCCGAGGCGGCCAATTTTTTCCACTGAGATTCTGTTAGTTTCTCTTTTTTTACGGCCCGCCAGGCATCGCCATTCCCATCAATAATACCTTTGCCGGTGATACCAATATTAGTGGCGCCTTCGGCGGAAATAGGCGACTGGTTGCGCATTTGCGGGTAGCCTTCCCAGCTGGCTTTCACAAGCGGGTATTGCGTTTTATCGGCTGTGAACAAAAGCGTTGCGCCTACGGCCAGGTTCAGATTTACATTGCTTTTTAAAACAATCGGCCCGGTAAGCCAAAGCCCTTTGGGAACCTGTACCACGCCGCCACCCTTGAAAGAACATTCATCTATTGCCTTTTGAATCGCTTTAGTATTTAAAAAATATCCGTCAGGTACGGCGCCATATTTCGTTACATTAAAAACGGTCGTTTTAAATTGGGCGGAAGCCACTTTTGGGAGTATCCACTGGGGTTGCTGGGCTGCAAGATTTAGGGCAACAGAAACAAAAACACTAACAAATAAAATTTTCCTGAGCATTAGGCAAGTCTTTAAAATGATTCAAATCAGAGCAACCAAGGTAGTTCAAAAACCAACCCTGGGCAAATGATACCGCCGATTTATTTACGCAAACGTTTGTAGCAACCTTGCCATTCGCGAAAACTGATTGTTTCTTGTTCGGCTACGGCAATTTTTGCCCATTTTAAGCCGGTCTCACCCGTTAATAATGATTTATACATGATATTCACAATTAGCATTTAATATACAAAAAAGCCCCTAATTTTTCGTACATTTGCCTATTAGTCAATTGCTAAAAAAATATCAGGAAAACATATTTATGAGTGAAGAATTAAAAGGGCAGGAAGAAGCTCAAAAACCAAATTATGGTGCGGATAGTATACAGGTTTTAGAGGGTTTGGAAGCCGTGCGCAAGAGGCCGGCGATGTACATCGGGGATATTTCAGAAAAAGGGCTTCACCACCTTGTTTACGAGGTTGTTGACAACTCGATTGATGAAGCGCTTGCGGGATATTGTAAAAATATTTTTGTTACCATTCACGAGGATAATTCAATTTCGGTTGAAGATGACGGCCGCGGTATTCCTACGGGCATCAATCAGAAGCAGGGCGTGAGCGCTTTGCAGGTGGCTATGACGATTTTACACGCGGGCGGCAAATTTGATAAAGGTTCTTATAAAGTATCCGGTGGTTTGCACGGCGTGGGTGTGAGTTGCGTGAACGCGTTGAGTACGCGCATGCACACTACTGTTCACCGTGAGGGTAAGATTTTCGAACAGGAATATAAGATTGGCGTTCCGCTTTACCCGGTTCGGGAAATTGGCGTGACTGAAAAAACCGGCACTTTTCAGCACTTTTGGCCTGACAGTTCAATTTTCATGACCACGGAATATAAACGTGATATCCTGAAAGGCCGTTTGCGCGAACTTTCTTACCTCAATAAAGGCATCAGCATTACGCTTATTGACAGGCGCGAAAAAGATGATGCCGGTAACGTGATCTCAGAAACTTTTTACAGCGAGGGGGGTATTGTTGAGTTTGTGGAAATGCTGGATAAAAATGCAGGCAGGAATGCGCTGATCCCGAAAGTGCTATATGTGGAAGGCCACGACCAAAATTCAAATGTTGCGGTGGATGTGGCTCTTACTTACAATGATTCCTTCAACGAGCATATTTATTCCTATGTTAATAATATCAATACCATCGAAGGCGGTACGCACGTGGCCGGTTTCAGGCGTTCGCTAACAAGGGTTTTTAAAAGCTACGGCGATAAAAACGGATTGTTTGAAAAAGCAAAAGTGAGTATCGAAGGCGATGATTTCAGGGAAGGGCTGAGCGCCATCATTTCAGTAAAAGTTCCGGAGCCGCAGTTTGAAGGGCAAACTAAAACCAAACTGGGTAACAGCGAGGTGGCGGGTGTGGTTGACACAACCGTTTCCCGGGTGTTGGAGGCTTATTTAGAAGAGAATCCGAAAGATGCCCGCAATATCATCAGTAAAGTGATATTAGCCGCTCAGGCACGTGCGGCGGCCCGTAAAGCGAGGGAACTGGTTCAAAGAAAATCAGTGTT
>MKRO01000012.1:0-2351 GCA_001896965.1 Sphingobacteriales bacterium 41-5 | reverse complement strand
TGGAACAGCTAAGCAGGGCCGCGACAGGAGCTTCCAGGCTATTTTACCACTCAGGGGTAAGATACTAAACGTGGAAAAAGCCATGGAGCACAAAATTTATGAGAATGATGAGATCAGGAATATTTATACCGCATTGGGTGTAACAGTTGGTACGCCTGAAGATCCGAAAGCATTGAACATTTCAAAACTTCGCTACCACAAGCTCATTATTATGACGGATGCTGATGTGGATGGAAGCCACATTGCAACGTTAATCCTTACTTTCATCTACCGGTATATGACTGAATTAGTGGAACAGGGCTACGTGTACCTCGCGCAGCCGCCATTGTACTTGGTTAAAAAAGGCCGTGAAGCAGAGTACGCTTTTAATGAAGAGCAGCGCAAAGCTTTGGTTGAAAAATTAGGCGCCGGCAAGGATGATTCAGTGAATATTCAGCGGTACAAAGGTTTGGGAGAAATGAATGCGGAACAACTTTGGGAAACTACCATGAACCCCGAAACCCGCACCCTGAAACAGGTTACTATTGAAAGTGCGGCAGAAGCTGACCGCGTGTTCAGTATGTTAATGGGCGATGAGGTAGCCCCGCGCCGGGAGTTTATTGAAACCAATGCCAAATACGCTAAGTTAGACGTATAATCGGCTGGTTATTAACAAAACTCAGTATATCTTAATAAGTTTTCAACGGGTAAAAGCGGCAAAACGGCCAAAATCCCCTATTTTCAATTTTTAAAATAATCCTAAAAACAGAATATTATGGCAGATGCAACACTTACAGCGTACAACGTAAAGACAAAAGAGAAAAATGTTCCTATCCAGGATGCGGTAGTTTCGAGAACAGCAAGAGGAGGTTATATAGCAAAAGGACATGACGGCAAAGGCAACAAATTGACCGCTCTGTTGGGTGAGGAAAAAGCATTGGCTGCTATTAAAGCCGGTAACGCTAAACAGGATTGGTAATATTTTTACGATCATATTTCATCCCATCGCTCAAAACACGGTGGGATTTTTTGTTTCCGCAACTATCAACAAATCGCCATATTATCGTGTTACTCTCTTTCATTAATTCTGTTTATTGAAATTTTTAATTTATGCGCAATTCTTCCTTTTGGTGGATTATCATCACAATAATGGTGTTGGTAGATATTTATGCTTTTTTCGCTATCCGCTCGTTACTGCATGATTCATCACCAAAAGCCCGCACTATTTTCACGGTTGGCTATTGGTCTGTATCAATTTTTGCGCTGGTAGTACTTTTGCTGCTCCCCTATTTTCAGTTTCAGCCACAAAATAATATTATTCGAAGCACCATATTTGCAATAGTGTTCGCTCTGTTTTTTGCGAAGCTTTTGGCTACCCTCTTCTTTTTAGTTGACGATGCCAGGCGCGGCGTTCAATGGATGGCAGGCAAACTGTTTTCGATCAATAATGAAGTGAGTGAAGTAAGCGGTTCCGACGGGCAAGGTATTTCACGTTCCCACTTCCTCACCTGGCTCGGTATCGCCGCGGGCGGGGGCATATTTTCAACCTTTGTTTTTGGCCTTAGCAACAAATACAACTACCAGGTAAAACGGATAAAAATTGCTTTTGAAAATTTGCCTGCTGCCTTTAAAGGACTGAAAATTGTTCATATTTCAGATATTCACTCGGGTAGTTTCACCAATAAGCCGGCGGTAAATAAAGGCATCGATAAAATACTGAACGAAAAACCCGATGTAATTCTTTTTACCGGCGATCTTGTGAATAACCAGTCGAATGAAATGAACAATTACATCGATATTTTTTCAAGGCTCAAGGCGCCGATGGGCGTTTATTCCACATTGGGCAATCACGACTACGGTGATTATTTTACCTGGAAAACTATTGATGAAAAGCGGGCGAATCTGGAAAGAATTAAAGCCATTCATAAAGAATTAGGGTGGCGGCTAATGCTGGATGAACATTTGCCCTTGCAAAAAGAAAAGGCAACGATTGGCCTGATAGGCGTGCAAAACATTAGCGGGCGGGGAAATTTTCACAGCTACGGCAGCATTTCAAAAGCCATGGATGGCGCAGAATACCCTTTTAAAATCTTAATGAGCCACGACCCGTCACACTGGGACAAGGAAGTGCTAACTACGTATAAAGACATCGACCTCACTCTTAGCGGCCACACTCATGGTATGCAATTTGGCGTGGAGTTGCCCGGTTTCCGCTGGAGCCCGGTAAAATATGTGTACCACCGCTGGGCGGGGCTTTACGAGGAAGCCCATCAGAAACTATATGTGAACCGTGGCTTTGGTTTTATCGGCTATCCCGGCAGGGTGGGCATTATGCCTGAAATTACTGTGATAGAACTTGCGTAAGATGGGTT
>MKRO01000011.1:14612-15188 GCA_001896965.1 Sphingobacteriales bacterium 41-5 | reverse complement strand
AGAAGAAGTCCTTTATCTATCTCGGCTATGAGAGGATTGCATCCATTATTAGCAGGTTTGGATAATGACAACGCCTCTTTTGACAGAAGCGACCGACCTAATAATGTTGTAATAGTAAGAGATGAAAATGGGAATCAATTATCAGATGAAGATATTGCCCAATTCTTGGAAGGAAAAGATAGAAGTTTAAGTAGAAAATGGATTCCTAACCAAAGTAGAGCTTCAGGGCTTTTCGTATCGGACATTGCTATTGATTTACGTCGTTTATTTTGTGTAAGCTTAAACTCTTTTGAGCCAGAAATGTCTGATGAAACCATCGATAAATTGAGAGCAGAGGATTGGGTTGAGTCAGAAAATGTTTTTGGAAAATGCTTGGTTGCACCAGAAAAATTAAGAAAAGAATGGGCTACAGCTTTAGCAAAAGCGATCATCAATTGGAAAATCACTTCCAACCAATCCAGAACTTTCAGTTTGATGGATACGCTTGCAGTTTCTATCAGTGATAATGCTAATTTGATTGCAGGAAGTATTCGTGCAAAATTATCAGAAGAAGATTCTGGGAAAGCTCAGCCTATC
>MKRO01000011.1:11732-14512 GCA_001896965.1 Sphingobacteriales bacterium 41-5 | reverse complement strand
AACTTTACGATAGAATAATGGCTTTCGAGTTTGAAAATCAACTATAATTCATCAAAAATTTTAGCGATACGCTCAATGTTTTAAACTAACAATGCACCTCACCGGAACCCATATCGCTTACCTTCATACCTGCCATCGAAAATTGTGGTTGTTTGCCAATGGCATTCAAATGGAACACAATTCTGAAATGGTAGCTGAAGGGAAGCTGATTGCTGAAACCACTTATTTGGACCGTGCCAGAAAATATACAGAGTTAGCCATTGAAGGCATTAAGATAGATTTTTACGATGCTAAGGAAAAAGTGGTACACGAAGTAAAAAAATCGGATAAAGTAGAACATGCCCATAAAGCACAAGTCATTTATTACCTGTACATTTTACACAAGAACGGAATTAATGAACCATCGGCTATTATAGAATATCCTAAACTCAAACAAAGAGAAATCATTAATTGGGATGATGACTTTATTACACTTGGAAGAGATTGGGAAGAAGAAGCCTTAGAGATTATTCGCCTGGAAGGATGCCCGAAGTTAATCCGGAAAAGTATATGTAAAAAATGCTCCTACTACGAACTCTGTTATATTGATGAAATATGAAAAAAACCTATTACCTCTTTAATCCCGGCAGAATGAGCCGAAAAGACAACACCCTTAAATTTATTCCGGTAGATGAAAACGGCGCGGAGGGCAGCCCTAAATACATACCGGTAGAAAGCGTATCAGACTTGTTTTGTTTTGGTGCTTTAGATGCTAATTCAGCCCTGTATAATTTTCTGGGAAAGCAACAAATTGCCGTGCATTTCTTTGATTATTACGAACATTACACCGGTAGTTTTTTGCCAAAAGAATATCTGCTGGCGGGTAAAGTACAAATTGAGCAAACAAAACAATACATCTCTAAAAGCAAACGCCTGATTATTGCGCAAAAATTTGTAGAAGGCGCGGCTTTTAATATTCTGAAAAATCTGAAATATTATCAGTCACGCGGAAAAGAGGTGCAGGCATATATTGATATCATTTCGGGGTTTGCCGGATCGCTGCCGCACGCCAAAGCAATAGATGAACTGATGGGGATTGAAGGAAATATCCGACAGGTTTATTACGAAACCTTTGATGCTATTCTGAATGATTTTGCCATGAACGGCCGAAGTAAGCAACCGCCCAAAAACGAAGTGAATGCATTGGTTTCCTTTGGGAATATGATGTGCTATTCACTTTGCTTAGGGCAGATATACCATACCCAGCTTAACCCGACAATCAGTTTCCTGCACGAACCGGGGTATCGAAGGTACTCATTGGCATTAGACATTGCCGAAATTTTTAAGCCCATTTTGGTAGACCGTGTCATTTTTAAAGTGCTGAATAAAAAAGAAATTCAGGCAAAAGATTTTGATATTCAGGTGAACAGTGTGGTACTAAAAGATGCGGCGCGCAAAACCTTTGTTCGTGCATTTGAAGAACGCCTGAACGAAACGATTAAACACCGGTCATTAGGGCGGAGCGTAAGTTATAAACACCTGGTGAAATTAGAATGTTACAAACTCACCAAACACATTTTAAATATGGAAGAATATAAACCTTTTAAAGCATGGTGGTAATATGTATGTAATTTTAGTGTACGATATTGGCGAAAAGCGGGTTGGGAAAATGCTAAAATTATGCAGGCAATATTTGAACTGGATTCAGAACAGTGTTTTTGAAGGGGAGATAACGGAAGTGAAGTTGAAAGAGCTGAAGTTAAGGGCAAAAAATATAATGGATATGGATTATGACAGTATCATTATTTTCAGGAGCCGGCAGGAGAAGTGGTTGGAAAAAGAAGTAGTAGGGAAAGAAAAAAATGAGCTGGATAATTTTATATAGTTGTCGTAGTTCAAGAAATGGAGTGTTTAAAGTTCTTTGACATATTGGAAAAACCTCAAAATATCTGATAATCATGTGTGTTGTAAGGTTGTCGAAACAGGGAAGAGTTTTTAGTATTGCCGGTCGACAACTTTTTTCGATTTTTTTATTTACTTTCACCTTCTGTAGGCCTTGGAAACAGGGCTTTTTTAGTCGTCGATGCGGCGGCTTTTAATCGCACCATAGAGGAATTGAAATATAATACCTCCTGTTTGTAACTTACAATTTCAGCATTGCTTTTAATCGCACCATAGAGGAATTGAAATTCATGTATGAATAGGTCGCTTAGCTTTGCCGTATCTTTTAATCGCACCATAGAGGAATTGAAATAACGTGAGCGCGGAGTGGGAGGCGGTAAACCAGCTACTTTTAATCGCACCATAGAGGAATTGAAATCGTGGTATTTAACGAACTACCCGCTCAAAACACGACTTTTAATCGCACCATAGAGGAATTGAAATCCACCATCGTTTGGTTAAGTTGCTGCACTTTATACTTTTAATCGTACCATAGAGGAATTGAAATTGTAGCCTCCCACGTTAGAGGTACAGCATGTGATGCTTTTAATCGCACCATAGAGGAATTGAAATATATCTACCGCAACGGCGGCGGCCTTAGCAGGCAACTTTTAATCGCACCATAGAGGAATTGAAATAGCACTGATGCGATCTTGCTTGCACAAAATCCTGGCTTTTAATCGCACCATAGAGGAATTGAAATGGTGATTTATCAAGTATAACATTCATTGAAAATGGTTCCTTTTAATCGCACCATAGAGGAATTGAAATGGAATTAAAGGTTGGTTCTGGCGGAGCTTATTATCTTTTAATCGCACCATAGAGAAATTGAAATGGCGCTTATATAAACTTAGAACTAT
>MKRO01000011.1:11638-11724 GCA_001896965.1 Sphingobacteriales bacterium 41-5 | reverse complement strand
TCTTTTAATCGCACCATAGAGGAATTGAAATGGTATTGTAGCATTTAATACAGGGCAACCTAATATCTTTTAATCGCACCATAGAG
>MKRO01000011.1:9817-11562 GCA_001896965.1 Sphingobacteriales bacterium 41-5 | reverse complement strand
CACTTTTAATCGCACCATAGAGGAATTGAAATAAGAAATATTATCTCCTGGTATAGCTTCATGTCAGGCTTTTAATCGCACCATAGAGGAATTGAAATATAATTAAAAACCGGGGTGATGCTCCTGTTTGCGCCTTTTAATCGCACCATAGAGGAATTGAAATATGTGGTTAGCGTTGTTAGCACATCACCCGCTTTGTACTTTTAATCGCACCATAGAGGAATTGAAATAAGGGTGTGTAAGGGTTTAATCGTAAAAAATGATACTTTTAATCGCACCATAGAGGAATTGAAATATGGTTATTTTGATGGCACGCATTTAAAGCCAGAAACTTTTAATCGCACCATAGAGGAATTGAAATCGCTGTTAAAGGTGATTATAAGCCCCGGCCCCTGTGCAGCTTTTAATCGCACCATAGAGGAATTGAAATTCGTTATAATTAATTGAGTTTCCTATCCCGATAACTCTTTTAATCGCACCATAGAGGAATTGAAATGGGCAGACGTTTGAAGCGATAATGAGCGGCTGGGGTCTTTTAATCGCACCATAGAGGAATTGAAATTTGTAACAGTTGAATATGTGCAGACCCGTTTCAGGACTTTTAATCGCACCATAGAGGAATTGAAATTTGACTACGCGCCGAACCCTGATGATATAAACGACGCTTTTAATCGCACCATAGAGGAATTGAAATAATGAAACAGGGGCGGGTTACTTAACTGCAATCACATCCCTTTTAATCGCACCATAGAGGAATTGAAATCAGTTGGGGTATTGCGATAGACTTAGACCCGGCTCTTTTAATCGCACCATAGAGGAATTGAAATTGAGTTGTAAATAGTCGATAAACAAAACATCTAACTTTTAATCGCACCATAGAGGAATTGAAATGTATTTGGTACGGTAAGCAAAACAGACACTTCGTTTCTTTTAATCGCACCATAGAGGAATTGAAATCTTCGTAACTGCCACCTTCCACATTGGTAGTAATGCTTTTAATCGCACCATAGAGGAATTGAAATTCATAAAGCAGTCGCACCCCTTGAACCCGAACAACACTTTTAATCGCACCATAGAGGAATTGAAATAATTTCACAAACGAAGGTTTTAGAGGTGCTTGCACAACTTTTAATCGCACCATAGAGGAATTGAAATTTGCATTTGACAGCGCCTGCCTTCAATGTGCTGTCCTTTTAATCGCACCATAGAGGAATTGAAATCTTATAACGGCGTTTCCGATTATGATGTAAAAAAAACTTTTAATCGCACCATAGAGGAATTGAAATCACGTTTTTTCAACTGATCAGAAACAATATCAAATCTTTTAATCGCACCATAGAGGAATTGAAATTGCGTAAAAAATCATTCCTGCGCATCCGCCTTAAATCTTTTAATCGCACCATAGAGGAATTGAAATAAAATGGCAAAATATGCAGAAAGATGGTGCATCAGCTTTTAATCGCACCATAGAGGAATTGAAATTCAGGTCGGGAGTTACGTTTTTTGCAACTTTCACCTTTTAATCGCACCATAGAGGAATTGAAATGAATAGGGCTTAACCCGTACAGGTGCGAACCGTCATCTTTTAATCGCACCATAGAGGAATTGAAATAACAGAAAAAAAATCTTTTCAGTCCATTCATATCCGGCTCTTTTAATCGCACCATAGAGGAATTGAAATATGATATAAACGACGAACTTGCATCCTTCGCCGATGACTTTTAATCGCACCATAGAGGAATTGA
>MKRO01000011.1:9252-9551 GCA_001896965.1 Sphingobacteriales bacterium 41-5 | reverse complement strand
GGTTTAATGCACTTCCGCTTACTCTTTTAATCGCACCATAGAGGAATTGAAATGCATAACAATAACAAGTATTTCGGTCACAGAAACAACTTTTAATCGCACCATAGAGGAATTGAAATGGCATTAAAATTTGTTGAATCAGCAGGTGAAAAAACTTTTAATCGCACCATAGAGGAATTGAAATTTAAAGAGGTGGAGGATGCAGGTTAACATACACCTTACTTTTAATCGCACCATAGAGGAATTGAAATAGTATGTCGGTTTTTAGTGCTGCTAACAGGTCTGTCTTTTAATCGCAC
>MKRO01000011.1:6473-9199 GCA_001896965.1 Sphingobacteriales bacterium 41-5 | reverse complement strand
AAATAAGAAGGGTTATGTTTGAAATTGCAAGGTCATTTAACTTTTAATCGCACCATAGAGGAATTGAAATACTTGCCATCCGGGGCCGCAATTGAGTGGGCATTTGCTTTTAATCGCACCATAGAGGAATTGAAATACAAGTAAAGCTGTTCTATCTTCTGACATCTTCTACTTTTAATCGCACCATAGAGGAATTGAAATAGGCTGCCCCGTGTAGATATAAGTTCCTTTATATCCTTTTAATCGCACCATAGAGGAATTGAAATTTGTAAATGTAGCCGCTTAATTTGTACGCTGTTCCCTTTTAATCGCACCATAGAGGAATTGAAATATAATAACCGGGCCCTTGTCGTTGGATCGGAAAGGCTTTTAATCGCACCATAGAGGAATTGAAATGCATCAATAGAATACACAGAGCCGAACGTAAGTGCTTTTAATCGCACCATAGAGGAATTGAAATCAGACGATAATAAACGGGCTGTCACGCAGTGGAAACAGCTTTTAATCGCACCATAGAGGAATTGAAATCCGAGCCATCAGGCGCGTAAAATGTTAAAGCGTACTTTTAATCGCACCATAGAGGAATTGAAATAACGTGTGTTACCTGCCGTTTCATTCAATCTTGTCTTTTAATCGCACCATAGAGGAATTGAAATATGCTTGTTATAGCGAAAGAGGTGGGAGAAAAGAAGCTTTTAATCGCACCATAGAGGAATTGAAATTACCGTAAGTGCTATCCTCTGAAATTGTGTAAAACACCTTTTAATCGCACCATAGAGGAATTGAAATAAGCCGGGATAAACCTTTTATCGCTATCAAGCGTACTTTTAATCGCACCATAGAGGAATTGAAATTTGAATGTTGATTTAATTGAGCAGTCCTGTCCAAATAACTTTTAATCGCACCATAGAGGAATTGAAATAACGGAAGGATTACAAACAACGCAGATGATTATAGCTTTTAATCGCACCATAGAGGAATTGAAATGGTAACGGCGTACATTAACGGTAATGGCAACGCTTCTTTTAATCGCACCATAGAGGAATTGAAATAAGATAAGGTTGAAACATTTCAAGCCCTTGCAAGCTTTTAATCGCACCATAGAGGAATTGAAATATCCTATCACCCGGCTAATTAATATTAAAAAAAGAACTTTTAATCGCACCATAGAGGAATTGAAATAGCATCAGGGGAAGTTGTGCTAATTATATATTGCTATCTTTTAATCGCACCATAGAGGAATTGAAATAGCACAGGAGTTCAGATCAGTTACGCATCTTCGCTTGCTTTTAATCGCACCATAGAGGAATTGAAATTGAGTTATTAACAATGTGCAATAAAATGTTGATAAATCTTTTAATCGCACCATAGAGGAATTGAAATAATCCCCTCTGTTAAAAACATAAGAATAGATAGCGGCTTTTAATCGCACCATAGAGGAATTGAAATTTTTGCCTTATAAATAAAGTGCCGCGCTGCTTATCCTTTTAATCGCACCATAGAGGAATTGAAATCTTTCAACCGGTAGTGATTTTGTAAACATTGTTACTTTTAATCGCACCATAGAGGAATTGAAATTTCGCTGTTACATCAACCTTAATAGCCCTTAATTCGCTTTTAATCGCACCATAGAGGAATTGAAATTCATTTGCCGGGGTGGTAACCGGCGTAATTACAGTCTTTAAATCGCACCATAGAGGAATTGAAATGTCGCTTGGAACATGATCGGGAAATTGCAAAAATCCTTTTAATCGCACCATAGAGGAATTGAAATTACCCTCATCTTTTGTACTCATTTGAACTTTAGTTCTTTTAATCGCACCATAGAGGAATTGAAATTTGCTAACAACACCACAAAGATAAGCGCTTTAATTGCTTTTAATCGCACCATAGAGGAATTGAAATCCTTAGCGCACAGATTGCCGCTATCGTTATAATTAACTTTTAATCGCACCATAGAGGAATTGAAATTTCGTTAAAAACAGCAGAGGAGATCGAGCCACCGCAACTTTTAATCGCACCATAGAGGAATTGAAATCAAGTTAGGGTGTTTCCGTAAGGTTGCACATAATTCCTTTTAATCGCACCATAGAGGAATTGAAATTACAGATACTTTGTTGTTATTGTAAGGCCTACCCCTTTTAATCGCACCATAGAGGAATTGAAATATGCCTATGTACATCTCATCGGCGGCGTTTTCGTTTCTTTTAATCGCACCATAGAGGAATTGAAATCCAAAATACGGATATTTACAAATCATAACCGGGGTCTTTTAATCGCACCATAGAGGAATTGAAATACACTCAATTAATTCAATCAGGTGCTTTACTACCGCTTTTAATCGCACCATAGAGGAATTGAAATCTTTTTTTCTGTAGATCTGTACGGGGTAAGCGAAACTTTTAATCGCACCATAGAGGAATTGAAATAAATTTCTTTCATGTTATTCAAATAAACAATCGTTACTTTTAATCGCACCATAGAGGAATTGAAATCATGTATGACCTTCCTGAAATGTTGCAGGAGTTTGGCACTTTTACAGCTAAAGTTGTATAAGCGCACGGAATTGGCGTTACGGACAGATAGGGGAGTTGATAAATGCCAGGGTACGGGGATGGATAGGATATTATGGCGTATATGGCAGCAACGACCTATGGCAGGTATTGAGTATGCTGAACTACCGGATATTGAAGTGGTGGCAGCGCAAGTACAGAGTAGGCAGCATC
>MKRO01000011.1:5961-6413 GCA_001896965.1 Sphingobacteriales bacterium 41-5 | reverse complement strand
TGACAGGCAGGCTACAGGATTTAGATTGACAAGAACCGTATGACGGGAGACTGTCAGGTACGGTTCTGTGAGAGGCTTGGGCTGAAATGCACTTGCCTACTCGACCCACTAGCAAGCTTATTGATACTTTATAAAATACTGTTTATAAGTCGTTTACAAAGCGAGCGGAAGACGGGACTCGAACCCGCCACCTACAGCTTGGGAAGCTGTCGCTCTACCGGATGAGCTACTTCCGCTTTTGAAACTAAAGGTAAATATTTTACACACCTCCCAACATTACAAATTCCTGCTCTAACGATAAGGAATTTTTATACAAATCGTCAATAAGTTCCGGCCCGTATTTCGCATAGTAGGGAATAAAATTATCCATGCGCTCCTGCAAGTTATTGTTTGGGAACAGTTGCGATTGTAGTTTTTCAATTTGGCGCATTGAAGTATCGTGATTCCGTTTT
>MKRO01000011.1:4541-5866 GCA_001896965.1 Sphingobacteriales bacterium 41-5 | reverse complement strand
ATATCAATTGTATTCACCTGTTGCGAAAGGGTTTCATACAATTCGCCTGCCTGTTTTACTGCGTTGTCAACGCTTAGGTTTCGATCGCTGTTCCGTTGTACCCAGGTGTTTTGTAAATCCTGAAGGGGTTTGAATAAAATAGCGAAGTCGAAATCTAATTTGGAAATTAGCGTTTGTTGTAACTGGTTAATCAGTAAAAAAGAATTGCGGAGTACCAGCAACGGGTAAGGCACTTTGTAATACTCAAAAAGCTTTTTTAATTGTAACCAGTAAGCAAGTTCCCCGCCACCGCCAATAAAAGCAATATCAGGTAAAATCGTTTCCTGAAAAATACCCCGAAGGATTACATTCGGACTAAATCTTTCAGGATGTTCATTTAGTTCCTGCAAGAGCTGCTCTTTGTTGAAAACAATGTCTGTTCCCACAACTTTCCATAAACCATTTTCTTTTTCTATTCGTTCCCTTTTGTCATCAAGCAGGTAAAAGAAGTTTAGTTCGCGGCTGTAAGCCTGGGCCTGATAGCCCGCTTCAATTAATAGTTTGCCGGTTTCTTCGGTAATTTTAGAAGAATGGCCATTTAAAAGTTCATCTTCAAAAAGCTTCTTTGCAAGGCTTTTTAGCGCAGGGTTATCAGGCATCAAAACAACCAACCCAAGCATGCCAAAAAGTTCATTCACCAAACCCAATGTGGCCTCCTGAATGGTTAACCCTTCTTTATAATATTTTTTTAAAATTGAAATGATTTCTTCCCCATGGGGCAAAACACCAACCTGCCCGGACACTTCATTGAGTAGCGTCAGCAAATTTTTATCAACAATCATTCTGCCTACGGCCCCGGTTTGATTGGTTTGCCAGGCAAACTTTCGGCTGTTAATATAAATATGTCCCAGCTCGTCCAGGTCGGCATCCTCGCTGCCCATATAATACACCGGAACAAAATCGTAATCGGGAAATTGTTTTTTACAATGGTCTGCAAGTTTTACGGCGTGCAGAATTTTGTATAAAAAATACAATGGCCCGGTAAAAATATTTGGCTGGTGCGCGGTGGTAATGGTAAAAGTGGTGGCCTTTCTGAGAAGTTCGATATTTTGTTTGGTACGACCGGAAGGTGATAGATTAGCGTACTGTTCAGTAAGCGCATCAGCAAGCCCGGCCCTCGGTGTGTCAAATGCTTTCCTCGCTTCCATTGCAGCTTTTAAGCCTTCATTCGAAACCGGGTGTGAAAAAAATGGTTGTAATGCAGGGTTGCCGCCTAAATAATCAATTACTGTTTTTGAGAAAAATCCTGTTTGAGAGTATGGAATTTTTGTGGGAACAAACGCCAT
>MKRO01000011.1:2185-4489 GCA_001896965.1 Sphingobacteriales bacterium 41-5 | reverse complement strand
TGATAATTTTATTACAATGCAGGGACAGGGTTGGGCTGGTGGCCGATATAGCGCGGGTGATGGCTGATGCAGGCCGCAACATTATTTCAATGAGGGAATTTGTAAACGTTGATGAGAACCGGTTTTTTATACGGCTCGAAATTGAAGGCAATTCAAGCGCTGAAGAATTGCGGCAGGCAATTTTGGCAGCGCTGCCGGCTGATACGGAAATTGTAGTAAACCCGTCTCCTCAAAAGCGCATCGCGGTGCTTGTAACAAAAGAGTATCATTGCCTGGGTGATATTTTGCTTCGCAATTATTTTGGGGCGCTTCAAGCATCTGTGCGGTGTGTGATAGGCAATCATGAAATCCTTCGCCCGATAACGGAAAAATTTGATATTCCGTTTCATTTTATATCGCATGAAAATAAAACAAAGCGATCTTTTGAAGAAGATATTCAGAATACCCTGCAGGGTTACGAATTCGACTATATTGTTCTTGCCAAGTTTATGAGAATTTTATCACCCGAATTTATTTCACATTTCCAAAAGAACATCATCAACATTCATCATTCGTTTTTACCGGCATTTATCGGAGCACATCCTTACCGGCAGGCCCATGAGCGTGGCGTTAAAATGATTGGAGCAACCGCTCACTTTGTAACTAACGATCTGGATGATGGCCCAATTATTTCACAGCAAATCATACCTGTAAATCATGCACACACGGTTAAAGACATGGTGAATTTGGGCAAGGAAATCGAGAAGTCGGTGCTGGCAAAAGCCCTGCAATTGGTTTTTGAAGACAGGGTGATGGTTTATGATAACAAGACGGTTATATTTGAGAATTAGGGCATGCAGGATTATTATTTTAAAAAATAATTCAAGACTGATTTTTTATAGATACTTTTTTAAGTATCTTTATGTTTTACCAAACCCCTTCAATTATGAAAAAGAGAATTCTCTTTTCTCTAATTGCTTTAAGTATACTTGTAGGTTGCGGAGGTAATAGAGAAAAATCTGACGATCAGGAGCATGCTACAAACCAAGTTCAAAGCGATGCTGCTTTTTACGACATTCACCGCGGTAGCGGAAAATGGACTGCGGAAAAATTGAACCTCAACGACAATATTAATGAAGCTATGGCCGTTGAAGGAGAGAGGATTACTAACGAAAAATGTTCATCCTGCCATAAGCCCAATGAGGATACAAAAGTTGGCCCCGGCTGGAAAGGAGTTACTTCCCGGAGATCCGCAGAATGGATCATGAATTTTATTACAAATCCCGAAGGTATGATAGACGTGGACCCTAAACTAAAAGCGTTATGGGAACAATGTTACGTGCGTATGCCGGATTTGAATTTAACAGATTTTCAAGCCCGCCAGATATTGGAATATCTTAGGAAAAATGATAAATCCTAACCCGGCCGAAAGTGTGACCAAAATCATAATCAATTTATGATTATAATCATACGACCTCAATTTATTAATCTTAAACTTTGCATTTATAAAACACGATCAAACATGAAAAAAATTACAATTTTTTGCTCGGCAATTGCCTTGAGCCTGTTAATCGCCTGCGGTGGCGGGGATGATAAAAAAGCTGAAGCACCGGCTACCGGTGAAGAAGCTCCAAAAAGTATGGTAAACACAAGCGATTACGATCCCAAACGTGGTGAAGGTAAATGGAGTGCAGACAACGTAAACATAGCCGCGAAATTAGACCCTGCAATGGCAGCCAGTGGCAAAGAAATCTTTGATGTAAAATGTGCTTCCTGCCATAAGACAACTGATGAAAGATTAGTAGGGCCGGGTTGGAAAGGTGTAACCACCAGGCAAACAGCCCCCTGGATCATGAACTTTATTACAAACCCTGATGACATGATAGATAAAGATCCCGAACTGCAGGCTCAGCTTGAAATTTGTTTGGTGCGTATGCCTAACCAAAGTTTAACTGATGATGATGCCCGCAAATTACTTGAGTTTATGAGGCAAAATGATGGGGTACAATAACTAAAACTTTATTTTTTATATATGAGAAAGATTATAAACATTGCACTCGGAGCTACGATAGTGGCTTCAGTACCTTTTATGTTAAACTCTTGTAAGCCCAAAAATGCCGGAAGCGCTGTAAGCGCCGACGCCGCTGCAAAAACTTATGTGGCGCCGGGTAAGTACGATGAGTTTTACAATTTTGTGTCCGGCGGTTTTAGCGGACAATTAAGTGTGTATGGCCTCCCAAGCGGCAGGTTGTTACGCGTTATCCCTGTTTTCTCTGTTGACCCCGAAAAAGGATGGGGTTATAGTGAGGAAACAAAACCAATGCT
>MKRO01000011.1:470-2134 GCA_001896965.1 Sphingobacteriales bacterium 41-5 | reverse complement strand
GTACCCTGGGATGATTACCACCACGTGGAAATGAGCCAGACAAATGGAGAAGTGGACGGACGCTGGGTTTTTGGTAATGCTAATAACACGCCCCGCGTAGCTCGGGTTGACCTGAGGACTTTCCGCACAGCGGAAATCATTGAACTTCCTAATAGTGCCGGCAACCACTCTTCGCCTTTTATTACTGAAAATACAGAGTATGTGGTGGCAGGTACAAGGTTCAGCGTACCACCGGATTATGTAAACGGTGATGTACCCATTTCTTCCTATAAAGAAAACTTTAAAGGCTATATCAGTTTCATCAACGTTAATAAAGACAATGGTGAAATGGGTATTGCTTTTCAGTTACGCGGCCCTGGTGTGAATTTTGACCTGAGCCATGCCGGTAAGGGCAAATCACATGGTTGGTTCTTCTTCTCCTGCTATAATTCAGAACAGGCTAATACTTTATTAGAAGTGAACGCTTCCCAAAAAGATAAAGATTTTATTATGGCCGTGAACTGGAAAAAAGCTGAAGAATACCTGAAAGCAGGTAAAGGCAAAAAACAGGCGGTTCAATATGCTCATAACACCTGGGATGAGAAAACGCATACGGGCAAATCGGAAATAAAAACAGAGGTAACAGTACTTGATCTTCAGGAACTGAAAGATATTGCTTATATGATACCCTGTCCTAAATCTCCTCATGGTTGTGATGTTGACCCTACCGGTGAATATATTGTTGGAAGTGGTAAATTGGCTGCTTTAATACCTGTTTTCAGTTTTGATAAATTACAAAAAGCAATCGCTGATAAAGCTTTTGATGGCGAATACGATGGTATCCCCGTTATTAAATACGAAGCAGCCTTACACGGTGAAGTGCAAAAACCCGGCCTGGGCCCTTTGCATACCGAGTTTGATGCAAATGGTAATGCTTACACTTCTTTCTTTGTCTCTTCAGAAGTGGTTAAGTGGAACGTTAAAGACCTGAAAATTTTAGACCGCGTGCCTACTTATTATTCAATTGGCCACTTAATGGTGCCAGGCGGCGACTCTAGAAAACCTTTTGGTAAATATTTGGTAGCTTATAATAAAATTACAAAAGACCGTTACCTGCCAACAGGCCCTGAACTTTCACAAAGTGCACAGTTATTTGATATCAGCGGGGATAAAATGCAGTTGATATTGGATTTTCCAACGATTGGTGAACCTCACTACGCACAAGCAGCACCGGCCGAACTGATTAGCAAAAATTCGCTCAAGTTATTCCCAATTGGCGAAAATATGCATCCTTACGTAACAAAGGGTGAAGCTGCCGCCAAGGTTGTAAGGGAAGGTAATAAGGTACATGTGTATATGACTGCTATTCGCTCGCATCTTGCGCCAGACAATATAGAAGGAATTAAAGTAGGCGATGAGGTTTACTTCCACGTTACCAACCTTGAACAGGATTGGGATGTGCCGCATGGTTTTGCTATTAAAGGCGCTGATAACGGTGAATTACTAATAATGCCGGGTGAAACCACTACTTTAAAATGGTTACCTAACAGAGTAGGTATCTTCCCATTCTATTGTACAGATTTCTGTAGTGCATTACACCAGGAAATGCAGGGTTATGCCAGAGTATCCCCTGCTGGAAGCAATGTGCCTTTGAGGTTTGGCATCGGTGAAACCGCCCCGAATGG
>MKRO01000011.1:0-313 GCA_001896965.1 Sphingobacteriales bacterium 41-5 | reverse complement strand
ATAGGCAACTGCCCCTTATTTTTTAAGTTTTATTTTATCATTATGGCAACGAATCACAAAAAAATAAGTATATTTTCCAGAGTGTTACTTATTGTAGCGGCAATTCTTTTAGGTATTTCAATATTTGTACCGCTTTGGCATATTGATTTGGACGCTCCCCAATATCCCGAAGGCCTGCGTTTGCTCATCTATCCCAACAAACTGGCGGGTGATGTAGAGATCATTAACGGGTTGAACCATTATATTGGTATGCAAACCCTGCACGCTGAGAACTTTGTTGAGTTTACTGTGTTACCTTATATAATCGGGTTCT
>MKRO01000010.1:26531-26997 GCA_001896965.1 Sphingobacteriales bacterium 41-5 | reverse complement strand
ACAAGAGCAAAACAAAAAGGTTTACAATACATTTTTATATGACGAAGGCCCTAAAAGTGTGTTTAATGTCATCCCTGTGGCGCCGGTAATAACAGAGAACTCTAAGGTTTTGAACGGGTACGAAATTCTCAATCATTATTTTGATCAATTACTTTCAAGTAATCCCAAAGTGTTAGCTTTTGGCGAAGACCTTGGGAAAATTGGGGGTGTAAACCAGGGTTTCGTCGGCCTTCAAAAAAAATACGGTGCTGAAAGAGTGTTTGACACCGGTATCAGAGAACTTACTATCATGGGTCAGGCAATTGGACTTGCTTTAAGAGGGTTGAGGCCTATCGCAGAAATCCAGTATCTGGATTATCTGATTTACGGTCTTCAGCCACTTACTGATGACGTAGCAACCCTTCATTACAGAACAGGCGGACAACAGAGCTGTCCTGTTATTGTTAGAACGCGCGGCCACAGGCTG
>MKRO01000010.1:6723-26466 GCA_001896965.1 Sphingobacteriales bacterium 41-5 | reverse complement strand
AAACTCAGTGCAGGCAGCATGCATGTATAATTCGCTTTTAAAAAGCAACGATCCCGCAATAATAATAGAAGTGCTGAACGGTTATCGGCTCAAAGATAAATTACCTGAGAACCTGGGTGAAATGACCGTGGCGTTGGGTGTACCGGAAATTTTACAGTCTGGAGAAGATATCACAATTGTAAGTTATGGGTCCTGTCTTCGTATTATTCAGGATGCGATGAAAATAATCGCGCCGTTAAAAATCAGTTGCGAATTAATTGACGTTCAAACCCTGCTTCCCTTTGATATTAATCACTCCATCGTAAAATCTTTACAAAAAACCAACCGCATAGTTTTTATTGATGAGGATGTACCCGGCGGAGCAAGCGCTTATATGTATAACAAAGTGTTGGAGGAACAGGGTGGCTATCGTTACCTTGATGTAGCTGCGCGAACTATTTCAGCAAAAGATCACAGGCCCGGCTACGGCAGTGATGGTGATTACTTTTGCAAGCCAAATGCCGAACAGATTGCAACGGTTTTAATAGAAATGATGAAGGAATGATCATTTGACCATCTCTAACTGAGATTGATCTTTGGATTTTATCTGAATCAATACTGCTGACAATTCAGATATTTTCAATGAAAATCACGCATTAGGCGATGTTCACATAACTGCTTACATCATCAGCAGTGATCTTTTTCCCGCTCAAAATTACGAGGCGTTCCACTACGTTGCGCAGTTCCCGGATATTCCCCGTCCAGTTATATTCCTTTAATCTATTAATCGCTTCTTTCTCTATATCCTTTTTTGCTGTTCCGTAATCATTACAAATATCTGAAAGGAACTGATCAACCAAAAGGGGGACGTCATCTCTTCTTTCGTTAAGAGAGGGAACGTGTATTAAAATCACACTCAGCCTGTGGTAAAGGTCAAGCCTGAAATTCTTTTCTTCAACCTCCTGTAGCAAATCTTTATTTGTTGCGGCAATCACCCGTACATCTACACTAATGTCTTTATCTGCTCCAACTCTTGTAATCTTTCCTTCTTGCAACGCACGCAAAACTTTTGCCTGGGCGCTGAGGCTCATATCGCCGATTTCATCCAGAAAAAGTGTGCCGCCGTTTGCCTGTTCAAACTTTCCGATTCTTTGTTTTATAGCAGAAGTGAAGGAACCCTTCTCGTGTCCAAATAATTCAGACTCGATCAACTCTGTTGGAATAGCCGCACAGTTTACTTCAACCAGCGGGCTGTTGCAACGATTACTTTTTTCATGAACCCAACGCGCTACTAATTCTTTACCAACACCGTTCTCGCCGGTTACAAGTATTCTGGCCTCCGTGGGAGCCACTTTATCAATCGTGTTTTTTATTTTTTGTATCGGTTCAGATTCTCCAACAATTTCCTGAACTTTTGAAACTTTCCTACGCAACACTTTTGTTTCAACAACAAGGCTGCCTTTATCGAGTGCATTTCGAACGGTGATCAAAAGCCGATTGAGATCGGGTGGTTTTGAAATGAAATCGTAGGCGCCTTTTTTTACGGCTTCAACCGCCGTTTCAATATTCCCATGACCCGATATCATAACAATAGGCACATCAGGATGGGCTGCAACTGCCCTTTCTAAAAACTCGATACCATCAATTTTGGGCATTTTAATGTCGCAGAGAACAAGGTCAAACTTTTGCTCAGAAAACATTCGAAGCCCTTCTTCGCCATCAACCGCTTCCTGAATTTTGTAGCCCTCAAAAGAAAGAATTTCTCCAAGCGTTTTGCGGATGGCTATCTCATCATCAATAAGCAGGATATTCGCCGTAGGTTCGGTTGATTTATGTTTAGGCATACGGATAAAAATTTAATATTTTCAGCTCAAGTTTTCATAAGAAAACTCAGACAGTTGCCTGAGTTTTTGAGAAAGAGGTTATAATAAAATCTACTTTTTCAAATACATCACTTCCTTCACTAAGTTCACGGTTCGCGGAACATCGGGTAAAGCTGCGGCAACCAGGTTAGGAGCGTAGTGCAAAGGAGCGTCGGCAGCGGTAATTCTGCGAATCGGTGCATCAAGAAAATCGAACGCATCTTTTTGCACGCGATAAGAAATCTCTGAAGAAACCGAAGCAAACGGCCATTGTTCTTCCACAATCACAAGGCGGTTTGTTTTCTTTACACTCGCCAAAATAGTTTCCATGTCAAGCGGGCGAATTGTACGCAGGTCAATCACCTCGGCGCTGATATTTTCTTTTTCAAGTTCAGCGGCAGCGCCCAGCGCTACTTTCATCATTTTATTAAAAGAAATAATGGTAACGTCCGTTCCTTCTTTTTTTACATCAGCCTTTCCAAGTTCAATATAATATTCCTCCTCTGGCACTTCCATTTTGTCACCATACATCAATTCGCTTTCCATGAACATCACCGGGTCCTCCTCGTAACGGATGGCTTGTTTTAACAACCCCTTGGCATCGTAAGGGTTACTTGGCGATACTACTTTTATACCGGGAATATTCGCATACATCGCCTCAAAAGCAGTGGAGTGCTGAGCGCCAAGCTGGCCGGCAGCCCCGTTACCACCACGAAAAACGATTGGGCAGGATATTTGCCCGCCGCTCATTGCCAGCATTTTAGAAGCTGTATTTAAAATTTGATCTAATGCTAAAACTGCAAAGTTCCAGGTCATGAATTCCACAATTGGGCGCAGGCCATTTTGGGCCGCACCTACTCCAACAGCGGTAAATCCAAGTTCTGAAATTGGCGTATCCAAAATTCTTTTAGGCCCAAATTCTGCCAGCATTCCCTGGCTTACTTTATAGGCGCCATTGTACTCTGCCACTTCCTCACCCATCAAAAAAACCCTGCTATCCCTTCTCATTTCTTCGTTCATTGCCTCTCTTAAGGCTTCCCTGAATGCTACTGTTCTTGCCATATTAATCTTTAAGTTTTAAACGAGTTGCAAATTTAGGTGAAATGAGGCGTTCCATCAAACCAATCTTGGCCTATTTCTCAGGTAGAAAAGATTGAAAGCCACTTAACTTTGCCCGCATGCAAAATCATTATCAAATCATTATTATAGGCGGCGGCCCAATTGGGCTGGCCTGTGCCATCGAAGCTCAAAAATCGGGTCTCAATTATTTGATTTTAGAGAAAGGCGCGCTGGTGAATTCTATTTACAATTACCCGGTAAATATGACTTTTTTTTCTACATCGGAACGACTCGAGATCGGCAAAGTTCCTTTTGTTTCAAATAACGCAAAGCCCACCAGAAACGAAGCACTTGAATATTACAGGCGTGTTACCCAAACTTTCAAAATAAATATCCACCTTTTTGAGGAAGTTCGCACCGTAAATAAAGCAGGTGATCTTTTTGGAGTGGAAACGACCAAAGAATTTTACACCGCTGATAACATTATAATTGCTACCGGCTTTTATGATATTCCCTATAAACTTGGCGTTGCGGGCGAAGAATTGCCAAAAGTAACCCACTATTATAAAGACCCGCACTTTTATGCCTTTCAGGATGTGATCGTTGTTGGCGCCATGAACTCAGGTGTGGACGCGGCTTTGGAAACCTGGCGAAAAGGTGCGAGGGTAACTATAGTGGTTCGCGGCGGGGAGATTGGCTTGCGGGTGAAATATTGGGTGCGGCCCGATATTGAAAACCGCATCAAAGAAGGATCGATACAGGCTTTTTTTAACTCTACTGTTAAAGAAATCCGCGAGACGGGAGTGGATATTGAAATGCCCGATGGGATTGTCACCATAAAAAACGACTGGGTGATCGCCGCAACCGGTTATCAGCCCAATCTTCATTTTTTGGAACAGGTGGGCATTGAATTAAGTGATGATGAAGTTCGATGCCCCGTACTCAACACGGAAACTAATGAAACCAACATTCATGGCATCTATCTTGCAGGTGTAATTTGCGGCGGCATGAACACGCACCGGCTTTTTATTGAAAACTCGCGTGAACATGCTGTTAAGATCATCAATTCAATTTTGCAAAACGTAAAAAAAGATGCTACTGAACAGGTAGATGAATAAGCTTACACCACAAAATCCGGATATATTCAAACAGCAGCAGTTAAGAAAGCACAAGGCTTTAGCCACCGGGCTTTTTTTGCTGATGGTGGCTGTATACGCTTTTTGCACCTGGCTTGGGCAAACATCCGACGCCGTGTGGATTGGCTATGTTCGCGCATTTGCTGAAGCCGGAATGGTGGGCGCCCTGGCCGATTGGTTCGCTGTCACAGCCTTGTTTCATCATCCGCTTGGGATTCCGATTCCCCATACCAACCTGATCGAGAACCGTAAGCAAAGCATCGGGGATAATTTGGGTGGATTTGTGGTTTCAAATTTTCTGAACGCGGCAACCATCAGGCCGTATATTCAAAAACTTGAGATCAGTAATTACGTTGCGAAGTGGCTGGGCAGTGAAAAGAATACTGAACTCTTACTAAATGAAGTTTTGTGGTTGTTGAAAGATATTATTCAGAAAATTGACGACCGTGCAGTAGCCAAATTTTTAGCGCATAAATCGAAAGATCTTTTAAATGATCTGAAGTTGAACGACGTGCTTGCCGGTGGTTTAAACCAAATCCTGCTTCGCGGCGACCACGAGCGTATTCTGAATTATATTTTGAAAAACGTGCGCGGGTATGTGGTGGCAAATGAAGAACTGGTTCGCAAAAAAGTAAAGGAGGAGAGCCATTTCTTAATCCCCGGATTTGTTGATAATCTTATCGCCACTAAACTTACCAAAGGTGTTGTCCGGTATTTAAATGAAATAGAAAACGATCCTGAACATAAGCTGCGAAAAGATGCGAAGCAGCAACTGAAACAGTTTATTGAAAATGTAAAAACCGATGCAAATTGGCTGGCCGAATTACAGGAAATCAAAAACAGTTTACTCAGCGGCGATAAAATAAACGGTTACGCTGAAGCGGCCTGGAAGTCTTTACAGGCTAGTGTTTTGACTGATCTTTCCGCGGAACGATCAGGGGTTAAAATGTATCTGAAAAGAACGATCAGAGAAATGGTACTCAACCTTCAAAACGATGAACAACTGCGAGCTAAAATTGACGGATGGATTCGTTTCAATGCCTATAAATACATCCTAAAGAATACTGATAAGGTTGGCGAACTCATCAGCCACACAGTGGGAAACTGGGAAGGCAAGGAGTTAAGCAACAAATTAGAATTGGAAGTGGGAAAGGACCTGCAATTCATCAGGATCAATGGTACGCTGGTGGGCGGTTTGGTAGGCCTGCTCATCCATATTATTACAAAATTATTTGAAAACTAAAATCCGGCCAGGCGGTCGCCGTATGATCGTTTCAATTTATTAATGCACATTCAACTAACATTCGAAAGCCTGAACCAGGAACAAAAAGAAATCCTTATAGCCAGGCTTTCTGATTATTGTGAAGGATTTGAAGAAGAGGCAACTTCTTTAAAAGCCATCGTGGCAGCAGAAAATTTTGACGAAGAATTAAAAGAACTATTTGCAACGATTGATCTTAAACCGCAGGTTGAAAAGATTGAAAAACAAAACTGGAACCGGCTTTGGGAATCAAATTTTGAACCGGTGGTTGTTGATGATTTTGTAGCCGTTCGTGCTGATTTTCATGAATCGATTTCAAATGTTGAGCATGAAATCATCATTACACCCAAAATGAGTTTTGGCACGGGCCATCATGCCACCACTTTTTTAATGATACAGGCGATGCGAGAAATTGATTTTAAAAACAAATCGGTTTTTGATTTTGGAACAGGAACCGGCATACTTTCAATACTTTCTAAAAAACTTGGTGCAGGGAATATTGTGGCAACAGATATAGATTTCTGGAGCGTAGAGAACGCCGCTGAGAATTTTGAAAGAAACCATGTTGCGGACATTTTTTTGAAACAATCCGGTAGCGAGATCCAGGGGAATCATTTCGATATTATTCTCGCAAACATCAACAAGAATGTTTTGATGGCTACGATTCCACAGCTCGCCAAACAATTAAAAAAAGACGGTATTTTATTATTAAGCGGCCTGCTTGAACCGGACGAAAATGATATCACAGGATTATGCACCGGCAGCAGTTTGAAAGTTGAAAAATTTTATTCAAGAAAAGGATGGATTGCGTTGAAATTTAATAAGTTATAAACTTTAACAGACGATGTTAATTTAGTTTTAAATATTTCACTACTTTCGCTTCCCTGATTATCTTTAATACTCTATTTGCATGCAGGAAATTTTGTTAGCAATATTAGCCTATTGTATAGGCAGTATTCCAACGTCAGTTTGGGTTAGCAAACATTTTTTCGATATTGATATTCGTGATTACGGAAGCGGAAACGCCGGCGCCACTAATACTTTTCGCGTGCTTGGCTCGCGTTGGGGTAGTTTTGTGATGGTGTGCGACGTACTAAAAGGGTTCGCCGCGGTTAAGCTTGCTTTTTTGCTTCCCGGCTCGTTCGTTGAGAACGACATCCGTTTTTTAAACCTTCAATTAATTTTTGGTATTTCGGCAGTACTCGGTCATATTTTCCCCATTTGGGCAAATTTCAGGGGGGGGAAAGGCGTGGCAACTTTGTTCGGAATCGTCATCGGCATTTCTCCCTGGACAGCTTTAGCCTGCTCGGGAATTTTCGTACTTGTATTATATCTTACACGATTTGTATCGCTCAGTTCCATACTTGCCGGGCTTGCATTTCCCTTCTTCATCCTCGTTATTTTTAACGTTGATAATTATTTTTACCGGGTTTTTGCAATTATTGTAGCGTTGCTTATTATTTTAACTCACCAAAAAAACATTGGCCGCATCCTTCGCGGAAACGAAAGCAAAGTCCCAATTTTTAAAAACAGGGACAGGCGCAGGCAACGAAATAAATAGTCTCACACATTTTATTATTGATTCTATTGGCGGCAGTTCAAAAATGTCGGTTTATAATATATTTTTGTATGTAAAGAGGTGACTTTTAACTATTTTTCGCTAGATATTCCTTAAAAATAATTTTGGTACAATGATTGTTTAATAATTTTAAAATCTTAAATTATGATAAGAAATCTCCTTTTACTTTTTGTTGTATCGGCAATTGCGATTGCTTGTTCAACAAACGCAGTTACGGGTCGCAGCCAGTTCAAATTGCTCCCAGAAGCCGAATTGCAGCAAATGGCTGTGACAGAATATCAATCCTTTTTATCGTCCAACAAAGTCGTTTCTACCTCTAACAACCGCGATGCGGAAATGGTGAACCGTGTGGGACAAAGAATTGTTGGTGCCGTTACAAATTACTATAGGCAAAACAATCTTGCAAGTAATCTTGAAGGCTATCAATGGGAAACTAAATTGGTTCAAAGTGATCAGGCGAATGCCTGGTGTATGCCAGGCGGTAAAATAGTTGTGTACACCGGTTTATTACCTATTTCGCAAAACGAAGCTGGTTTAGCAAATGTAATGGGTCACGAGGTTTCACACGCTTTATTTGGCCATACCAATGAAAGAATGAGCCAAACTATCGCCGCTCAATATGGTGGCAGTATTGTAGACGCTTTCATGGCAAACAAATCCTCGGGAACAATGAGGCAGTTATTCGGTACTGCGGTAGGCTTGGGTTCGCAATTAGGAATTATGGCCTTCGGCAGAAACCAGGAATTAGAAGCTGACAGGTACGGAATGATTTGGTCTGCAATGGCCGGTTATAATCCTCAGGAAGCTATCAATTTATGGCAGAGAATGCAGGCACAATCTCAGGGTAACAATCCGCCTGAATTTTTGAGTACGCACCCCGGTCCTGAAAGAAGGATTGAGCAATTGCAGAAGCATTTACCTGAAGCAATGAAGTATTACAGGCCAATGGGTACATCAAAATAAATTTGATTTAATTAAAATATAAAAGTCGTTAGTAAACAGTTGCTAACGACTTTTTTGTTAAAGTTATGTTTACAAATATATTTTGCTATAACTTTGCCCCCAAATTCAGGCTAATTATTGGCTAAGATTTTTTTAGGGTGTTTATTAATAAATCCACAATAGTTCTTATGATTCAGACAGTTTTTGAAAAATTACAGTACGCAGACGAAAAAAATCTTTTAATTCAGGGCCTTCCTTCTTCAATCGAAAAACAGTTCAGCAAAATTTCATTCGCAAAAAACATGACGCCTTTATTAAAATCGCGGAAGTTGGATTTTGCATTGGTCTTTGCAGTGAACGAAAACCAATTGAATGGTATATTGACTGATGTGATGCCTTCATTGAAAGAAAATACAAAGTTTTGGGTAGCTCACCCAAAAACCACGTCTAAAATTGTTACTGACTTGAACCGCGACCGTAGCTGGAACCGGTTAACTGAAAAAGGCTATGCCTGCTGCGATAAAGTGGAATTAGATCATGTGTGGACAGCTACAAGATTTGAAAAGGCAGTTGAAGAGCGAAATGCAGCTCCTGCTAAAGAAAGGAAGCGTCAGGCGCAGGCAGTGTAAGATTATTGATTTCAAAAGTGTGGCCCCCGCAAATTAGCGGGGGTTTTTGTTACCAAAGTTTTACCCCTCCGTCGATCCCCATCTTATTTGTTACCACGATCATATTATCATCCAACGGAAAATCTAATTTTTTTGCCAATCCGCCCCCAATATAAAGCTTGTCATAATTGAAAACGGTTTTCAAGACCTCAAAAACAAATTTCATTCTTTTGTTCCATTTTTTATTCCCGATTTTTTTATGCTCGGCTTCACCCACGTACTGATCATAGTCTTTCCCATCTGCCAGTGGATGATGCGAAACCTCAAGGTGCGGCAATAATTTTCCGTCAAGATAAAGGGCGGTACCTACGCCGGTGCCCAGTGTAACCATCATTTCAAGCCCTTTACCGCTGATGCTGCCAAGGCCCAGCATATCGGCATCATTAACAACTTTTGCCGGTTTGCCAAGAGCTTCTGTAAGTTTTTGCGCAAGATTTACATTTGCCCATGATTCCGTGCCGAGGTTGGGAGCCGTATGAACGATGCCGTCCCGAACGTAACCTGGAAACCCTGAAGATATTTGGTCAAACTTAAACCCCTCAACCAATTTTTTAATAGTATCAATCACTGCTTCGGGCGTTGCCGGTTGTGGCGTTAGAAGTTTGGTGTAATCGTGTATCATTTTGCCTTTTTTATCAAAGGTTGCGGCTTTAATTTTTGAGCCGCCAATATCAATAGTTAAAGTGATTCCTGCCATACTATTCTGTTTTGTTTTTTAGTAAGGTAAATGTAGGCCTGATGAATGACAAGCTTCCCTTATTTATGAACATTTAATAAACAAAAATGCGGAGCTATGCCCCGCATCAAAAAACGAAGAATAAGCCGAAGTTAATTTTTACCGATAAAATTATTTTTTGCAATACCATCCTGTATCTTTTCAATATCCGACAATTTGAATTTGCCTTTAACCCTTATCAAAACGGCCTCTTTACTACTATCGTTCACCAGCAGCACAATCTCCCTGATATTTTCCCGGTTGTCCGTTTTGCCCAAGATATCTACATATTCACCTCGATCTTTTATAGTTATAAGTGGTTCAAAATTTTTTCTTTTCAGGCTGGTGCCTAGTTTTTCAAAATCCTGTGAAAGATTCTTTCGTGTTCCTTCCAGCACCATAATTTCCACAAGGCTGGCCTTTCTTATCCAACGCCTGCTGTCTTCATCAACAAACGGCAGCGCAAGCGAAAGGGGCAGTCGGCTTAACCTGATAATAACTTTTTCGCTGGCACTCTTACGGCCATGTTTCAAAATAAAATTACTAATGGGATCCTGCGCACGGGCAACAAAAGAAAATGTTGTGACGATTAATGCGATGAATAGCATTTTGATTTTCATAAACTATACTTTTAAAAGGTAAACTATTTCTTTTTTACAGAACTCAGGTTATTCATTCCTTTCATATTAATGGCAGAACCGAGTTTGTTGATGTTATCGAGATCAATAATTCCTGTCAGGCTCATTAGCACAAACTCCGACTTCGTTCCCACGAGCATCACTAATTCATTAATACGACTGTTGGCTTCCTTTACAAAAAAGCGTACATTCTCTCCTTTATCTTTTACGGTCATGATCTCGTCGTAACTGCCCAGGTCAAGCTTTTTTGCGGCTTCGGTATACAATGCCAAACCGTTTTTCTCGGCCGTAAGCATCCTGAAGCTGGTAAGGTTGTTTATAGTTTGCTTTACTTCGCTTGAAACATCATCCCATTTCACTTTGCTCATCATTTTAAACATTTTAGGGCTGATGGAGATGACCGTAAAATTTTCGTTGTTTTCGTATTGTTTAAAAAATTTGCTGATAGCATCGGTTTGTGCAAAACCGGCATTTGAAGCGGCGGCCAGCAATACAAATAGTAAAAACTGTTTCATATTTGGGTAATTTTAATTTTGTTCGGGAATAACTTTTGAAATGATTTGTAGGCGATTCACCTGTTCCGCCGCTGCGCTGTTGCCCTGGTCTAATTTTGATGACAATAAAGCCAGTGCTTTTTCTAACTCCTTCCTTGCCTGTTCCGGATCGGTGTAAGTATCATTTATCTCTGGCCTCGGGATTTCTAATTGAGCAGATTCAGGAGATACTATTTTTTCGTTTTGAGTTTGATGATACCATAAAATACTGCCGCCTACAATCAAAATAAATACTGCTGCAATTTTTAGCCATTTAGGGAAGAAGCTTACTGTGGTTGACTTTTTGCCGGTTTTATTATCATCAATTAAGCCCAGAATTTTTTCATCAAAAGTTTGATCAGGTAATGCAGGGACATCGTTTTCGAAAAGAGGTTTGTAAATTTCCAATTCGGTAGCAACTTCACTATTCGCGAAGTATTCTTTTAACAACCTTTCTTCTTCAACCGAGGTGTCTGCATCAAAATATTTCTCAATCAATATTTTTATTTGATCAAAGTCCATATGCTTCCTGTTTTAATAACTCCTTTTTAATAAAATTTCTCGCACGAAATATGTTCACTTTTACCTGTTCCATAGAAATGGCTAATACTTCGGCAATTTCATCGTAGCTGCGTCCCTCGCTCTCCCGCAGGTGAAAACACTGTTGCTGTTTTTCAGGCAGCATTTGAATAGTTTTGTCCAGTGTTATTTTCAACTGCTTTCTGCTGTAAACCTCCACAGGGCTATGGTCATTGCTCTTTACCTCCGAAGCGATCTCAATATTACTGAGTGTAATTTTCACTCTTCTAATTTCATCAACACAAAGATTTCTTACAATGCCCATACAGTAGCCTTCGATATTACCCAGCGCCTGCCATTTTTCACGGCAGTTCCAAACCCTCAGCATTGTTTCCTGAACGATGTCTTCAGCCTTTTGCCTGTCTCGCAAAAAGCTATAGCCAAACCGGAATAAATTATCCTTTAACGGCAATATCAGTTCAGTAAAGGTTTGCCTGTGATCCATACTTCAATAAAATGACGGGGGAAAGGCCGTTTTGTTACAACGGGTAGCAATTTTTTTCTACGCTTCAAACAAAGCAAAGCTGCCACCGGTCCAGATTTTGTCTTTGTTGTAACGAACGCCAATCATTTTACCCTTGCTTAAGCGGGCCAGGCTGTTGGTGGGATTTGGGCGCGCGTCGCCATCTTTCCAAAAATAGAAAAGGCGGATCTCGGCTTTGGCAGGTTCATCAGGCGTTTCAACAACTGGTGCATAGTTCACTTTACGTTGCAAAATCCAGTTTTGGGGGTCTTTAACATTTTCAATATCTTCTTTGGTGACATCAATTACAACGCCCTGCCCAGCAAAAGAAAATAGGGGCTTTAATACATAATTTTCAAGGTCAGCAGGTATGTTTGAAACTTTATCCAAAAATTGAGTTTTAGGGATATTCGGATGATCGATCAGCGGCATGGTGTATTTGCTTACGCGGTAAAACCAATTGGGATGCGGCATCCATTCTACGTCCAAATCTTCAAAAAGAATTTTGGCTTTGTCCTGAACCCATTGTTCCTGTTGCAATAATTCATCAAATATGAGGCGGTTGTATATGCGTTCAATTTTTGTTTCGATGCCTTCGTTATCGTAGAAAAGTTGATGATCTCTTTTTATAATTTTCGTTATACAAACAGATTTTACACTGGTGTAATCCTCGGTACAATAAAAATCAATTTTTGTTTTTTGCTTTTCAGGAAATAACTCAAGCAGCACAACGTTTTTGGGATCATGCCTGCCCACAATTAAATCCCGAAGCTCCTGCAGGTATGAGGCTTTGTTATGGCCGTTTAAAAAAGTTCTATAATTTTCCGGCACTTCAAAATGATGGGTAAAAACATCTTCCAGCAAAACCTGATAAGCAAAAAGCGAGGGAAAGCCCTGCATTTCGATTAACTGTGGTTCCAGGCCGCCGTTATCGTTTTTGCATATTCCAAAATCGAACGCAATGCAATGCGGAAAAGCTGTTTCGTTTGGTACCCGCAACTTTTCAGGAATAGCATTTTCGGTTAATTGTCTAAAATCCGGTTGCAGGATCACGTCTATAATACTTTCACAGGTATCCAGCATTTGGTTTAAAAAATCTTTTGGAATAAAAACAGGTGTTTCTGCCATACGAAATTCAATTTCGCCATGAACAGAATGAATTTCATTCAGGAATGCCTGAAATTTCTCCTCTGTAAATTCCTTGTTGAAAGCTTGTCTTAGTTCCGGAACCATCTTCGTTAATTAATAATGACAAGATACGTATTTCAGTTTAATTTTAATAAACCCTTTATTTAGTTTTAACTTACTTTGCAGCCATGAAGCATTTGAAGGCGCTGCGTAAATATTTTTGGAAGTACAGGATGAGGTTGGGTGCCGGAATTCTGTTTGTTATTTTATCCAATTATTTTAATGTGCTTTCTCCGCAGTTAATGCGCTTCATTATCAATTACGTTGACTCAAAAATTGCTTTTTCTTCACAACCGCCGGTGATGCGGCTTGATGAGTACGATGTGGTTGTTAGAAAAATCATCGAATCGTTTTCAAATATTGACAGTATTTCCAAAGTTGTGATTATAGCGAGCCTCATTATTTTGCTCCTGGCATTGCTACGCGGATTTTTCATGTTTTTGATGCGGCAAACTATAATTGTAATGAGCCGCCACATTGAGTATGATCAAAAGAACGAGGTTTACACAAAGTACCAGCAGCTCGACACTGAATTCTTTAAAAAAAATAATACCGGCGATTTGATGAACCGGATTTCTGAAGATGTAAGCCGTGTGAGAATTTTTACAGGCCCGGCAATCATGTACATTGTAAACCTTGTGTCAGTTATTGGGTTGAGTGTTTTTTTTATGGTGAAAAGCAGCCCGCAATTGACTTTGTACGTTTTACTACCGCTGCCGATTCTCGCAGTAATCATTTATTTCGTAAACAGTACCATTCATAAAAAAAGTGAGCGCATTCAGCAATCTCTTTCTAATCTAACAACCAACGCACAGGAATCGTATTCAGGAATTCGTGTTATAAAATCATTTGTTCAGGAGTACGCAATGCTGCGATATTTCACAGCAAACAGTGAAACTTACAGAAGAAATGCAATCAGCCTCGCGAGGGTTGAGGCTGTTTATTTTCCGTCAATCATGTTACTAATCGGCATCAGCACGTTGCTTACCATCATGATCGGCGGCTTATATTATATCAACGGGCAGCATGGTATTACCTTAGGCACAATCGTGGAATTTATCGTGTACGTGAATATGCTCACGTTTCCTGTAAGCGCTATCGGGCTTACGGCCAGCATGATTCAAAGAGCGGCTGCATCGCAAAAAAGATTAAACGAATTTTTAAATATTACGCCTGAAATAAAAGATAAACCTGACGCACATGATTTCGAAATAGACGGTGATGTAAATTTTGAAGAAGTAAATTTCACCTATCCTGACACCGGCATCGAAGCCTTAAAAAGTTTTAATCTCAAAATTAAAAAAGGAAAAAAAATAGCAATTACAGGTAAAACCGGAAGCGGCAAAACAACCATCGCACAGTTAATGCTCAGAATGTATGAAGTCAGCTCAGGCAGTGTTGAATACGATGGGCATGATGTTCGGGATTTTAAACTGTCGTCTTTGCGGGAGCAAATCAGTTATGTACCACAGGATGTGTTTTTGTTCAGCGAAACGGTTGAAAATAATATCCGCTTTGCCATTCCAAATGCTAAACGTGAGGAAGTGGTTGAAGCTGCTGAAATGGCCGGCGTGGCAAAGGAAATTGATGGTTTTAAGGAAGGTTACGATACCATGATAGGGGAGCGTGGCGTTACATTGAGCGGCGGTCAAAAACAGCGCATCTCAATTGCAAGGGCATTGTTGAAAAAGCCGTCACTCATTATTTTTGATGATTGCCTTAGCGCGGTTGATGCCAAAACCGAGCAGGAGATCATGAGCAGATTACAGCAATACCTTAATAACAAAACGGCCATCATCATCACCCACCGGGTGTTTTCTTTACTGTCCTTCGACAGGATTGTGGTGCTCGATAATGGCCGTATTGCCGAGCAGGGCACACACGAAGAACTAATGAAAATACCGAACGGATTTTACGCCAAATTATACACCCGTCAACAACAGGGGCGATACGACGACGATGATGCTTAGAATTTTTACACGTGGCAGGTGCATATTTTCAACAGGTTAACCCATTGTTTTTAACCTCAAATAAATTGATTTTATAAAAAACAAACCATATATTTGTTTCTCATAAAATAGCAATAAAAAAGAAAATTTTTAACGTGGAGAACGATAACAAAGACAGGAACCTGGAGAGTATTTACAGTAAAAGGCTCCGTGCCGGAAAAAGAAGGACTTATTTCTTTGATGTGCGAGCAACAAAAGGAAACGACTATTACCTGACGATAACCGAAAGCCGCAAACGCTTTGATGATAACGGTTACGACCGACACAAGGTATTTTTATACAAAGAAGATTTTAATAAATTTCTGAAGGCTTTGACTGAAGCTGTGGATTTTGTAAAAACTGACCTGATGCCGGATTTTGATTTCGACGCGTTCAATCATGAGTACGAAGAAGGAGATGGCAGGGAGCAAAAAGCTGTACCCGTCGCGGCCACCGAATCAGTGCCGGTAGTTACAGAGCCTGTTCAAGAAAAGCCAATTGAGGAAAGTAATAATGATGAAATAGTTGTTCCTAATGAATCGCCAAAAGCCTCGGAAGATGACACCCCTTCGCCTAATCACGAAGAAGTGGACAAATGGTAAACTTTATAAACTAAATGATACAGCCGCCGTTTTCTGGCGGTTTTTTTTGTGACCGGCTGCGGAATAGGTATCAACTTTCTTATGTCACTCACTGCATCGTCCCGTAATTCTTATCAGCTATTTGGACGATTTATTTTTTGGCTTTTGATCCACGCGAGGTCGCTATTTTTTTATCCAGCAAGGGGTTGGAAACGATGGTTGGTTTGGGTTTTACAGTCTTATTTTGCTTTTCAATTTCAACTTCGTTTATGATCAAACTTTGCGGAGAAATAATGCTCATGTTTGGCATGTTACTTAAAACCTGTTTATTAGAAGCAGTAGCAAATCGCCTTAGGCTGCGTATATTGAAATTTGAAATACGGCAGTTCTTCACAAGGGTTTTCAATCCTGTTTTTACATCAACGCGGAACAGATCAGCATTAGTGTAATCTCTTTGATTAACAATGTAAGCGAACGGCAGGCCATCCTCTCTTGCTATTTTTATAAGCCGCTGTTTCATCGAATCGGCGGGAATGGTACTTGCAGAAGAAACCTTCAACACACCGGGATTTAAAACACGGCCGCCAAACGATTTTACAAAGCCTTGTGATTTAGAAAATTTTTGCGTGGGCGTTCTTCCGTTTAGTAAAGATTTTAGAATACCGTTTTTAATCAGCACTAATGAATCCGGCGGAACCACGCCTTCGTCATCAACCTGAAACGAACCTGTAGTTGGTTTACCGTTGAAAGAGGCAAGTTTAGGCAAGGCAGTTACAGTCAAATCAGTAGAAACTAATTTTTGCCCGAGTTTGTCTTCATAATCATTGTTGCCATAATCGTAACCCATAATTGATTTCCGCCGGGTAACCAGGCTATTGCCAAACATGTTTTGCAATAAACCAGGAACGGCTTCTTCCGTAAATAAAACCGGCCCCAGGTAAGCCTCTTCAAATTTTTGAGCCTTCTTTGAGTTCTTTATGGATGCAATTATTTTATTGATTTCATTTTTTAGTGTTTCTAATGAAGGCAGTTCTGCAATGTCTTTCGCATAAAAAGCGTAGCCTTCGTTAAAATTGTTTCCTTCCTCATCGGTGGTATTTGCATAGGCAGTGAAACTCACTGATTGTGAGGGTTGCCTGATAATTGCACCTTCACTGCTTACCGTGTAATCTTCAAAATTATTAAAGTTAAGCTGGCAATATGTTGTGGTTAGCTCAGGATTACCGTTAAACATGCGTGAGAGTTCCGTTAAAATATCTTCCCATTTTTTACGGTCAAAACTTATGGGCGATACCGAACCGTAATCTTTTACGATCGGGGTTATTTTAGAGATGTCATCCAATGCCAGTTCCTTTTCATCAACCGTTACACGCTTTAACGCAGCGAGCGTTGCATTGTATTGCTGTGCTGTATTTTTGTAAGCGCGATCTGTTTCAAGCCATAAGATCCGGCGAATTTCGTCAGCGCTATCTTCATCCGGCAGGGTAACCGGGAAACCGCCGTATTGCATGTAATCAAAATTACGGTGGTAGTCACCAACGAGTAGCTTTACCAGCGCAGTTTTGGAAACAGATGGCTCTTTAACAGTTGATGTGATATGGCCCCGCTCGGCACGAATGACGTAGTTATAATTATTGCGTAGTTTATAAGTTATTAAAAAAGGTTTGGAAAGTTCCGGCAAATGAAGCCTTTCGATATTTCGGTTGAGCTCCTGACTTAAAGCCTTCACATAAAAATTATCTTTTAAATCCTGCGATTTTACAACTCCCGAAAACGCGATGAAAAAAAATAAGGCACTTATATACTTAGACATGTTTTGCATTATTATTGTGTTCAAAACCTAACTCATTAACTTGTTAACCTAATTATTTATCCAAATCAGGCCGCGGTAATACCGGCAGCCTGTCATTTGATTTACTTTTTTTCTGCGTTTCAATTACGTCAACAAAAATTGCCGGCGAAGTGGCCGAAACCGGAACCCAGCCTGAGCCAGCGCCGCCCATGCCGTTAAAAATTTCAGGCTTGTCGCCGCTTGCAATAATCCGGTTGAACATAGATAAAGGCGTCCCAATCAGGTCAACACCGCGAACGAGCTCATCAGGGCGGCCATCAGCAAAAATTTTATAAACTTCAATTGGTAATACGTTAAAGGCGTTCGGGCTTGTGCGCCCCGTAGTAGTGAAGCCTCCCTGCACATTTTGAAACAGGTAGCCGTAATCTTTTCCCTGTTTTTTTGCTTCTGCCACCAGCAATTGGCGAAGCTCTGCGTCTGCTTTATTGTGTTTACCGATAACAACCAAATTGCTTTGCCTGCTCTCTGGTACGCCACCAGGCGCCGTGCGTGCGTGGCCGTTAGAACCCGAAACCCCGTTGATTGGCGTTCTGGTCATTAAAAAATTTTTCAGTATGCCGTCTTCTACCACGTTAATTTTTTCTGCCTGCACGCCCTCATCATCAAAAAGGTAAAAACCGTTTACATCAGTATGTCCAACTTTTTTAATAGTGGGATCCATTGAAATACTGAGAAACGATGGAAGCACACTGGTTCCCAGCCTTGTTTTAAAAGTTTGCCCGTCGTATTCGCTTTTCATTCTTTTGCCTTCCAGCCTGTGCCCGAATATTTCATGAAAAAATACACCTGCTGCACGGCCCGAAAGGATGGCCGGGCCTACAAAAGGATCGGCAATTTTTGATTTTCGCAAAGCATTCAATTTCGCGCGCATGTTTTTCACGTCTTTTGTTACGCTGTCAACCGAAGGCAAATCTGCGGGCAAATAAAAAAAATACATTTGGTACAACGGCAGATCCATGCCGTCATCAGCCTTTGTATTGCCGGTGATGGAAAGCCATGTACCCGTGCTGTTTTCGATGATCGATGAGCCATCCGTATCCACAAAATATTTTCGGGTGATTTTAAATTCAACCATGCCATTGCCGGTGAGCAGGTCGGGATTTTGTTTCAGTATCGCTGTAAAACCTGCTACCCGTTCCGCAAGTTTTGTAAGGTCGGGTTTAAGCGCATTGTAATTAATCGAAGGGTCAAAATGATTCACCCTTTTTGCCGGTGAAAAATCCGCGGCTGTGTCTTCTTCGGTTACGCGTACTTTTTTATCTGTTAAAATCTTTTCATAAACCTGTGCGGCATTTTTGTAAGCGGCATCGGTGCTTTTCCATAATGCCAGTTTTACAAGATCCTCGTCATCCGTAACGGGAAGGCTCGCAGGTATTTGACCAAACATGCTGCCGTGCGTGTTATCCAGCTTGTAATCACCGATGCGGATAATGGGTGAAAAAATACGCATCCGGCTTGAGTCAATTGAATTAATGACGCCAAAGCTACTGCTGATCCGATACGACTTGATATCGTCAACCCGGTAGCTCATGTAATACAACCGGTTGTCTGCGGTTTTTAATTGCTGGTATTCCCGTTGAAGTTCATCTTTTAAAAAGCTGTAAAACTGATCCTGTGCCCGTATTTCATTCAAACAGGTTAGCAATAATGCCAAACAAATCAACGCCCTCAATATCTTCATAGTTTCAACTTTATTTCTGATTACAGTTAGAAAATGAATTTCAAAGCAAATTATACAACATTTACCAAATTATTGCATTCAACTGGTGGAATATTTTTACCGGTTAAAAACGGTTCCGCGATGAATCAATTTTCTGCCTGCGATACTATCTTTTCCATCCCACGCATTAGGAATTTTACCCAGTTGGTTTTTCGCATCGTAATATCCATTTGGCATTTCAGGTTTTGAGGGAAGGGGGATGATGCAGGGCATATTATCCTGCCCGAGTTTTGCAAGGTAATTTTTACCGTTCAGCCGCCACAGGCTGGTGGTATCAAAAATATCGCTGTTGAGTTTTGGCATTTGGGTTGATGGCCGACAAGTTTTGGTTGCCGGAGGATTGATTTTGAACGTTTGCCCGTTTACTTGGTTTGCCATTGCAAGAATCAGCAGGATAAAAGTTGTTCGCATAGAAGTTTTTTATAAAGATGTATTTGACAGGCGAATTGCATAAATTTTATAAAAAAAGTTATACCTAAAAGCCAATTCGCGTTGCTGATTTAGTTAATGAAAAAGCCAGCGACAAACTCATTAATATTTGTATCATTTTTGGTAGCCCCTTTTATCCTTTATTGTTCTCTAAAATTTTCAGTAATTGAATTCTCCCGATCAAATGCTTTAGAAAGTTCAACCTAACAACAATCCTGAAAGATGCGGTCATGTACAATCACAAACATCATCCATAATACGACCAATATCGTTAGTGCATTAATGATTGTGAACCTTGTGTAATAATTTTTCCTCTGGCCGTTGGATTTGCCTGTAATCTTTTTTGCATAAATCCAGGAAATTATGGGAACCAAGGGCAATAGTAATAGCACGACAAAAGCGGGATAGAACTCCGTTATGGCAAACGCAACAACGCCGATGATTACCGCAATAATTGTGGTTACAAGCGAAACGATTGTTACGATTTTAAATCTGTTCATTTTGGAATGGATTTGAGGGAAGGAAACTTGCCTGTAAACTTTAATGGGTACTCACTTTTACATTTCTAAAC
>MKRO01000010.1:0-6673 GCA_001896965.1 Sphingobacteriales bacterium 41-5 | reverse complement strand
TGGCCGTGGCCACATTTTTCAGAATGACTTCTTTTGTTACCTGGTATGGATACTTTTCTTTGTAAGTCTCATCCGTCATTTTTCGATTGAAGTTGGCAAAAATTGCAGGCCCTTCGTAGGCCGGAGGATGGTTGCTGTCATTGATCCGGACATTCTCTAAAGTGATGCGTTCCGGCATGTAACAGGTGTACCCAAAATCATGTTCGCCTAAATTAGTTCCACCAATAAGGCTTGCGGTTACAGACTTTCCCGATGAAGGAATAAATTCACAATTGCGAATGATGAATTCGCCCTGCCAGGTGCTGCCGTAATCATTGCGCAGGTTAATAAGGCTTCTGCCGTAAACAATTGAATTCTCCACCAGGAAAGTTCCGGAACCAATGGCATTGATTCCCTGATGTCCCAGTTTGGAGTTGCGGATAGAGGCATTGGCAACCCCCATGTGCGCGTCAAATCTTGAAAAAGTACAGCTATCGTAAGCGAGGTTTTTGCAGTAGTTCGAACCCATGATGCCCCAATACCTGCCATCATTAATATCGTTGAATTGGCTGCAATTGATGAACGATACATTCAGCGCCCGGTTGGCGGTAATGTCATAGGTGCCCATTGAAACAGGAACGCCTGCAGCGCCAATCGTGTTGTAAATTTTATGCCCCGTAAGAATGCTGTTTTTAACCGTCACGAAACCACATTCCCCGATATTGATAAATCCACCGTATGGAGCGCCGTGATCACCCTCGCCTGTTACCCTGTGTTGTAGCCCATCTACCACAACATTGGAGCGGCGGATAGCGATGCCGCGACTGTAGTAATTGTACTTTGATGTTTCGCGGTTAGCAATCGTAATAAAATTTCCACCTTTAATGGTCAGTATTTTTTGGTCAACAGGAAGCGCAGAAATATTTGTAATCTCTTCAAAGTCCCAAATGATTGGGGTGTTTGGGTCAACATTGCCATTTTTATCTACAAGAAAAATATCAGTTTGTGGAGAACCGTTATTTTGGTTTGGCCCGTACCGGATGTAACGCTTCATTTTTGAATTGGTTACGGAAATCAGGCAGGTTCCCTTAAAAATTGCGTTAACCTTTGACTGGTTCTTTTTCAACGATGAAATACCTTCTGGTTTAAAAGGCTCGTGCAGCGAGTTTACCAGAAAGATTTGTGCATTACGGTCATCCACGGCTGTGTCGGCAATGATAAATGTAGCCGTCCCAAAATCGGTGTCGGTGCGAATAATTGCTGTTCGTTTTTTTCCACTGACGAAATAGTGAGCGCCATCGTCGGCTTTCACCCCAATCAAGTTTTCGTTGGCATAGGCGTGGGCTGCGGCTATAGCGTCAATATCATCAGTTTTACCATCGCCTTTGGCGCCAAAATCTTTATAAGTAACAAACCCTTTCGACCTGAATTTTAGCGCATCCTCTGTGTTTACGTTGATAAGCAGCCCGTTCTTGTCATTCGCTTGAACGGCCGTTTTTTCTTTTGACGACCTGATAACGAGGTTATCCTTGCGTTGTTTTGTTTGCGCAACTACGGCAGTTACAGAGGATAATAAAACTATAAAAACGATCAATTGTTTCATTGGTAACCTAAATAAATTAGAATTGTCAAATTTAACGACTACGCTGCTCATTTGCCATTTTTTAATTTTGGCCGGCATTAAATTGAAAGCCTTTCTTGCCTCAAATTTTCTTACCTTTGCGGCTCTTAAAAAATCAGCAAAATTTATAAAATCTGTATAAATGATTAGTGTTAGAGACCTTAAACTGGCCTACGGCAAACGTGTTTTATTTGAAGATGTGAATATTAATTTCACAAAAGGGAATTGTTATGGCGTAATAGGTGCCAACGGAGCAGGAAAGTCAACTTTTTTAAAAATACTTAGCGGGGAAATTGAACCGAATAAAGGAACCATCACTATTACGCCCGGAGAAAGGATGGCCGTGTTAAAACAAAACCAGTTTGAATTTGACAATGAAACGGTTTTGAACACTGTGCTCATGGGGCATAAAAAAATGTGGGATACGATGCAGAAGCGGGACGCGATCTACGCAAACCCTGATGCGACGGAGGAGGAATATATGGAAGCCAGCCACCTTGAAGCCGAATACGGCGAGATGGGCGGTTATGAAAGCGAAAGCGATGCGGCAGCCTTTCTGAACGGCCTGGGTGTGCATGACGAAATGCATCAAATGCTGATGAAGGATATCCCAAGTAACATGAAAGTGCGCGTATTGCTGGCGCAGGCCTTATTTGGCAATCCTGATATTTTATTACTGGATGAGCCTACCAACGGGTTGGATATTGAAACCATCAGCTGGCTGGAAAACTTTTTGGCCGACTATGAAAACATAGTATTGGTGGTGAGCCACGACCGTCACTTTTTGGATGCGGTTTGTACCCACGTTGCCGATGTGGACAGGCAGAAAATAAAAGTATTCACGGGTAACTATTCTTTCTGGTACGAAAGTTCCCAGTTAATGGCAAGACAAGTCTCCGACAAGAATAAGAAGATGGAGGAGAAGCGCAAGGACCTGCTTGACTTTATTGCGCGGTTCAGTGCCAACGCTTCAAAAAGTAAGCAAGCCACCAGCCGTAAAAAGGCTTTGGAAAAATTGGTGATAGAAGAAATTGAGCCGAGCTACCGTAAATATCCGGGTATTATTTTTCAGCCGCTGCGCGAAGTGGGTAACCAGATTTTGAATGTGGAACATTTGAAATCAACAGTTGAAGGCCGTACACTTTTTGACAACGTTACTTTCACCGTAAACAAAGGCGACAAAATAGCTCTCGTAAGCCGCGACCCGCTTGCTGTAACCAATTTCTTCAACATCGTTAACAATAAAGACAAGGCTGATGGCGGAAGTTTTGAATGGGGTACTACGGTTACAACTGCATACCTGCCGATTGAAAACAGCGAATACTTTACCAAAGACATGAACCTGATGGATTGGCTGCGCCAGTTTGTTCCGCTGCATGTAACTGATGTGGATGAACCCTTCCTGCGCGGGTTTTTGGGCAAAATGCTATTCAGCGGGGAAGATGTGATGAAGAAAACAACGGTGCTGAGCGGTGGTGAAAAAGTGCGTTGCATGATCAGCAAAATGATGCTTCAAAATCCTAACTGCATTATTTTAGACCAGCCAACCAATCACCTTGATTTGGAAAGTATTCAGAGCTTTAACGAACAATGTACCAATTACAGCGGCATCGTTTTACTCACCAGCCATGACCATACTTTCATGCAAACCGTTGCGAACAGGGTTATTGAGCTTACCCCTAAAGGTATTATTGACAGGCTCGCCACTTTTGATGAATACCTTGAAGATGACAGGGTGAAAACTTTGAAAGACGAGATGTATGCGTAGATATCTGAGCAGTAATCGTTCAATCTTCCTGCTTTCGGTATTAACACAGTTGGCCATGGCCAGGAAGTTATTGCACAATCACACTTCCTAATTCATTAGTGATATTTCGTTCAAGGCCTTTAAGGTAGTTTTGCACAAATATGTTTTGTTGGTAGTTCGCGTTGAAATCTTCTGCGTCTTTTTGGTTGTCGAGGATCATGCGTTTTACCTTTTTTAGTTTGAGGTAGTTAATGGCCGATATTACTTTTAGCGGAGTTCTGTCTTCTGCCGATTGTTTATATTGGATTAGGTCTGATTCGTTGCCCGCGGCGATGATCTGTAAAAAATCTCCATACTGCTTTTGAAATAGCGATTTTTGAAAACCCTCGCCGGAGCCCATTTCTTTTCGCCACCTCTCGCTTTCCTCGTAAGGATGATTGAGAAGTGAAACCGCGAGGCTGCTTATGTCTTTGTCCTGATGATAAACGAAGAATTTATCATTGAGATTTTGCGGGTTGTGTTTGAGTAGTACTTTAATTTCATGTAATAGTTTACTTACCTCCGCATCATCAATATCCACATCATCAATTTCATTAAAAACGTACTCGGCCACCAATTCATTCTCCGACCAGTTATGATTACCAAATTCTAACAGAATCCTTGCCAGCTCACGTTCCTGCAGCTTATCCTGAAAGATGAGATCAAAAGTAGCATCTTCAAAATTTGAAGTTTCGGCCGTTTGGGTATTTGTTTTTTTATCAACAGTTTCAAAACTTTGTTTACGTTCCTGCGCTGTTACTTTGTCCCTGATATATTTGTTCACCAATGCGTGCAAGCCCGCTTCATCCACTTTTAAAATATCGGCGGATTGTTTGATGTAATCCTGTTGCTTTGTAAAATCTTCTGCTTTATTAATGCGTGAGATAGATTCGGCAATTTTATTAACGAGTTCAGATTTTTTCACAGGATCATCGCCCGCATCTTTCAGCGATATCTCTAATTGAAAGAGAATAAAATCTTTCTTATTCTTCTGAACAAATTCGGTAAACGCTGCTGCACCCACTTTGTTTACATAACTATCCGGGTCTTCGTTATCGGGGATCAACACCAGCTTAACGTTGAGGCCTTCTTCAAGTGCAAGGTCTAACCCACGCAGCGCAGCTTTCACCCCTGCTTTATCGCCGTCATATACAATCGTGAGATGGTCAGTGTATTTTTTTATCAGCCGTAACTGATCAACCGTAAGCGATGTACCGCCCGATGCAACCACATTTTCGATACCTGCCTGATGCAAAGAAACAACGTCAGTATAACCCTCAACAAGCAAACATTCATCAGCCTTATCAATTGCCGTGCGGGCAAAATAAGAGCCGTAAAGGATTTTACTTTTTACATAGATTTCGTTCTCAGGGGTATTGATGTACTTGGGCGCTTTGTCATTAGTTTTTAAAATACGTGCCCCAAATCCCATTACTTTGCCGCTGTGGTTATGAATGGGAAAAATCACACGGCCTCGATAATTATCCAGCAACTGGCCATTGCGTTCAACAATCAGCCCCGTCTTCAGCAATAACTCTTTATTGTATTGCTTCAACAAAGCTTCAGTTGTAAAAGCATCCCGGCGTTCGGGCGAGTAACCCAATTTAAATTTTCCAATAATACCTTCGCGAAAACCCCGCTCTTTAAAGTAACTGAGTCCAATTTCGCGGCCTTCATCAGTATTAAATAATTGGTCGGTAAAAAATTGCTCCGCAAAATTATTGATGATAAAAAGACTGTCGGCGGTTTGAATATGTTCGCGTTGCTCGTCGCTCACGTAGGTTTCTTCAACCTCAATACCATATTTATTGGCCAGCCATTTCAACGCTTCAACATAGCTGTATTTTTCATGCTCCATTACAAAGCTGATGGTGTTGCCGCTTTTGCCACAACCAAAACATTTGTAAATTTCTTTTGAAGGAGAAACCGTGAATGAAGGTGTTTTTTCGTTATGAAAAGGGCAGAGGCCGAGATAATTGGCGCCACGCTTTTTTAGCTTTACAAACTCTCCCACCACATCTAAAATGTTGATGCGTGAAAGAATTTCCTGTATGGTATTTTGAGTTATCATCGGGCGACAAATTTAAGGATTACCCGAGGATTGTTAAATTCCGGCTCTCGAAAAACTTGCACAAATTATAATTTCCAAATAAAATATTTTGCAAATGTGTTTAAACTAACTATTTGTTAAAAGAAAATTAATATATAGATTTGAAGTGAAACTTATTTTTGCTTCCACGCCCAACAAAAACTTTTTTATGAGTTGTGATACACTTGAAAGGCTCCGAAACGGAGATCATAAAGCCTTTGCCGAAATATACGGGGCATCGCATAAACGAGTATACTTTTATTTTTTAAAACTCGCAGGTGATGAATTTGTTGCAAAAGAACTCACTCAGAAAACCTTTATTAAGTTATGGCGATACCGAACGCAGGTTGCCCTTGAACTAAGTATAGACCAGCAAATATTTCAAAAGGCCCGGCAAATTTATATTGACTGGCTAAGACAGCAAGCAAGAAACCGCAGGTGCGTTGCATTGGAAGAAATACATGAAGTGCCTGCTGTGATTGAAGTAACCGCAATGAGCGAGCTTAGGCAGGCATTAAATCATCTTTCCCCGAAAAGAAAAAAAGTTTTTGAACTCAGGCATATTTATGGGTATTCGTACAAAGAAATTGCAGAGCTTCTGAATATTTCCGTGAGAACCGTTGACAATCACCTTCTTAAGGCCACAGCCCAGCTACGCAAGGTCTTTAATATCTATAGCGGTATCGGCATCATCCTACTCACTTCGGCTCAAGCATAAAAAAATATTTTCCGTCGGATAGGGGAAACGTTTAAGTGCTGCGTACTACTGGTATCAGCATTACTATGACTAAATCTGAACTATTGCGAAAATTTAAGGCGAACAATTGCAGCGCAGAGGAAGCGCAGCTTGCCATGCAGTATATTCAGGAAGATCCCGCGTTGCTTGATGAGTTGTTTGATAAAAAAGAGTGGGACAATGTTGATGATTCCAAACCGTTGCATCCTGACCTTGACGATGAATTGAGGAAAGGTGTTTTTGAAAGCGCCACTAAAAGGCCGTTGATCATTTTAAAGAGAATTGTGGCAGTTGCAGCCTCCCTGGCGGCAATTGTTTTTTTCGCCTCTGTTTTGATGACGAAAACTCAGCCCGGGTTGGTTAAAAATGTTGCTGTCATTCATCCGCAAGTGGAGCCAGCCACTCGGGAAATCGCAAATTCAACCTCACAAATAAAAGAAATAAGGCTTGCTGATAACTCTG
>MKRO01000009.1:3829-4899 GCA_001896965.1 Sphingobacteriales bacterium 41-5 | reverse complement strand
CAATGATACCTTCTATCAGCAGGTGTGGAACAAATTCCATCAGGTACCTGTCTTTAAAAGTGCCGGGTTCGCTTTCATCCGCATTTACCACAAGGTGGCGGGGCACGCCTTCGGGCTTTGCCAGAAAGCTCCATTTTAAACCTGTTGGGAAACCTGCTCCGCCACGCCCCCGAAGGCCACTGGCTTTCACTTCTTCGGTCACTTCTTCGGGAGACATGTTTTTTAAAGCCTTTTCCACACTGCGGTAGCCACCTTCGCGGCGGTAGGTATCAAAATACCTGATACCCTCAACATGCGCTTTTTCTAATAATAATTTTCTACCCATATATTCAGAATAATCAGCCTGCCATAACTATTTTAAAGGCTCGATCTTTTTTGCTATCCCATTCTGTTTAACACTCAAATTCTGCCAGTTTTCAATCAACTCTTCTTTATGCAAACTCGCCCATTCAATTACTAAAGACAATGCTTTTGGTGGTAAATATCCAGCTTCTATACCAAAATCTGTTATACGAATTTGCGCTGCAAATTCACCATACTGCGCGTGAAAATGAGCCGGCGTATGATCTCCAAAATACATTTAATCAGAATTCCGTAAAAACTGCTTATCACCGGCATATTCTTCAAAAGTTTTATTTATCAACTTTAAATAAAAAGCATCCGGATCCATATCAATATTATCATTCCACTCTGATTTTTTATCAGAAGTTATAATAAATTTTTTGAAATTATTTTCATCATGCCATGCTTTAAAAACTCCTTTGCCTACCCAAGCCGATAAATCTACATTTCCTCTTACCCCATCATCAAATTCAACAAACAATTTATATCCCGGCAAAGGAACAGCAGAATTCAGGTATGGTATAATATTATTCATAATTATTTATAAAAATCAGTTTGCCTTCGCCCTGCACTCTTCAATGATTTGATCTACTTTTTCTTTTGTTAAATGCTCTTTGTAAAATTTACCCATCTGCATCATTGGTGCGTAACCACAGGCGCCAAGGCATTCCACCGTTTTAAGAGTAAACATACCATCTTCGGTTGTTTGCCCGGGGGCGATGTTTAAT
>MKRO01000009.1:3224-3787 GCA_001896965.1 Sphingobacteriales bacterium 41-5 | reverse complement strand
CAGGTTTTAAATGATACATGCTGTAAAACGTAGCTACCTCGTACACTTCGATTGGTTCGATACTTAACAGGGATGCTACATAATCCATTGTTTCGGTGCTGAGCCAGCCAAATTCTTCCTGCGCAAGGTGCAGTACCGGCAGCAAAGCGCTTTTTTGCTTTCCCTGCGGGTAACGGGCAATAATTTGGTTGACCGTGTTTAATTTTTCCTGTGAAAACTGTGTCATTTATTCAATCAAAATATTCTAATTCATTTTTTTGGCGATGCTATTTGTTTTACCGTTGAACGGAGCGTCGCAATTCTGCTGCTACCATTTCTACAGCCGGCTTCAAAATTAAATTATGCGTCCAACTCCCCTGCTATCAAATTCAACGAAGACATTACCATAATAGCATCACTTAACATACTGCCTTTTATCATTTCCTCGTAAGCCTGGTAGAATACAAAGCATGGCCTGCGGAAATGCAACCTGTAAGGTGTGCGGCCGCCGTCGCTGATGAAGTAAAAACCAAGCTCGCCATTGGCAGCTTCCAACGAACTGTAAACTTCGCCTTTGGGCATAT
>MKRO01000009.1:0-3108 GCA_001896965.1 Sphingobacteriales bacterium 41-5 | reverse complement strand
ATATTGCGGCACATCAGCATGGTAAACCGTGGCCTCCTCTCCTTTAAAATTATTGAGCTTTTGCATTGCCTGCTCAATGATTCGCAGGCTCTGCCACATTTCGGCATTGCGTACCTGGTACCGATCGTAAGTATCGCCCTGCGCACCGATGGGGATTTCAAACTCAAAATCTTCGTAGCTGCTGTAGGGGGAGATGACGCGAACGTCATAATCAATACCTGCTGCGCGAAGGTTGGGACCCGTGAGGCCATAATTCAATGCACGATCAGCGGAGATTTTACCCACGCCAATGGTACGATCCATAAATATCCTGTTACGTGTTACCAGTCTTTCAAACTCGGCCAAAACCGCCGGGTATTCTTTTAAAAACTTTTCAATTTTCTGAAAAGCAATATCATTAAAATCTCTTTCAAAACCGCCAATGCGGCCCATATTGGTTGTTAAACGCGAACCGCATATTTCCTCATAAATTTCATAAATGAGTTCGCGGTACTGCATCACGTACAAAAATCCTGTGAGTGCGCCGGAGTCAACCGCCATGATTGAAGTACAGATGAGGTGATCGGCAATGCGGGCCAGCTCCATAATTACAACGCGCAGGTAATCTACACGTTTTGGAATTTTTACGCCCAATAATTTTTCGCAGGAAAGATGCCAGCCAATATTGTTTAAAGGAGCCGAGCAGTAGTTAAGCCGGTCAGTCAGCGTTGTGATTTGATACAGTGGCCTGCGTTCGGCAATTTTTTCAAATGCACGGTGAATGTAACCGATTGTCTGTTCTGCAGAAACCACTTTTTCACCATCCAACTCAATAATGTTTTGCATTACACCATGCGTTGCAGGGTGTGTGGGGCCCAAATTGATAGTGGTAGTTTGTTTTTCAATACTCCCCGCAGGTAAATTTATATTTTGCTGTTCCGACATTTTTATTTTATGTAAACAACTTGAGTAATTCTTTGCTTTTAGAACGCCAACATTCTATCCCGCCCAAACATCTCATCATCTTTATCAACCCGGCTCTGGTCTTCAAGCGGAAATTCTTTCCTCATGGGCGAATAATCCATTTCTTCCACGTTCAAAATACGTTTCATATTTGGGTGGCCAATAAAATTGATTCCGTAAAAATCAAAAGTTTCCCTTTCCATCCAGTTGGCCGCCTCAAAAATTCCTGTAGCCGTGTACACCTCGGGGCTTTCAATACTTGTAAACACTTTCACCCTTACCCGAACGTTTTCCTGCAGGTTGTGAAGATGATAAACCACAACCAGTTCCCTGCCCTTGTCGTCAGGGTAATGAACACCACAAATATCAGTGAGAAAAATAAAATTCAGATATTCATCGCTGTGCAAAAAATTCAGGACTTTCAGGTTGACCTCCTTACCGGCCTCAAAAGTCAACAAACCATACGGTTCTTCGAAACCCGAGACCTGATCTCCAAATTTCTCCTGCAATTTTTGTTTGATAGTTTCGTTGGTCAATGCCATGATTCAATTTCACAATTTGAAAATTCGATAATTTAATCACCCATTCTGCACACTTATACTTACAAATTATCCGGGTTTACTGTATTCCGTAACTTTCTAATAACGCTTTATACTGGTCGCCGTTTCTTCTTCTTAAACTTTCTTTTCCCACCAAATCCTGAATGCGTATGAGGCCATCCAAAATAGCTTCTGGCCTGGGGGGGCAACCCGGCACATATACGTCCACTGGCACCACCTGGTCAATACCCTGCAAAACAGAATAGGTATCAAAAATACCGCCGCTGCTGGCACAGGCGCCTACAGCCATTACCCAACGGGGTTCTGCCATTTGTAAATAAACCTGCTTTACTACCGGCCCCATCTTTTTTGCGATGGTGCCCATCACCATTAACAAATCGCACTGGCGCGGTGTGAAGGCGAGCCTTTCGCTGCCAAACCGGCCCAGATCGTAATGTGCCGCCATGGTACCCATAAATTCAATACCGCAGCACGAGGTTGCAAAAGGCAGTGGCCAAATGGAGTTTTTGCGGGCCAACCCTATTACATCATCCAATTTTGTTGCAAAAAAGCCCTGCCCGGTGTGCCCATCGGGCATTTCGGCCATGCTGATATCATTCTCAAGCTTTTTTACTTTTACGTTATATGATACAGGACGCATACACTTAATTTGAAATTATACAATTTGACAATTTGATAAGAACCGGTCAAATCATCAAATTATCATTTTACATTCTAATCCTCCCAATTCAGGGCGCCTTTTTTAACAATGTAGATAAATCCACATACAAAAAAACCAACAAACATTATAACCGCCCAAAAACCCGGCCAACCCAGTTCCTTAAAATTAACAGCGTAAGGGTAGAAAAAGATTACTTCAACATCAAAAAGTACAAATAAAATTGCAGTTAAAAAATATTTTATAGCCACTGGCTGGCGTGCATCACCGTGTGAGGCAATCCCACTTGTAAATGACTGAAGTTTATCAGTAGTTTTTCTTTTAGGGCCCAAAAGATGTGAAACGATCACTAAAAGAACAATGAGTCCGATAGCGAAGGCTACCTGTAACGCCACGGGCAAATAGTCTGAGGAAGTTCCGGTGGCTTGTGCTTGTAATAAATAAATCATTATCAATGTTGAGACTTTAGCAAAAATAAGGTAGTCCTTTAAATTAACCTTGCTTTTCAAAAATAAAAAAATGCCCCGGGATTCCGGGGCAATAATTATACATGTTTTACAATCGAAAAAAATTACTTGCCTCCTCCTTTTGGTTTCAGCATATCGATGTAAGATTGAATTTGAGCTTTTGCATTCGGGTCAGTTGCCGCATCGTGGGCAATCTGAAAGTTTTCAACTGCCTTTGCATTGTCTTTGGCAACATTTGCATAATACACCGCCAAATACATCGCAGCTCTGTAAATATAATTTTTATCCGCTGCGGCATCAGTTTTTGAGAATGCAAGGTACTTTTCGGCATCAGGTACCGAGATATTTTTAGTGTACGCAGAGTCATATATTGAACTGTTCAAAAACGTCCACAAATAACCGTAATTTTTGTCGGCATGTTTCGTCCTCATCTGATCGAATAATTTCCAGGAATTTTCGTACTGTTTTGCACTATAAAGTG
>MKRO01000008.1:10398-11757 GCA_001896965.1 Sphingobacteriales bacterium 41-5 | reverse complement strand
TCATAAGTTTTAAATCTCACTGTGGTGGGCTTGTTGCCCCCGAAAGTGATGACAATCCCTGGCATTACAAAGTGAGCTGGAACCCCATCAATATTGTGAACGCGGGTAAGCTGGGTGGCTCGTTTAAAGAGTTTGGAGAAATTGTGGAACTGGATTATTACGAAGTTTTTGAGGATTGTGAAACAGTCAATGTTCCGGAGCTTGGAGACTACGCATGGTACCCCAACCGGAATGCAATTTCATATATTCCGCTTTACGGGCTTGACGATGCAGAAACTGTTATTCGTACAACCCTTCGCCATCCTGACTATTGCACTGCCTGGCATGCTGCAATATTAGCAGGCCTCACAGACTCTGAAAACGAAAGCACGATCAAAAACTATCGTGGTAAAAGCTTCAACAACTGGTTTGTTTCGAGCCTTAATTTTTACACAAAAGCCTCCAATTTTGAAGATTTTCTTACCAGGTTTATTGAAAGAGAACATCACGAAACGGTCGCAAGCCTTTTCAATTACCTCGGTATAACCAGTGACGATGAAATACCTGAAACTGCAAATACTTCCGCTGATATTTTGAGATATCTTATGGAAACAAAACTTCCGCTGAAAGCAGAAGATAAAGATATGATTGTGATGTTGCACGAAGTAGCTTATGAACTAAATGGCCAAACCAGAAAGATCAAAAGCACGCTTGCGGTAAAGGGAAGCGATAACCTCCACACTGCCATGGCAAAAACAGTTGGCCTGCCGCTTGCCATTGCAACAAAACTAATTTTAAACGGAACGATTACTACAAAAGGATTACATATCCCAACCATAAAACAAATCTACGAACCCGTACTTAAGGAATTATCGCAAAACGGGATTAGATTTAACGAAAGCTAAAACACTTATTTGCGCAGAAATTGAATATTTGGACCGTACAAAAAAAGCGACACTTTCACGTCGCTCTTTTTGAATCATATTTATAAAGCCTAATTTTCGATCCTCATCTTGTAGAATGATCTCCAAACGAATACTAAGGCTATCGCCAAAAATACCAATCCAACATACGGAGCAGCATTTCTAAAACTTTCAGAAATAGCGATCTCCATGGCAAGTAAGCCAAACAGAGTGGTAAACTTAATGATTGGGTTAAGCGCCACAGACGAGGTATCCTTAAATGGATCGCCCACTGTATCGCCCACCACCGTTGCATCGTGCAGCTCAGTGCCTTTTGCTTTCAAATCTACTTCAACTACTTTTTTAGCGTTATCCCAGGCGCCACCGGCGTTTGCCATAAACACTGCCTGGTACAATCCAAATACTGCGATGCCGATAAGATACCTTACAAATAATGCTACCGCCTCGTTGCCGCCAA
>MKRO01000008.1:8395-10378 GCA_001896965.1 Sphingobacteriales bacterium 41-5 | reverse complement strand
CAGGCAAATGCCAGCGCAAAGAAAAATACAGCGATAAAAATATTGAACATACCCTTTTGTGCATACTGAGTACAGATTTTTACAACTTCGACAGATTTTTCCGGGTCTGCTTTTTTAGGCGCATTGGGGTCGAGGTTGATGTTGCGTTTAATGTATTGAACCGCCCTGTAAGTACCTGTTGTAACTGCCTGCGTAGATGCGCCCGTGAACCAATAAATAACCGCACCACCTAACAGGAGGCCAAGAATTGTGTAAGGGTTCAGAACATTTAAAATTGTCGCCGGATCAACATTTAAAGTTTTTTCAATCATCAAAATTAATGAGAAGATCATCGTAGTTGCCCCCACAACTGCTGTTCCTATCAACACCGGTTTTGCTGTTGCTTTAAACGTATTACCTGCCCCGTCATTAGCTTCAAGATAGTATTTTGATTTTTCCCAATCGGGCTTAAAGCCAAAATTTCTTTCAATCTCCGCATCGATATTGGGTTCAGATTCTATCAGCGATAATTCATAAACCGACTGAGCATTATCTGTTACAGGGCCGTAACTGTCAACCGCAATGGTAACAGGGCCCATTCCCAACATACCAAAAGCTACAAGGCCAAATGCAAAAATTGACGGATAGATCATAATTGTATCCAATCCCATCGTACTTGCAAAATAAGCGGTGAACATGAGCACAAAAAATACCATCCCTTTCCAAAACGCACTAAAATTACCGGCCACAAAACCAGACAGAATAACCAGGGATGCTCCGCCTTCCTTACCAGCATTCACAATTTCCTGAACATGACTGGATTTTGGAGAAGTAAATAATTTTGTAAACTCAGGAATAATAGCCGCACCCAAGGTACCGCAACTGATAATTAAGGAAAGTATCCACCACATGTCTGTATTCCCATTAATATTGGGAATCATAATGTAGCTTACGATAAACGTAACTATAATTGATAAAATTGATGTGATCCAAACAAGATGGGTTAAGGGCGCTTCAAAATCAAGATCTTCCTTGTTTCCGTACAATGTGTTGCTCACAACTTTGTTGATCCAGAATGCAACGACCGAAGTGATCACCATCAAAATCCTCATTACAAAAATCCATGCAAGTAAATTAACTTGTAAAAGTTCTTTAATTTCTTGTGGCATTTCAACATTTTGTCCATTCAGAACAACCGTACCAACAGCCAATAAAATAAAGGAAACCAAAGCTACGCCTGTGACACCATAGGTTTCAAAACCATCAGCAGTTGGGCCAACGCTGTCACCGGCATTATCACCGGTACAATCAGCTATTACGCCGGGGTTCCTGGGGTCATCTTCACCAATCTTGAAAACCACTTTCATCAGGTCAGATCCAATATCCGCGATCTTGGTAAAGATACCACCCGCAATACGCAAAGCCGATGCGCCTAAAGATTCACCGATTGCGAAACCTATGAAACAAGCGCCCGCCAAGTGACCGGGCATCAATAATAAAATAACAAGCATCATGATCAGCTCCACGCAAATAAGCAACACACCGATGCTCATGCCGGCATCAAGCGGAATGCTCAAAAGGCTAAGCGGTTTTCTTTTTAAAGACGCAAAAGCCATTCTTGAATTGGCGAGGGTATTCATTCTTATACCAAACGCAGCAACCGCATAGGAACCAAGTATGCCAACAACCGTCCATCCGAGAATCAGCAAAACACCACCGGCATTAAAAAGCTGGTTCCCATCGTGATCTTTTGCAAGAAATCCAAAATAGCCTGCAACAGCAGCACCAATAAAAATGAATAGAATTGCTAAAAACCTGCCTTGCTGAGCAAGGTATGCTTTACAGGTTTTGTAGATCACATCGGCAATGTCAAGCATGGATTTATGCGCAGGCAACTTTCGCACTTTTGAATATTGATAAAATCCAAACAACATTCCCAAAATACACACGACAAAACCCAGATAAAGGGCCTTATGGTCTCTGATACTTTCAGGAACTTTTAAA
>MKRO01000008.1:6537-8354 GCA_001896965.1 Sphingobacteriales bacterium 41-5 | reverse complement strand
GATAATCGTTTCATAAAACTGTTTATTTTTTGATAAGTAATTACGTGGGTTTTATTTAAGACACAGCCAGTTTACACAATATCCTATCACAAAAAAACTAATGCCGAAGATAAAGTAATTTTCATTCTCAAAAACATGCGTTTTCTCATAAAAACCTTTATGTTACTAACATGTTTTACCCCGTGACGGGCATTTGTATTCGCAAAAAATTTAAGGTAAACCAGTAAATATCTTTTATTGTAGCGGGGGGCTGATCACTTTACTTTTTATTTCATCACTGAACGCGATGTCAACTTTCAAATCCATGGGCGCATAATAGGTTTCGATGATCTTTTTGATCTTGTCTTTGGTTTGCCGTAAATATGCCGGGTTTTGTTCCAACTGCGACCTTGATTGAGTATAGAGTTTTTTTTCCACGCGCTTGTAATTTTCATGGTTACCCGATTCAAACAATCCCTGTCTGGTCATCGCATCGGCTTTATCCATCCTTAATTCGTAACTCAATAATTTTGGATTAGGCAGAACGATATATACCTGCTTGTTTTTTTCTTCAATGCTAACGGTTTGCTTTTCCAGATCAACGCCGTACTTTGCCACATACGGTATTGTCAGGTTTACGGTTCTCTCCAAAAATAGTTTTCGCAATTCATCGGTCATGCTCCCATCATTGGCAATATTGGTGCTTTTGATACTCGCCGTGCCCTGAACTTCTAATGAAGACAATTCTGCAATTTGTTGGATGAGAACGTTGTTCATCGCCACACTGTCAATGGTTTTAGTGCCGTTCTTTTTTCCAAGAAAATAGGCCATTACAGCTAATGCGATGCCGAAAATCAGCACAACAAACATAAGGCAACCATTGCGCTGCTTAATATTATAAACGGCGCCGCTACTGTTTTGCTCTGTATTGTCGTTGTTATTCTGCATTAAAATTTATTCTTAAACAAACCAACTGGCTGTTTATATAATATAAGGTACGATTCAAAAATAATACATTTCGTTCTACCTGTAATATCATATTACAATACGGTAAAAACATAAAGGTTGTATATGTCGAAATATTTTTTTAGATTTGTCTAAATTTTTATTTAGACATGGATAATTATTCTTTTACGGAAGAAAATTATATAAAAGCAATTTATCACCTGGAAACTAAAGGCGATGTGGCAAACACTAATAAATTGGCAGATGCCATGCAAACCAGGGCTGCGTCTGTTACCGATATGCTAAAGAAACTAAAACGAAAAAAATTGGTTACATACAAGCCCTATTACGGTTGCAATCTGACACCACGGGGAAAATCACTGGCATTGTTGATTATTCGCCGGCACAGGCTTTGGGAGTTTTTTTTAAGTGAAAAACTCGGCTTTAACTGGCAGGAAGTGCATGACGTAGCGGAAGAACTGGAACACGTTGGAAGCGAAAAACTCATCAACAAATTAGATGAGTTTCTGGGCTATCCGAAAGTGGATCCTCATGGTGACCCCATCCCTGACTTTAAAGGGAACATGGTAGAACCCGAGCAGTTTTCGCTCGCTGGTTATACACTAAATAAATCGGGAATAGTTGTTAAGATTGGTGAGCAGTCCCCCGCCCTGCTTGAAGTATTGGAGCAGAAAAAGATTGGGATCGGTTCAAGAATTAAAGTATTGCAAAAAGCAGACTTTGACCAATCGATGGAAATTAAAATTAATAACAAACACACTGCACATATTTCAAAAGTATTGGCAGAGAACATCTTTATTAAAATAGTATGAAGCGGCATCATTCCGAAATTTCTCTAAGCGATGTACACCAATCGGTTGACACAATGGCGC
>MKRO01000008.1:3904-6451 GCA_001896965.1 Sphingobacteriales bacterium 41-5 | reverse complement strand
AGCCAGTTTGGTTACTCGCTGCTTTGGGTTTTACTGATGAGTAATATTATGGCTTTGCTATTACAGAGCCTTTCCGCACGCCTGGGAATTGTGCGCAACCGCGATCTGGCGCAGGCCAACAGAGAAACTTATCCTAAAAAGGTGAATTTTATTTTGTGGATACTCGCGGAGATCGCAATCGCCGCAACCGATCTGGCCGAAATTCTTGGAATGGCAATTGGCCTGCAGTTGCTTACAGGCCTGCCACTGATTTACGGTGTGCTATTAACAACCCTTGATACTTTTCTATTAATGCTACTTCAACGCTGGGGCATCAGAAAGTTAGAGGCATTTATCATTGGCCTGATCTTTATTATTGCGATGTCGTTTTTAATTCAGATTTTGGTAGCCGAGCCAAAGATGGGCGAAGTAGTAAAAGGATTAGTTCCTTCAATCCCCAATGATACTGCGTTATACATCGCAATCGGCATCATTGGCGCTACGGTAATGCCGCATAATCTGTACCTGCATTCTGCGCTAGTACAAACCAGAAAATTTAAAACAGATGACGCGGGTATCAAAAAGGCTTTGAAATTAAATTTTATTGACAGCGCCGTAGCTCTGAACATGGCCTTTCTTGTGAACGCCGCCATTCTTGTATTAGCAGCTACGGTATTTTTTAAAACGGGCAGAACTGATGTTGCGGAGTTAAAGCAGGCTTATGAATTATTGCCCCAGCAACTCGGCAGTTCATTTGCAGCGAAGCTTTTTGCTGTGGCTTTAATTGCAGCCGGCCAAAGCAGCACCATCACAGGTACGCTCGCCGGGCAAATTGTAATGGAAGGATATTTGCGCCTCCGCATCAGCCCCATCATAAGAAGATTGATCACAAGACTGATCGCGGTGGTTCCCGCAGCAATTATAATTTTAATTTACGGCGAGAGTGAAGTTGACGCGCTCCTCATCTTCAGCCAGGTTATTTTAAGTTTACAATTAGGCTTCGCAGTGATCCCTCTTATTCATTTTGTAAGCGACAAAACTACTATGGGAAAATTTGCAATCAAACCGCTCGCGAAAATAGCGGCCTGGTTAATCACCATCGTATTGTTATACCTCAACCTCAGAATGATTTTTGAACAGGCATCTTCCTATTTTGATGACCCGGGAAATTTTTTAGCAAAATTCCTGATTATAGCAAGTGCAATATTTTTTGTGGTTTTGCTGGGATATACAGTCGTCTATCCGCTTGGAAAAATAAGGCATGCAGCGCAAAGAGCGCTTCTACATCAACAACCGGTAACGCTAAATATTACCTCAATCCCTGATTATAAAAGAATAGCTATCGCAATTGATTTTAGCAAAATGGATCAGCCCCTGTTTAATCAGGCGCTTGCTCATGGCGATATGGATACAACTTTCGTACTAATCCACGTTGTTGAAGGAGTGGCCGCTACCGTAAAATTTGGAGAGGGCCTTGATTCCGAAACTGAGGCCGACCAGCAATATTTGGATCAGTATGCGGCACAGCTAAAAAACATGGGCTATAATACAGAAACCCTGCTGGGCGTTGGTAAACCGGCGCGGGAAATTGCACGGTTGGTGAAAGAAAGTAGTGTGGAGCTATTGGTAATTGGCGCCCATGGGCACAAAGGGTTAAAAGATCTGCTCTACGGCGAAACGATTAATAAAGTTCGTCACCTTATAAAAATTCCTTTGTTGGTTGTGAACAGTTGATACAGTTAAAGATGAAAACCAATTTGGTTGGCTTTATCCGCCGGTTTTTGTGTTTTGATCAAATGTTTAAACCGGCTGAAAGTTTCAGGTTTGATATTTAAGAACGAGGCTAAGTATTTCTGCGGTACCCGCTGAATAATCTCAGGGTAATTTGAAACAAAATTTAAAAACCTGTCCCGCGGAGATTGTTTAATCAAACTCATTTGACGCTTGTCAATTAAAACCATAGTGTGAATGGCTATCAGGCGGCCCATCCGTTCCAGGTTATGACTTTGGGCAAACATTTTTTCAAGGTCTTCATTTGCAATTGACACAAGAGTAGTGGGTTCTATCGCTTCAATATAATATTCAGATGGTGTGCGGGTGTACAGGGATTCCTGACTGGAAACTAAATGTCCTTCTATCGCTATTTGCGTGATCCGTTCCTCATTATCATGCAGGTAATATTTTCTGATCAGGCCGCTGCCAATAAAATTTATATAATTCTCCACCTCACCTGCCTTGATGATAAATTGCTTTTTATTAAACTCTCTCACCTTTATGACGGGGACTAAAAAATTATTGATTTCTGCTGTAGTGATATTTACAAATTGTCTTAAAAAACTAAAAAATTGTTCTGGCATGTTCGCTGAAGTAGACATAATCAAAAATAAAAAATAATACTTTATTGTTTCAAATCAATTTTTTCTTTTTATAAAATCGCGACTATTTTCTGGATTTTTCAAACAAAACCGTAATAACCGGCAAAAAATTCAACGAAACCTGCCATCGTGGTAATTATGATTCATTAATTGACAAAAAATAATTGTAAATATGTAGATTTGCCGCTAACAG
>MKRO01000008.1:2111-3895 GCA_001896965.1 Sphingobacteriales bacterium 41-5 | reverse complement strand
GAAACCGATATACAAATTAAAAAATTATGGCTCAGAAAATTAACGTTGCCAATCCTGTTGTGGAATTGGACGGTGATGAAATGACAAGGATCATCTGGAAGTTTATTAAAGACAAATTAATACTCCCCTACGTGGATGTGGAAATTAAATATTTCGACCTTGGCCTTGAACACCGCGATGCTACAAATGACCAGGTTACAATTGACGCAGCCAATGCCATAAGGGAACATGGCGTGGGTATTAAATGTGCCACCATCACGCCAGACGAAGCCCGCGTGAAGGAATTCAACCTGAAACAAATGTGGAAAAGCCCCAACGGCACTATAAGAAACATTTTGGATGGAACTGTTTTTCGTGAGCCAATCGTAATCAGCAATATCCCAAGACTTGTAACTAACTGGACAGCGCCTATCATTGTTGGCCGCCATGCCTTTGGCGATCAATACCGCGCTACCGATACTGTTATAAAAGGAAAAGGAAAATTAACCATGACCTTCACTCCTGAAGACGGCAGCGAACCTCAAACTTTTGAAGTTTTCAATTTTAAAGATGATGGCGTTGCGCTGAGCATGTACAATACTGATGAAAGCATTCAGGGCTTTGCGCGCAGTTGTTTTAACATGGCTTTGCAAAAAAAATGGCCATTGTACATGAGTACAAAAAATACCATTCTTAAAAAATACGACGGAAGGTTTAAAGATATCTTTCAGGAAATTTATGAAAACGAGTTCAAAACTGAATTTGAAAAAGCACGCATCACTTACGAACATCGGCTGATTGACGATATGGTAGCGAGTGCTTTAAAATGGAACGGGAACTTTGTATGGGCTTGTAAAAATTACGATGGCGATGTGCAAAGCGATACGGTTGCCCAGGGTTTCGGTTCTTTAGGTTTAATGACATCAGTACTTGTAACTCCTGATGGGAAAACAATGGAAGCAGAAGCCGCACACGGCACGGTAACCCGTCACTACCGTGAACATCAGAAAGGTAATCCGACAAGCACAAACCCTATCGCCAGCATTTTCGCATGGACAAGGGGTTTGGCATTTCGAGGTAAATTAGATAACAACCAGGAATTGATTGATTTTGCAAATAATTTGGAAGCAGTTTGCATTGAAACTGTTGAGGAAGGCAAAATGACAAAGGATCTGGCGGTATGTATTCACGGCAACAAAGTAACCCAAGGAGAACATTACCTGAATACCGAAGATTTCCTGAATGCAATTGATGAAAATCTTCAGAAGAAACTAAACTGATCTCAACAACAAAAAAGTAAAGCGCCGGTACAAATCGGCGTTTTTATTTTTCTAAATACAAATCTATTCCACCCGTTTATGTTTCCTGCCCATTATACCAATGCCTAAAGTAATTTTATGTACACTTCCACTCAGGTCAACGTATTTGTTCCTTTCAGGAGTTGCAATATAACCGTAGGTTAATCGCAGCGATGTGGTATTAGCAGAGGGGCCTGTAAATTGATAAAGGTTGTTTTCAGTTTTTGTTTTCAATTTAATATCGGTCATAAAACCAAAAGTCCCTGCAACATTTGTTTTAATACCGGCTTCCTTTAATTCCGGTTGCTTATCCATATTGGCATTTGACGGCAAGCCAAAAATGCCCACACTTACGAAAGGCGCGATGCCGATTTTTTCATTATTAACCACGAAATAGCCCGCAGCCAAATCAATATGACCGCCGAAGGTTTTGGACCCCGAAGGCCATATAACGTCATTTACCGGCATATCGGATTTTGTTTTACCAATTGTAAAACCAATATTTAA
>MKRO01000008.1:691-2103 GCA_001896965.1 Sphingobacteriales bacterium 41-5 | reverse complement strand
CATTTGCTTCTTAAAGCATCAATGCCCATGCCTATAAATGTTGGATTGTTAAAATAACTTTTAAGATTTCCTGTGAATAGCAGGGTTCCTGCGTGAAGGGAATAACCCAAACCTGACGAGGTTGGTTCGTATTTAACACGGACATATTTCCTTACAAAATTTGAATAATTACCTGATGGGTAGCTATTTAAAAAATCATCGGCCAGCACATTTAATTCATTCTGGCAGGGATGCGCGAACCCGATATCCTCAGCCAAAAATTTTAAATGGATGGTAAGGAATTTTTTCTCTTCAGCGTCCAGAGAACTTTTAGCGATGTCGTCAATAAGCGAACTTTCGCTTTCTCTTGTCTTCTCAATAACCTTTATTGTGAGGTAATCATTTTGCGGTGGAATTCTTTTGACTTTGGGATTGGCCATTTCCGACTCAGGTGACTCAACCGTTCTTAAAATTGACTTGTAATCCTTCATCCAATACGACAACAGCCAGAACTCCTGCGGGTACAATGCAATATAATCTTCATCATCAAGGTTCATCAGGTATTCCATTTCACTCATAACTCCGTAAAAATTTTTTTCAACGAATTGATCAAGTAATATTCTTCTCGACTTTGCAATCATTTCAGATTTCGGTTCACCAACCATTCTTACAACATTTTTTGAACTGTCGTTCTGAGCATAGGATGTAATACCAGCAAGGATTATCAGGGCAACAAGGATTACTTTCTTCATAAAACAGTTTTATAGCGAGATGCAATTTTAATAAAATTACACAAATAAACTTCACTTCAAAAATGCATTTTACTTAGCTGGCTTGATTGTTGAGCCAGAACGTGTAAAACATTATGACAAAATATTCAAAAAAGGCGCAGGAGAAGATAGAAGATGTAATGCACGAACGGAAAAAGGGTAAGCTAAAAAGCAGCTCCGGTGAAAAAGTTAAAGACCAGAAACAGGCAGTTGCCATCGCAATTTCTGAGGCTAAGGAAAAGGGGTTGAAAGTTCCTCCCAAAAAGACCCCGGCAAAAAAAACTTCGGCAAAAAAGTCTAAAGCAAAATAGTTTCGTTAGTCTTTGAAGATTCCATTCAAAAAAAACAATATTTCCGGAAGCTTAATTACTGTATTTGAAGGCTTTAAAAACTACACCAACACAGGCTTCTAAATAATATTCAACATTTTCTGAGTGGCTTTAATGGCCGCAACTGTTTGGTCACTGTCCAGTCCGGTTGTAGAAAATTCGCGGCCATCTTTTTCCCAGGTAATGATTGTTTCGCAAAGCGCATCGGAATTACCGCCCGGTGGTATTCGAACTGCGTAGTCAGTCAGTTTAGCTAATTCCAATTTTTTCAAATGATAAATTTTTCTGAGCGCGTTCATAAAAGCATCGTACTGGCCATCACCCTGCGCATGTT
>MKRO01000008.1:0-435 GCA_001896965.1 Sphingobacteriales bacterium 41-5 | reverse complement strand
AGGTTATTTTCAATATTGGCTTTGCCGGAAGTTTTGCCCAAAGCATATTTTCGTTTACGGCCAAAACGCTCGGGTAATAAATCATTGTAATAAAGCCCTTTCTTTTTGTCGCCGTCAGCATGAATGCCGGCAGTTTGTGTAAAAACATTTTCACCTACAATGGGTTTACTGGGCGATACCCTGAACCCTGAAAATGCTTGTACCAGTTTACTCACTTTGTACAATGCCTTTTCATTCACCGATGTTTTCACGTCCTTTAAATAATCGTTCAAAACTGCTACAGTGCTTTCCAGCGGCGTGTTTCCGGCCCTTCCGCCCATCCCGTTTATGGTAAGGTGCAAGCCGTTCACACCCGCTTTTACAGCTTCCAGTGCGTTGGCTACGCTCAGGTCGTAATCATTGTGGCCGTGAAAATCAATGTGCATTTGCGAATAA
>MKRO01000007.1:7639-10708 GCA_001896965.1 Sphingobacteriales bacterium 41-5 | reverse complement strand
AGCCCATACCGCTTGTAGTACAGCTTCCGCTTAGGTTCCCATTGGCATCCATCGCCACCATACCAATCGTATCATGATTCCAATCGCCATTGTCAAACTGAGCGGGCGCAAAAGGGCCGTGCTCTTTGTTTTCAATATTCTCACGGTTAATAGCCGGTTCGTATTTTGATTCTTTTAACCATTGTTTATAGTTTTTTTCAGCTTCCTCCGAAAGTACCTGAGGCTCCAAAGGAAAGCCTTCGGAAACAGCGAATTTTTGTGCGCCATCGCCCACCAGCATTACGTGCGGCGTCTTTTCCATCACACGCCTCGCCACAGCAATCGGGTGTTTGATCCGTTCTAAAAACGCCACACTGCCACAATTAAATTGGTGGTCCATAATGCAGGCGTCAAGTGTTACAAAGCCATCCCTGTCGGGGTTTGCGCCCAACCCTACACAGCAATTCTGAGAGGCTTCTGTTACCATCACACCTTTTTCCACGGCATCCAAAGCATTGCCACCATTGCCTAAAATTTCCCAGGCGCCGTTATTCGCGGCAATACCCGCGTCCCAGGTTGAGATGACGATTGGGCCGCCGGAATTGCGAACAGCGCTTGCGTTTGTATTTTTTATTAAAAGGGTTAAGAAAGCCGATAGGCTACCTAACTGAAGGAATTTTTTTCTATTGATCATCGAAAAAAGTTTAGGGCGAATTTACTGCTTTTGTAAACATTGTTTGGATGACTTCGCCTGACCCTATTCGATCCGTCCGTCCAAATTACTTACAACAAGTCTTTCGGGGAAGAACGATTCTCAGGAAAACTTTCCATATTTGTTTCAATGTGTGCATGTGTGGGTTATGCCTTTGAAAAATAACATTTAACTTTCAGCATTGTTTGCAAATTTAGGCTAATGATTAAGATCGGGTTAATAAAGGAAGGAAAAGTGCCGCACGATAACCGCGTGGCGCTTACTCCTGAGCAATGTAAATGGTTACAAAAAACTAACAAAAACCTGAAAGTTATCGTACAACCAAGTGGCAACAGGTGTTACAGTAATTCAGAATATGAAAGGGATGGTGTGGAGTTGAGCGAAAACATGGAACAATGCGATATTTTATTTGGCATTAAGGAAGTTCCCATTGATCAGCTCATCGCCAATAAAACTTACCTGTTTTTTTCACACACAAAAAAGAAGCAGCCCTATAATAAGCAATTGCTAAAAACGATTCTTAATAAAAATATCACTCTGGTCGATTACGAATGCCTCGAACATGAAGACGGCCAGCGCATCATCGGATTTGGTTTTTTTGCCGGGATTGTTGGCGCTCATAATGGTATGTGGGCTTACGGCCAACGGACCGGACTTTACAACATGCGCCGGGTTTATCAGCAAAGGAATTTTAAAGAACTTATTCATACCTATTTTGGGTTGAAGTTACCCAATGTAAAAATTGTTGTTACCGGAAGCGGCCGCGTGGCGCATGGTTTGTTGGAGATCATGAACCTGATGGGTATTCACGAAGTAGAGCCTGATGATTATTTAGTAAGGCGCTTTTCCTACCCCGTGTACACTCAGTTGAAAGGACAGGAATTGTACATGCATGCTCAATCCGGCAAATACAGTCGCGAAGATTTTCATAAGAACCCCCAGGATTACGTTTGTAAATTTTTGCCCTACGCTGCGCAAACAGATATTTTATTAAACGGCATTTATTGGGATACCCAGTTGCCACGCCTGTTTCAAAAGAATGATATCAAGTCCGACGATTTCATCGTTCAAACGATTGCCGATGTTTCAGATGATGTGGATGGTTCGGTGCCAATCAATGTTGGCGGCCAGTCAATCGAAGATCCGGTTTACGGTATTGACCGGAACTCTCTCCAAAAAACAGCGCCATATTTAAAGGACTCCATAGATATGATGGCGGTGAGCAACCTGCCCAATGAATTACCGCGCGATGCCAGCAGGTATTTTGGTGAACAGTTGATTAAATATGTTCTTGATGATATTTTAACGGGTAGTTCGCCAGTGATTGACCGCGCCACTATTGCGCATGGAGGCGCATTGGGCAACCATTTCAGCTATTTGAGCGATTATGTAAATGATTAATATTTCTATGTTTTGAGCATCAACGTTTAGGGACTGTACGGTAGGCAGGCTTTGCAGGTTTAAGCCGTAATGCATCGTTGATCAATACACAAAAAACATTCAGTTTCAAAATGCATTATATTTCTTTGTGAACATTGTGTATTATCTTGCACGCTTTGTGGTATAACGGAAATTAAACTACTCAACATGATACGAAACCTTATCTTACTTTTTTCATTTGCAATTATATTATTTTCATGTGCCAACAAAACTGCGCCGGCTTCGTCAAAAGCCTTTAATGGCGAGTTAAAAATTATGACCTACAATGTGCATCATGCGAACCCGCCTTCAAAGCCGGACCTGATAGATATTGATGCCATCGCAAACGTGATTAAACGCGAAAGCCCTGACCTGGTTGCGTTACAGGAGATTGACGTGAACATCGGCCGCTCAGGTAGAATCAATCAGATAAAAGAAATTGCAGGAAAGGCCGGGTATAAATCTTTTCACTTTTCAAAGGCGATTGATTATAACGGTGGTGATTATGGCGTGGCGATCCTATCGCGTTATCCGCTTAGCGACATGCAAACTCACAAACTTCCAACTGATGAAACTACAAATGGTGAGCACCGCGTATTGAGCCTCGTAACAGTTACATTGCCCGGCAATAAAAAAATAAAATTCGGCAGCACACACCTGGATGCACAGGGTAAGCCTACAAACAGGCTTTTACAGGCGGCAGAAATCAACAGGATTGCTTCCGGTGTTACACTTCCGTTAATTATCTCCGGCGATTTCAACGCTGTTGAAAACAGTGAAGTGATGCAAATAATAAAATCAAAATTTGCATTAACCTGTAATAATTGCGCGCCAACCATTCCTCAGGTAAACCCAACAAAAACAATTGATTTTATTGCGTTTCGCCCCGCGGGAGTTTTTAAAATTGTTTCTCACAAAGTCATTCAGGAGCCTTATGCTTCGGATCATTTGCCGGTTAT
>MKRO01000007.1:6131-7327 GCA_001896965.1 Sphingobacteriales bacterium 41-5 | reverse complement strand
TTCAGCCTGAAAAAGACGGTCGTATTCATTCACCTGAACCTTAATGCAATCCTTCGCATTCACCCAATGCAGCGTGCCTTTCACTTTAATGCCGGATGTGTCATTGCCACTTTTACTTTCAGGAACATAAGAGCAATTTAACTGAATAATGTTACCGAACTCATCTTTCAGCACTTCATCGCACCTTATAATGTAAGCATATTTCAACCGCACCATTTGGCCCGGTGCAAGCCTGAAATATTTCTTGGGTGGGTCTTGCATGAAATCTTCGCGCTCAATATAAAGTTCATTGCTGAAGGTAATTTGCCTTTCACCTGCGTTTATATCTTCGGGATTATTTTCAGCAACAAGGGTTTCACCATCTCCCGTATAATTTGTGATGATAACTTTCAAAGGATCAAATACCACCATTCTTCGCAACGCAACTTTATTGAGATGTTCCCGCGCGCAAAATTCCAAAAGGCCTACATCAACTGTATTATCGCGTTTCGCAATGCCAATCCTGTCAGCAAAATCACGAATACTTTCAGGCGTGTAACCGCGGCGGCGTAATCCCGAAATCGTTGGCATACGAGGATCGTCCCAACCAGAAACGTAACCTTCGTTTACCAATTGCAACAACTTTCGTTTACTCATTACCGTGTGACTCAGGTTACGGCGTGCAAATTCATATTGATGTGATGGGAATATTTCCAGCTTTTCTATCAGCCAGTCATACACTTCACGGTGGGGTACAAACTCCATCGTGCAAATAGAGTGAGTCACGTTTTCGATTGAATCGCTTTGGCCATGCGCGAAATCGTACATTGGATAAATACTCCATTTATCGCCCGAGCGGTGGTGATGCGCATGTTTGATGCGGTAAAGGATCGGGTCGCGCATGAGCATGTTAGATGAATGCATGTCAATTTTTGCACGTAAAACTTTTTCGCCGTCTTGGTATTTGCCATCACGCATTTCTTCAAACAGACGCAGGTTTTCTTCTGCCGTTCTTTCTGCAAATTGATTGCGGCGGCCAACAGTGGTAGGCGTGCCTTTCTGTTCTGCAATTTCTTCGCTGGTGCTGTCATCAACATACGCCAACCCTTTATTAATAAGCTTTACAGCAAATTCAAATAATTGGTCGAAATAGTCCGAAGCGTATAATTCATTTTCCCAGCGAAAGCCCAGCCATGCCACATCGCCTTTTATACTGT
>MKRO01000007.1:2591-6072 GCA_001896965.1 Sphingobacteriales bacterium 41-5 | reverse complement strand
TCGGTCAGCCCGAAATTTAAGCAAATACTGCTGGCGTGGCCAATGTGCAGATAGCCGTTCGGTTCGGGTGGAAACCTTGTGACAATTGATTTATATTTACCTGAAGCCAGGTCGGATTCGATGATCTCTTCTAAAAAATTGAGACTTTTCTCCGGTTGCACGTTTTTATCTTCGCTCATCTAAAAATATACTGGTTATTAAAACTTAAATTATTTGTTTTGCAAATGTAAGTTATTGGCAATTCATAATTTTGCCGTATTGAAATCAAACAATACTAATGAAACGAAGCGTGACAAATTTTTCTCATCCCGATAGCAATCGGGAGAAAATGTACACGCGAAGTTCTCTTTGGTATGAAGATCAAAACCTATACAAGTTTGAAGCGCAGAACGAAACCTCCTGCAGAAAGTATGAGATTACGTTTAACCCCGAAACTGGTATCTTGATTTATTTAGAATATTCTGACAGGCTAAAACTATAACAAGTTAAACTTGGTTAGACGGGCCAATTCTTTATCTTTATAAAAATCAGCAAACATGTCATTACTCAATCAAAATAAAAAAGGAAAGAAAAAGGATAGCCAAAAGGCCAATTCAAAGGGCGGAACGAACTCTAAATTCATTCAGAAACCTCAGAGCGCCGCCGGGTTTGTTAATAAGCAACAGAATACGGGTTCTCAGAGAGGTAGTTAGGGCCTTTCCCTTAACGGAACCACCATAACAGGGACGTTTGTGTGTTTGATTACATACTCTGAAACGCTGCCCAATAACAGGTAGGAGAGCCCGGAACGGCCGTGGGTACCCATTACAATCAGATCAGCCCCCCAATCTTTAGCGATCATTACAATTTCTTTTTTTGGAAAGCCCTCCTGGGTAAAACGGGTAATTTCGCCGGCCGCAGGAAATTTTGTTATGAGTTGGTCAATCACCTTATTGGCTGTAGCAGCGCTGTTATGCTGAATGTCATTTGCCACCAGCCCGGTTTCGGGGATCACGGGTTCGTGCATGATGTCAACAATGTAAGCTACGCCTATTTCAGCTTTTACAGCAATGGCAAGCTCAAATCCTTTTTCGGCGGCGTGCAGTGAATGGGCACTGTCGTCAATGGCAATTAATATTCTCTCGTAGTTCATGATGCACAGATTTAGGTTTTATCCATGACCTCAATATCTCCTTTCTCTCTTTACAAATTTACTAAATAAAGGAGCCAAATAAAAATTCTTCCAATTGATTTAAAACAACAAGAAAATGCCGCAAAAATATGCGGCATCCTTTAATCATTTGGTTTCCGTACTATTTAGTGGCTCTAATAATTCCCCTGAAATAACCTATAGATTCTGCAATTCCTATGAAGGGGTTATCCATGTTGCGTTCATGCTCAAGGCTTACCATACCTGAGTAACCCACTTTTCTCAACATTTTTACAAAAGCCGGAAAGTCGAGAATGCCGCGGCCTACTTCTACCGAGTATCCCTGCTTACTTGCCGCAGTAACGTCTTTCAGGTGAATATCGTAAACGCGTTTTGCGTATTTCTGAAGATCTTTTACAGGATCTTTTCCTGCGCGCCTGTCGTGGCCGATATCAAGGCACATGCCAATACGGCTGTCCAGGTTCTTAATGTGGCTCCAAATGTCATCAGCATCAGGATATAAAACAATATCGGGGCCATGAAGGTGGATGGCGTATTTCATGTCATATTCTTTCACTTTTTGATCAACATAGGGAAGAAGCTCATGATTGGGAACGCCAACAATTAATTTTACGCCCACTCTTTTGGCATATTCAAATGCTGTGTCAACTGCGCCTTTGGTCCTCATGTAAATGGGGCCAACGGCGTAGCCGGTTACGCCTTTTGATTTTAATTTTTCATGAAAAGCTGCAATTTGTTGTGCATCGCTGTTTAGCGGTAGATGAAAGTCTTTGATACAGAGATAATGAATATCGGCTCTTTCAAGCGTTTCTAAAGTTTTGTCAAGGTCAAATTTTACAAACGTGTAGCCGGCGGCCGCAACTTTAAATTTTTCGTAGGTGTCGCTGGGAGGCTGGGGTGCGGGCTTTTTAACTGTTTGAGCAAATGCAAATAATGTGATGGTAAGGGCAAGGATTAAAAAGGATAGTCGTTTCATAATTTCTTTGCTAAAATTGGGGTGTGAAGATACAATAAAAGAATCTACAGCCCTAAAGGGTTTGAAACGATTTAGAAATGAATAATTAGTCCGCGACCGCTTCCGGCTTCAATATGTCTATTGTTTATCCGTATGCTATTCATCTATAACCTTCACTATTTTTGAATAACTTTTTGTTCCATCAATATCCACCTGTGCCACGCGTACGAATATTTTATTCGCTGCCTCTCTTTGAACAATATTTCCCTTTTGGCATGAAATAAAGAAAATGGTTGTGAGCAGGGTTGTGAAAAGTAGGGTTGCCTGCCTGCCACGGTTTTTGACGCCAATTGATAGAATAGCCAAAAATAGAGAAATTGCTGCCAATGCCATTGCACTAACAGGAGTCGTAAATTCGTATTGAAGGGGCGTAGACGAGTTACCACTCACGGCTTTTGATTTGATAGTAGCTATTTTAGTAAAATCTTTTCCGTTTTGAGAAACTTCCACATCAAAATGATCATTATTTGTTTCAGAGGAAGTGATCCATAGTACTTTTAACTGCCCGTTTGATTGGGTAGCCTGTACTTTATCGAAGGTAACTGGAAGTGGAGTGGCCGAGGTGACCAAAATATCATCGATCCGGTAAGCCACACTATTTGTAGAAGTACTTGTATTTTTAAAATTTATATCAAGCAGGTTTCCGGGAGGAATAGTTATGGTTGCTGTGACATAGTACCATTGGGTAGTACCACTTCCTGTTGCTAACGTAGGAGAATAAATGATTGGCGGATTGCCATTCATAACAACCTCCACTGTCAAACTGCTCCCGTTTTCAGCAATGAGGGATTTGCTTACTCCAAAAGATAACTGAAGGCCGGTGCCATTAGTAACGGGAATATTATTGATTGAAAAATATGCAGACGCATTGCCGGCAATATTTACAAAATTTTCTCCGGACGCAGTTGTATATCCTGAAGAGCTATTTACGGTACTACGTACAGTAGCTGTACTGCCTATATCAGCTCCATAAGTGATGCCGTTCTGATTATAGTTCTCAAAGCCGGTATAAGTTCTGGCAGTTGGTGTAGAAGCACCAACTGAAACATTACCCATATTTTCCGAAAAGACCTTATACTGAGCGCATACTGATAAATGAAAAATAACGAAAAAGCAAACTTGTAGATGTTTTTTCATAACGAAGAATTTAATACACGGTATTTTTCGGCAATTAAAATTAACTTCTCAAAATAATATAAACAAAAAAAGCTGCCCTTACAGAACAGCTTTTAATAAAATTAAGTACAAATCTTAAGCTACTTCAACTTCAGCGCCAGCTTCTTTCAATTTAGCTGCTACATCTTCAGCTTCAGCTT
>MKRO01000007.1:0-2404 GCA_001896965.1 Sphingobacteriales bacterium 41-5 | reverse complement strand
GCTTCAGCGCCACCGCCGGCAGCAGGGCCAGCAGCAACAGCTACTGCAGCAGCAGCAGGCTCAATGCCATACTCATCTTTTAAAATTTGAGCTAACTCGTTTACTTCTTTTACAGTTAAGTTTACTAACTGTTCTGCAAATGCTTTTAAATCCGCCATTTTTTTTACATTTTAATAACCGCCTTCATTGCCCTTCGGCAGGCTCGGGGTGACACCTTTGCGCTTACCAGAGAACTCCGGCGGAGGTTTATAATTGTTGCCTTCACAAACCCGAAGGCTTAGGTATTTTAAAGAACTTTATCTGACGCATCGCACAGGCGCAGGTAAAACCGATGCCATATGCAACATTGCCCAAATCAAAATTATGCAGGAACACCCTCGCGTTCTTCCAACGCCTTGATAAGGCTTGCCAGTTTACCCCCGGCGTTTAAGCCGCTGATAACATTTTTGGCAGGTGATTGCAACAAGCCAATGATTTCGCCAATGAGGTCTTGCTTGCTTTTAAGCGTGGTAAGCGCTTTCAGTTGATCGTCGCCTTCGTACACGCTGCCATCAATGAAAGCAGCTTTCAATACAGGCTTTTCAAGTTTGCTGTCCTTGCGGAAGCTGCTTAAGATTAAAGCCGGCTCTTTAGGATTTTCACTGAATAACAAAGCAGTAACCTGGTGCAGGCTGTTGTACACATCGCTGAACCTTTCGGCATCGATTGATTCCAGTGCTTTTTTGATCAGTGTGTTTTTTGCAACACGCATTTCAACGTTTTTATCAAAACAAGCGCGGCGTAATTTACCAACCTGGGTAACCGTAAGTGATTCAGTGTCGGTAATATAAAAATTGCTGTACTGAGAGAACTTGCCTTTCAGCACCTCAATTACTTCGTTTTTTTGCTCTTTAGTCATTTTATATAAAGTTTGAGCCTCACCCCTCGTCCCTCTCCGTTCGGATAGGGAAGGTTGTTAAGCGATTGAAGTTAGGGTTATCAATGAACAAATGATTTAGTGTCTAAAGCAATACCCGGGCTCATTGTGCTTGCCATGCTGATGCCTTTTAAATAGGAGCCTTTTGCAGTGGAAGGTTTTGCTTTAATTAATGCATTAATCAACTCCTGGCCGTTAGCCGCAATTTTTTCAGGAGCGAAGCTTACGCGGCCAATCGAAGCGTGAATGATGCCTGCCTTATCAACCTTGAACGCGATTTTACCACCTTTAACCTCGTTAACCGCCGCGCCAACATCGTTGGTAACAGTACCGGTTTTAGGGTTTGGCATCAGGTTGCGGGGGCCAAGTATTTTACCCAGCTTACCAATTTTGGGCATCACCTGTGGTGTAGCAATTACCACGTCCACATCAGTCCAACCGCCTTCAATTTTTGTAATAAATTCATCCAAACCTACATGGTCGGCTCCTGCAGCAATTGCAGATTCTTCTTTATCGGGTGTGCAAAGCACCAAAACCTTTTTAGTTTTACCGGTCCCATGGGGAAGCGTAACTGTGCCACGGATTGCCTGATCGGCTTTCTTAGGATCAACGCCTAAGCGCACGTGCAGGTCAACTGAAGCATCAAATTTTGCTACATTGATTTCTTTCACCAATGCAGATGCTTCCTGTAACGAATATGTTTTATTTGCATCTACCTTAGTATCTGCAACTTTTCTTTTTTTACCAATGAATGCCATTTCTAATTCTTTTAAAAGTTCTTTAATGGATTAATTTTCCCATGGAGCATTACCTTCCACGTTAAGGCCCATGCTGCGTGCGGTACCGGCTACCATTTTCATGGCGCTTTCCACAGTAAAGCAGTTCAGGTCGGGCATTTTGTCTTTAGCAATTACCTCAACCTGATCCCATGTAACCTTGCCTACTTTGGCGCGGTTGCTTTCTTTGGAACCTTTTTGAATTTTAGCGGCTTCCATCAACTGCACTGCGGCAGGCGGGGTTTTGATTACGAAATCAAAACTTTTGTCGCTATAAACTGTAATTAACACGGGTAGAACTTTACCCATTTTGTCCTGTGTGCGTGCATTGAACTGCTTGCAGAATTCCATGATATTAATACCCTTGGAACCCAACGCCGGACCGATTGGAGGTGCAGGATTGGCCTGGCCACCCTTGCACTGAAGCTTTACAAAGCCTGAAACTTCTTTTGCCATTTTTATTTGATTTATTGGTTCAAGCGACTGAAAATTAATTACTTCAGTCTTCCAAATTCCTCATTTTCCCCTACGGGATTTTATAAAAGAACTAATTTGGACTGCAAAGGTAAGGAGATTACCCGTTATTTTAGTTTCTTTCTGATTACAAAAAGCGGGTCGGGAGAGAATATTTTCAGAATTTCTATTTTCAGAAGGTCTTTTAGATTAAGAGCCTGTTTAAAAATTAAATGTAAAAAAGATTATGGGCATTGTT
>MKRO01000006.1:4801-6747 GCA_001896965.1 Sphingobacteriales bacterium 41-5 | reverse complement strand
TTATCACCAGATTTTTAAGAAAAATTAAAGTTTAAACAAGTTCATCGTTTCCATCAATCATTGGAAAAACTGACGGTGAATATTTTTTAGCATTTCGAAGGGCGCCCGAGAGAAAGCTATTTGGAGAGAAAGGTAGTAATCACGCAGACCCCAATAGCTATTTGATGATGATGCGGTCTAAGGATGGTATCAATTGGCCGGCAAAACCGGATTTGTTATTTGCTTTCCCTTTTGGAGGGTCACAGGACCCGTGCCTGCTTACCTTGCGTGACGGAACTATTTTGTGTACGAGCTATAGTTGGGTATTCCCACGAGCCGATTCAAAAATTAAGCCGCCTATATTTTCACACTTTACATTGAATGCTGTTTTTAATGGTGGTTATGTCATTCGATCAATAGACGGTGGTAGAAGATGGGAAGGTCCGTATTATCCTCCAAATATTTCTTTCGAACATAATAACAATGCCTTTGGGGAGCCGCTTCCGGCGTTTAACAGAGGGGCCTTGTGGGAAGGGAAAAATGGCCAGATATATTGGGTTGTGGCAACTATTGATAAACATAGTCCATTGGTTAATAGTACACATTTGCTTATATCTTATGACAAAGGCATAACTTGGAAATATTCGGGTGTTGTAGCAAAAAATGATAGTATTTCTTTTAGTGAAACATCAGTATATGAAACTCCAAAAGGAGATATTGTTGCGTTTATGCGCACTGCACATTTTGATGGCTGGGCATGCATCGCACGATCAAAGGATGGAGGTAAAACCTTCACCTGGGAGAAAATGGGTTTCAGAGGCCACCCTATTACTATGTTGCGATTATCCGATAAACGTGTTTTAGTGACGTATGGATACCGGCATCAACCATATGGTATACGGGCAAAAATTCTGAATTCGGAGTGTACAGATTTTTTAACCGCGCCCGAGATTATTTTACGGAACGATGGAGGTACACAGGATATTGGCTATCCCTGGCCGGTGCAAATGGATAACAAGAGGGTTTTGATAGTTTATTATTTTAATAAACATAACGGTACAAGACACATAGCAGGTAGTATTCTACAAATAAAATAAAAATAAAAAGCTGATGCGTTTTAATACTATACTTTCCCGGCTGTTTTATTTTGTTTGTTTTATTTTGAAATTAACCAGTTTACATGGGCAAGATATTTTTTCTGAAAAGATTGTGTCACGGTTATCCCCACGGCCTGTAACTGTTAAAGGGGTAGCGGCAATTCAAATATCTTTAAACGGAGAATGGAATTTTCATATTAAGGGCAACCCGATAAAACGGAAAATTGCGGTGCCGGGCGAATGGGAAATGCAGGGACTAAAAGTGTACGAAGGCGAAACAGCGGTTTACGAAAAAATGTTTGCCATTCCCAAAGATTGGATAGGGAAACGGATCAAACTTCGTTTTGATGGAGTAAGTTCATTTGGTAAAATAAAGATAAACGGAAATGTTGTTTGTACTCATGAAGGAGGATTCGTTCCTTTTGAAACCGATATTACAAGTTTTATTAAAGATGTGAATACATTGGAGGTGGAGGTTCAGGCAATGACCATTAGTGATCGCTTAGGGTGTATCTCTCAATATGCAGAACACACCGTTGGGGGTATTTTGAGGAAGGTTACGCTATTTGTGTTGCCCGAGATTAACATAAAATCACTATTCATAAGCACAGTGTTCGATGAAAGATTTGAGAATGCGATCCTTAATATTGATGTTTCTCTAAGTGATTTGAAATCAGACGATGCCTCCATAAAACTCAATCATATTTTAAAAAATTCAAAAGGGGAGATTGTTGCCAGAAAAAAATTTAATACAGACGGGCTACACCAAATGACAATTATTAAACCCGGGCATTGGAATCCAGAACAACCGGTTTTATATCAACTAATAACTGAGTTGATTGTAAACAATGAAATCAAACAAATTAACAA
>MKRO01000006.1:1274-4767 GCA_001896965.1 Sphingobacteriales bacterium 41-5 | reverse complement strand
AAACAAGCAGTTGGGTTTAGGCAAATTACCACGAAAGAAAATCAGGTATTTATCAACGGTATGCCCATAAAATTACGCGGTGTCAAACGCAATTATGTTCATCTCCTAACTGGCAGAAGTATTAATCCTCGCCTGGAGCGGGAAGACGCACTACTTTTTAGGAACGCAAATTGTAATTTCATACGTACTTCACATTATCCTCCTTCAGAGGAATTTCTGCAAGCCGCAGATCAACTTGGTATGCTCGTAGAAAGTGAAGCTGCAATTTGTTGGATTGGACATGCTGCTGCTCCTATTTGGAAATTATGGGATTACAAGGACGAAAAATATCTTCCTCATTTTATAAAAGCTAACCTCGACAACATTATTGCAGGCAGAAACCACCCGTCCGTGATAATGTGGTCAATGGCAAATGAGTCATACTGGAGCGAACAATGGCAGCAAGTGTACAACATTTGTAAAAAATTCGATCCCACGCGCATTATTGTTTTTCATGATCAATGTGAAGGCACTTATAACAATAAAGGAAGCAAGGCCGATATAGCAAATTATCATTATCCAAATGTAGAAGATATTGGCCGAATTAGTAAAATGGGGCGTCCTTTATTGTTAGGAGAATATGCTCACATTAGTTGTTATAATAGGCGGGAGCTATTAACAGACCCGGGCATTCGATCTGCTTATGGAAAGCCATTAGCCATGCTTTACGATTCGATATATTATTTTAAAGGCTGCCTGGGAGGCGCAATTTGGAGTGGAATAGACGACATATTTCATTTGCCGGATGGAAGAATAGTAGGGTATGGCCCCTGGGGGTTGATTGATGGTTGGCGAAGACAAAAACCAGAATACTATGGTGTAAAGAAAGCTTACAGCCCTGTAGTAATAAAGAATGTGGATCAGTTGAAAATAGTTGATAATAAACTTATACTAGAGCTCGAAAATCGATATAATTTTATTGATTTAAGTAAGTTACAGATTGAGTGCAGAGTGGATGGGAAAATGGTTCATTTAAAATCTTCGATTGCGCCAAACAGTTCCGGTACTCTTCGAATTCCGATTTTGAATACAAAACGAGTTGAACTCACTTTTATTGATCCAAGAGGTTTTATAGCAAACCAGGAAGTCATTACGTTACAAACAAAAAATTTGGCAGAGCCAAGTCGAAAAGTAAAATTATCTGTTCGCGAAAATGAGGCGGTTTATATAATAAAACAAGGAAACACTATTTATGAAATAAGTAAAACAACGGGAATAATGAATAGGGCAATCAAAAACGGAGAAACTGTTATTACGAGAGGCCCGATTTTTTGTATCGCCCCTTTAAATAAGGATGATGGAGGTAAACCTGGTATTGGAAGTCAGTCATATCAAAATAATATTTACCCGTTAAAATCATATTCATGGCTTCAGTTGTTCGCAAAAAACATGCAGGTTCGTCAACTGCCGGAAGGAATTAAAATTGATATGGACGTTCATTTTCATTTTAACGCCAGCGGAAAGCAATCATTTCTATTTAAGCCCGGTGGGGAAGTTTTAGTCCAATATCAGGTTAAGTTTAGTGGCCCAGATTCGATGCCACGACAATATGGGCTTTTAATGCAACTGGCAAATTCTTTTACTAGGTTAAGCTGGAATCGTAAGGGAGAATTTACCAATTATCCGGACAGTGATATATCCAGGATGCAGGGCCATTCTACGTTATCCGCAAATCATTCAGAGGAAGTAGAACTATGGGGAAGAAAGCCCCACGAAATTTGGAAAGATGACGCAAATGAATTTGGATCAAACGACTTCAGGTCTACAAAAAACCAAATCACACTCTTTTCACTGGCGAATGGCAAAAGTAAAATCAAAGTCATTTCAGATGGAACGCAAAGTGCGAGAGCATGGTTACAAGACAAGAGGATGCAGCTTCTTGTGGCCGATTATAGCAATGCCGGCGCCGAATTATTTTATCGAAGTCCGTATACGGATGACAGAATAGTGTTTAAAAAGAATCAAGTAATTGAAGGAAGGTTGTTATTTATGATAGAGTAAACTCAGCATCGTTTTTTAATCACGGTTATCTTTGCATTGTAATAGTATATTTTCAATTTCACATTATATGTCATTTAAAGTCATCTTCATTTCTCTGATTGCGTTTACAGGATTGTCGGTTTCAGCACAGACGAAACAAACGCACCTAAGCCGGCCCAATATTTTATGGATTACATGTGAGGACATGTCTCCCCATTTAAGTAGTTTTGGTGAAACTGAAATACGAACGCCAAATCTTGACAAATTGGCATCGGATGGGATTAGGTTTACAAATGCATATACCGTTGCAGGAGTTTGTGCCCCCAGCCGATTGGGAATTATAACAGGGCTGTACCCCCAGTCAATCGGAGGAGATAATCACCGGAATTACTATAACAATCCAACACCTTATGAGCTTAGTACGATGCCGGTTCCTCCATATTCTATAGTCCCGCCGCCGTTTGTTAAAGGGTTTCCTGAGTATCTGCGCAAAGAAGGCTACTATTGTACAAACAATTTTAAAGAAGATTACCAATTTAAAGCATTGCCTACAATTTGGGATGAAAGTAGCCGATTAGCAAGCTGGAATAACCGGCCACATAATTCCCCTTTCTTTTCAATAATTAATTTGATGATTACGCATGAATCCCAGATTTGGGCGCGAGGCAAATATCCGATGTTGGTAGACCCCGGTGCTATTAAAGTACCTCCTTACTATCCTGATACAAAGGAAACAAGAATTGATATGGCCAGAAACCTTACAAACATAATCGTGATGGACTCGTTAGTTGGCAATATTATAAAAAAATTAAAAGATGATAATCTTTACGATAATACAATCATTTTTTTCTATAGTGACCATGGAGATGGCCTCCCTTATGTGAAGAGAGAAATATTAGTAAGAGGTATACATGTGCCGTTAATCGTAAAGCTACAGAACAATCAAAACAAAGGTTCAATTAATGAAACAATGGTAAGCTCGATCGACTTTTCGGCAACTGTTTTATCTTTAGCAAATATACCTGTACCAGCCTATATGCATGGACAGGCTTTTCTTGGGAAAGAAAAATCACCAACGCCTCGAAAATATATTTTTGCGGCTAGGGATAGGATGGAAGCGGAACCAAGAGATAGTGTGGACAGAGTAAGAACAGTATATGATGGGCGCTTCCAATATGTTAAAAATTATAAGCCCAATCTTCCGTATTATCAAAACCTACCTTACAGGCTCAACCAACAAATGATGCGAAAGATATTACTTATGAAAGAGGCGGGAGAATTAAATTACATACAGAATAGGTGGTTTGAAACAAAGCCGGAAGAGGAATTGTATGACGTTAAAAATGACCCATACGAATTTAAAAACTTAGCTACTGATCCTAAGTATCAATTTATTTTGCAGAAACTGAGAAAAGTTTATAATGACTGGTACCTATCGGTTGGGGACTTACATGTTCTGCCTGAAAAAGAATTG
>MKRO01000006.1:0-1088 GCA_001896965.1 Sphingobacteriales bacterium 41-5 | reverse complement strand
CTATATTTTGGCAAACCCATCTTTTTAACACAGGGAGACACGTTAGAGGTTTCTGCACATCGAATTGGATATGAGCCTTCTCATGCAAAGTACATTTGTAGATAAATATTTCTTCGCTATTTTAAAAACACACAGAGTAATATGAGTGAACAAATCCGAAAATTAAACCGCCGTAGGTTCATTGGCCTTGCGGGGTTATCAGTGTTGCCGCCGTTATCAATCTTAGCATCCACCGCTACCAATAATGACTTGGGGAACGACCTATATTTGAATCTTAACCCACCCGCTGAGAATAAAATAGCAACCGTATTTGAGACAAAAATTATATGCCGGGAGCCAGGAAAATTTTTTGGTACGCAAACAGATTATGGATTGAACATTAATGGACATTTGATCGTAAAGAAAGCAGTGATAGAGCCTGACCGTTACTTGGGCTGGCCAACTATTACAAAAGCCGACAACAATGAATTGATCGTTGCTTTTTCCGGAGACAGGGATGCCCACGTTTGCCCCTGGGGAAAAACACAATTGATTAAAACGACCGACAACGGTAAAACCTGGTCGGAGCCTGAAACCATCACAAATACACCACTTGACGATCGGGATGCGGGTATTATAACAACACAAAAGGGTACGCTACTTGTGAGCTGGTTTACATCTATTGCATTTGAAAGATCAAACTTTGAAGGCGCATACAACCGTTACGCCAGAGTGGGTGAAAAGATTGGGCAGGAAACCAAAAACAAATGGCTTGGTAGTTGGGTACGCCGAAGCGAGGACAGAGGTAAAACATGGCAGAACCCTATACCTGTAAAAGTTACTGCACCTCACGGACCTATTGCATTAAATGACGGTAGGCTTTTATACTTAGGAAGAAACATGCTTAAGCGCGGGAACGAGGAATATTTTTATGTACAAGAATCAATAGACGATGGAAAAACTTGGAAAATTTTAGCCGCATTGCCTACTGCCGGCATTACAACTAAACACCTTCAGGAGCCACATATGGTACAATTGAATAGCGGGAAAATAATTGGCATGTTTCGCTACCAGCCTGAGAAAGAAGAAGACCATATCATGATGCAGAC
>MKRO01000005.1:21459-33821 GCA_001896965.1 Sphingobacteriales bacterium 41-5 | reverse complement strand
TAACTTAACACTAGTTTTTATTATGATTAGTCTATTTGCGAAATCTTTTGGCAACGATTTCACGGACTCAAATAATTTTTTTCTGAATGGATCAGTAGAAAAATGCACAATCATTACACTTAGATATCTAAATTTTGAAAATAAAACAGTTGTCGACACGTGTGCTGCTATACAGGGAACTTTTTTTTTCGCTGGCAAAATAAACGGCACCAGTAAATCAATTTTGTCAATCTATAATAAAGGAGAACAATCTTCAATCGGTGAATTTGAATTTTTTCTTTCAGAGGCAACAATTAATGTAGTCGCAAAAAATCCATACCATTCTATTTATATTTCGGGTTCTGAAACAAATGATGAAAGTGATGAACTAAATAAACTTCTCAAAGTAAATGATGAAAAGATTTTATTAGTTGACAAAGAAATAAAACAGATAACAGATTCCCATACAGAAAATCCGAAGTTAAAAATGCTTGTTAACTTATTGGACTCTTTGCAACACCAGAAAACTTTATTAAGGAAAAAATTTGCGAACGAGCACCCACATTCTTTCTTATCTCCCGATATAATATCGCTATTATTCAATCGACGTGAGATTGACTATGAGGAATCAAATACATTATTTCTTGGATTATCCGAAAGAGTACGGCATTCTTTGTATGGAGTAACTCTTTCCGAGCAATTGAAAATATTTGAATCCGCTATGGTTGGCAAATCTGCCCCACTCTTTAGTAAAATTGACATTAATGGGAAGGAGATCACTTTATCGGAGTTCAAGGATAAAAGTTATGTCTTACTTAATTACTGGGCCAGCTATTGTGCACCCTGTAAAGAACACATTCCTCATTTAAAAAATTTATATAAGCGCTACAAAAAAAAGGGGCTAGAAATAATTGCTATATCGTGGGATTTTGATGCTAAAAAATGTCTACAGTCAATTCAAAGAGATTCAACCTATCTCTGGATAAATATTCACGGCCTTTCGAACAAAAATGATAAGGATCCTTTCCTGACATCTTATAGCATTCCATTTATTCCTGTGTATATTCTGATTGATAGAAACGGAATTATAGCAGGGCGTTATGAAGATGGCAATTTAGAAAGACTTGAAAGCACTTTAAAGAGGTTTCTTGACAAATAGCCTCGTGGAAGTTATAAGTTAGCATATAATTATTTTTTTTATTTTTAGAGCAGGTTAAAAAAAGTCAGAAGTTTTCAATAATGTTTACGGTAAAGTTCAAATTCCAGGAGAGTTGAATATTTTTGAATATTTGCAGAGCAGGGTGGCGGGTATTGATATTGTTAAAATTGATACTTATCATATATTTTATCGTAAATCACTGGGCCAAAGAATTTATAATTCTCAACCAGGAGAGGTGGTTCCCCAAAATTTAATAGGCGCAGGTCATAATGAAATGAATTTGTTTTTAAATGAAATGCCAGTGAAGCCGGAAACACTCGCTTCCATACCCATGTCAGATTTTGCTTACTTAAAAATATTTCCAACTTTCATCGGGGCGGTGGGCGGTGGATCTGGCGGGGCACTGGCCGTTTATACAAAAAAAGGATTTGAAACTAATAAGAATTCTTCTAAAGCTTTTCATATTGTTTCTTATCAGGGATATTCTATTATAAAAGAATTTTACTACCCTGATTATAGTATTTCTAAAATAATTAATAATGAAAATGATAAGAGGGCGACTTTATTATGGCAGGCAAATACTTATATAAATGATGTTAATGCAAAAATTCCTATTCGATTTTATAATAATGACCATACTACGGCATATAAAATAGTGATTGAAGGTATTACAGATGACGGAAAATTATTGAGGATAGAAAAGATAATAAAGTAACACAAAATGAATTTGTTTAGCCATAAATAAGGGTATCAAAATGGGTTTTTTTGCTACCAGCGAAACAAAAATCAATGACGCGGCTTTTATGGATGTGGATTGGTTCAGGGTGAGTAAATAGAATCTCACCTGTAAACCGTTATCGGTATTGAACGTATTGTGAGTGCTAAATTGAGTCTGGCGAAATGTAGCATCGGTTTACGAAATTGGCCACTTAAAACTCAACCCTCACGCCTGCCCAGGCGCTTCTTCCCACCCCGTTGATGCCCGAGCCATGATAACGGTAATCTTCATTTAAAAGATTTTGTACTCCGGCATTCAATAGTATTTTTCCTACATAGTAGCCGCCATATAAATTAAACACATTCCAACCCGGCGTGCCGCCCGCGGGTATGCGGTTGTCTTCTGTATCGCCTTTGGCAAGCCTGTCTTGTTTTTTGGCATTCAGCCACTCGGCTTTTGCGTACCAGTTTTCTTTGTGATAGTTCACCAGTACTCGTTTAAAGTTTGGCGGAATGCGGCGCATCGGTTCGTCTTTGGTAATGTTTTGGCCGTAGGCGTACGATGTCATGGCTGTTACATCCAGGTTTTTTATAACATTGAAGCCCACCTCAATATCGGTGCCGTAAATAAATCCTTTTTCGTTGTTCACCTTTTCATAAACCGGATAACCATTAATCACCGCACCTTCAATTTTTTGGCGGGTGATGATGTTTTTAAGCCGGTTGTAATAAAGTTCGATATTGCTGTAAACCCCTGATGCCTTCAGTTTATAACCAATTTCAAAGTTGTTGGAACGCTCCGGTTTTAAATCGTAAGCAGGTTGCTCATAACGAAAATCCACGATGCCTAATGTTCCCATATCATCAATATTCGGCGCCCTGAAACCATTGCTGTAATTGAAATACACGCTGTTCTGGTAATTGAATTGATACAAAAAGCCCGCATTGGCTACAAGTGCCGAAGGGTGCGTGGTTACCTTTCCTAAAGTAGTATCGTTGATGGTGATGGAGAAAGTATTATAACGCAAGCCGCCCTCAATAAAAATATTGTTGAAATTGAAATGATGCAAAGTGTACACTGAACGGTTCGTATATTTCGAATCATCAGGGTAAAGGCCCCTTGCATTGGTAATACTCCCGTTAGTTGTGTTGGTTTGGGATTTAATACTATTCACTTTATCAAAATAAAATTCCACGCCTGAATTAGCGCTCCACTGTTGCGTGAACCGGGTCAGCACGTCAGCCGTGAGGCCCGCTGTGTTCACATCGTCTTTTTCTTTGGTGAGAGCAGCGCTACCGTTTTTTTGATTCAGCCTTGTTTCGCTGGTGTTTTGGTTAGAGGCAGTAAACAGTAATTTTTTAAAATACGGATTGTAAAATTGTTTTTCAAGGTTGATATAACTCAGGCGCCTGTTTTGCGGATCCATTTTGCTGATGGAATAATTTTCAAGCGTCACTTTGTGATACACGTCCACATCTTTTTGCATCACGGTTTGATGCGCTGCCTTTAGCAGCCAGTTATTCGCAAAGTTCCATTTAAGTTTTACGTCGAAAGCATTTTCATCATAGCCTGATGGTGTTTGCTTGCCGGTTGTATCGCCTCCCCACAGGTCACCAAATCTTTTATAGCTGTACCCGGCCATTACTGCAAATTTTTGTGAGCCGAATTCAAGCGCGCCCCGCAGTGTTTTTTCCATATCGCCGGTCATATATTTTCCCAGCACACTGCCATGCACCTGCGGGTTATCACGAAACTGAGGGTCTTTGGTGAATACCTGTATTACGCCGCCCATCGCATCGCTGCCATATTGAACCGAGCCCGAGCCTTTTACCACTTCAATTCTATCAACTGTAAAAAGATCGATTGTGTTTAAATATTGGTTCGGCCCGTATCTAAATGTGGAATTGTTCAGACGGATGCCATCAATCAAAGTCAATGTTTGGTTGCCCGTGAGCCCACGCACGAAAGGGGAACCGCCACCGTGATTGGTCTTTTGCACGAACACGCCCGGCACGCCAAACAATGCTTCGGGAATTGAACGCGGAAGTTCTTCCCTGAGCTGCTTTTGTGTTTTGATGTAGGAGCTGTAAGGAAGTTTAAGTGGCGTTTCAGCTTTTCGGGTAGCGGTGATAACTACTTCGGTTAGTTCGTTGATAGTAGTATCCGTTTGGGCGTGAACGGTGGCAGCGGCCAGTAAAAAAATAATCAGCGCTTTAAATTTTCTCATGCAGTTCTAAAAGATTAATGGTATAAAAGTTTAAGGCACGATTGTTGCCTTCGCAACAGGTTAATAATCAACAATAATAAGCCTTTGCTTAAATTGCCGGAGCGCCAAAAATAGTGAGAACGCACCGTAAAAAAGTTGTTGGTTGTTATGCCTGAGTAAAATCTTACTACCAACTAATCAGTGCTACCATGTTCTGCCCGCGCAAAGCGGGTTTAAAAAGTTAGATTTGTAAGATTGGCTTGAACTGAATTTTAATTATTTTATTCATGAAGTTTACGAAACCTGTTAATGATATTGTGGAGCAAATGAAAGATATGTTCATGTTGGGCTCCTCAAAAGAGTTGACCAGCGAAAACCCTTTCCGGTCAGAATTGTACAGCAACGCACAAATGAAAGAGCACGGGGTGAGAGTGGCTAAAAAACACGTGGTGATGAAGGGCACGCAGCCCGACAAAGTATTGAAGCGGCTGGACGATAATGAAGAAGCAATTTTAAATGTGCACAACATTCTTGTGGAATCGGTGAAAGAGAAAATGGCGATTGCTCCTGCCAGCGAATGGTTCCTGGATAATTTTTACCTGATTAAAGAGCAGATCACGCTGGCACGCAAGCACCTGCCAAAAAAATACAGCCAAACACTTCCGATTCTTGCCAAAGGTAAATCCGCCGGTTTGCCTCGTGTGTATGATATCGCCCTTGAAATTATTGCCCATAACGATGGACGCGTAGATGTGGCCAATGTAACTTCTTTCATTGATGCCTACCAAACCATAACCAAGTTAACCATGGGCGAGCTTTGGGCAATCCCCATCATGTTGCGCCTCGGTGTTATTGAAAATATCCGCCGCATCGCGTCCCATATCGCAATTGACAGAGTGGATAAAAATAATGCGGCTTACTGGGCCGGACAGTTTTTACAAACGGCGCAAAAAAAAACCAGCGATGTGATCATTGTGCTGGCAGAAATGTCGAAAACACGTATTAAACTCAGCAGCGCTTTTGTGGCTGAGTTCACGCGCAGCCTACAGGGCAAGGGTCAAAACCTGGCGATGCCGCTCACGCTTTTGGAGCAAACACTTAACGAAAGAGGTGAAACTTCCGAAGAACTAATCAGTCAGGAAAATCAAAAGCAGGCCGCTGATCAGGTATCCATCCGCAACAGTATCGAAAGTATCAGGCTTATTAAAACTACTGACTGGCGCGACTTTGTGGAAAGCGTGAGCATAGTGCACAAAATTTTAATGGGGGATATTGACGGCGTTTATGGCAGGATGGATTTTAATACCCGCGACTGGTATCGCCACGTGGTGGAATGGGCCAGTAAAAAAAGCGGCAACCCCGAATATGAGATCGCGCAAACGGCAATAAACCTCGCTAAAGAAGCAGCGCAAAAAAACAGGCCGGCAAGGCAGCACCACGTGGGTTTTTTTCTAATTGATGATGCGGGAAAGAAACAACTGGTGAAGAAGGCGGGTTTCGATTTTTCTTTCAGTGACAAGCTTAAATCTGTTTTAAAGTACAATCGTATTTTATCGTATGCAGGATCGGTTTTACTGTTCACTTACCTGCTAACCATTTTGGCGGCATTCGTTGTATGGAACAACGGTTTACCGGTTTGGCTGGCCGTGGTGGTGGCACTTTTGTGTTTTATCGCGTTCAGCCAGTTGTTCACGGTTTTAACCAACTGGCTCTCCACAATTTTGGTAAGCCCCAAGCCCCTGCCCAAAATGAATTATATCGAGGGCATACCCGCTGAAGACAGTACGCTGGTTGCCGTTCCCTGCATGATGACCAGCATTCATGGTATTGAAGAACTGGTGGAAGAACTGGAGATACGCTACCTTTCCAATTCAGAAAACAATCTTTACTTCGCCCTGCTCACTGATTTTGCGGATGCCAAAGAGGAGTTCATGCCTGATGATAAGAAGTTGCTCAATCACGCCAGGGAACTAATCGAAGGCTTGAACATTAAATACGAGAAAGAAGGCATTGATAAATTCTTTTTGTTTCACAGGCCCCGCAAATGGAACGCCCGTGAAAAAGTTTGGATGGCGCACGAACGTAAACGCGGCAAATTAGGGGAACTGAACAGCCTGTTGCGCAATACCGGCCATGACGATTTTTCGCTGGTAGTGGGCAATACGGAAGCGGTAAAACATGTGAAGTACGTGATTACGCTGGATGCGGATACACAACTGCCGCGCGAAGCCGCCTGGAAAATGATTGCCACAATGGCGCACCCGCTCAATCGCCCGGTTGTAAGCGAAAGAAAGAAACGAGTAGTAAAAGGCTACGGCCTCCTGCAACCCCGCGCAGCCGTAAGCCTGCCACGCACGAGCAGTTCGCTTTACACAAAAATCCACGCCAATGATTCGGGGCTTGACCCCTACACACAACTGGTTTCCGATGTGTACCAGGACCTTTTTGGGGAAGGGTCTTTCATAGGCAAGGGTATTTACGATATTGATGTATTTGAAAAAGTGCTGGGAGAAACCTTTCCTGAGAACCGTATTCTCAGCCACGATCTTTTGGAAGGTTCTTACGTGCGCGCGGGTCTGTTGACTGATGTGCAGCTTTTTGAAGAATATGTGCCCACGTATTGGGCCGATGTGGCACGCCGCCATCGCTGGATTCGCGGTGACTGGCAAATTGCAAGCTGGGGCCTGCCATGGGTACCCGATAAGAACAAAAAGCCCCATAAAAACTATTTATCTGGCCTCTCCCGCTGGAAGATTTTTGATAACCTCAGGCGTAGCCTGGTTCCCGCTGCGGTCGTTTTACTTTTAGCGCTTAGCTGGCTGTACCTGCCGCAACCAATAATATGGACGGTAGCGGTTCTGGCTATCTGGTTTTTAACGCCGGTGCTCGGTACGCTCTGGCAAGCCTTCCACAAATCGGCAGATATTGATATGCGGTCTCACATAAATGACGTGGGTACAGGTTTCAGCCTCAACCTCACACATATCCTGTTTAATATCGCCGTTTTGCCATTTGAAGCCTTCAGCAATCTTGATGCAATTTTTCGCGCCAATTGGCGGATGCTGGTTTCGCGCCGTCATTTGTTAGAATGGACGCCTTCGTCTGCCATGCGCTCAAAAAAGCAAAAAAACATCGGCGACAGCTACGCCTACATGTGGGTGGCGCCGCTTATCGCATTAGCCATTGCCGCGCTCATTTTGTATTTTGCCCCGCAGAACATTTTTGTTGCGGCGCCCGTGTTGCTGCTTTGGCTTTTTTCACCGCTGTTTGCGTGGTGGCTCAGCAAGCCGCAGGGCGCTAAAGCCGTGGAACTTTCCAGAGAGAAAAAAGATTTCCTGTACCAGGTTACACGCAAAACCTGGGCTTATTTTGAGGACTTTGTAACGGCTGAACAAAACTGGTTGCCGCCGGATAATTACCAGTTGCAGCCACGTGAATTTGTTGCCAACCGAACTTCGCCCACCAATATTGGCCTCGCAATGCTTTCCGGCCTTTCGGCTTACGATTTTGGTTATATCACACCCAACCGTTTGGTTGAAGAACTTCAAAAAACATTCGCCACACTCAACAGCCTCGAACGGTTCAGGGGGCATTTTTATAATTGGTACGATACGATTTCACTGGTTCCGCTCAACCCGCGCTATGTTTCTACGGTTGACAGCGGCAATTTCGTTACCAGCCTGCTCACGCTCAGGCAGGGTTTGCTTGAAATACAGGAGGCGAAAATTTTCAGCGCCAATTATTATTTGGGTTTGAGGGACACCATCGCCGCTGCTAAAAAAAGTTTCGAGGAATCATTGCAGCCGGCGTTTAAAAATATCGAAAAACTAAATGACGGCTTTATTGCGAAAACGCCGGATGGCTTATATGAAACCGTGAATGCGCTCGATATTTTATTAGCCGAAGTGAATGTTTTAAAACAAAACGATACGCTGAAAAGCAACAACGAAGGCACTTCATGGCTCGGTAAAATAGAACTTCACATCACTTCAATGCTTGCAGATTTTAACCTCCTCACGCCCTGGCATAATCATTTGCCTGCAGCAATTTCCACCAGTGAATTAAAAAAATTAGATGCAATCCCTTCATTCTCCGAAATTCATCAGTACGCCAAAACCCTGGCGCCTGTGATAGAAAAACACCTGCAACAAGCTAATGGTAGTAAAGATGCTGCGTGGCTGAAAGACGTGCTAGCAGACGTAAATTTGGGCAGCCGTAACGCGCTTGAGCAATTGAGTACGATGGAGCAACTCATCAATGAATGTTACGGCTTTGCGGATGTGGATTACAATTTTCTTTACGACCGCAACAAACACCTCTTTCATATTGGCTATAATGTTAGCGATGATGTTAAGGACAAAAGTTTTTATGATATGCTCGCTTCTGAGGCAAGGCTGGGAATTTTTACGGCCATTGCGCAGGGCAAGGTTTCTCAGGGCAGTTGGTTTGCCCTGGGCAGGTTGATCACGAATAACGGCACTACTCCCGTGCTGCTTTCATGGAGCGGATCCATGTTTGAATACCTGATGCCGCAACTGTTGATGCCCACTTACGAAAACACGCTGTTAGAAAGAACCGGCCAGGCCGCGGTAAAAAACCAGATTTCCTATGCTTCTAAACACGCTGTCCCCTGGGGTATTTCAGAATCGGCCTATAATTTGGTTGATACCACGCTCAGCTACCAGTACCAGTCGTTTGGTGTACCGGGCCTTGGTTTAAAACGTGGCCTGGGCGATGAAATGGTGATTGCCCCCTACGCCACCATGATGGCAATGATGGTAGATCCTGCCGATGCAACTGACAACCTGATTTCAATGGCAAAAAAAGGCTTCGAGGGCCGTTATGGTTTTTATGAAGCGATTGATTACACGCCCGCAAGAATGCCACGCGGGGAAACTCATGTGTTGATTAAATCCTTCATGGTGCACCACCAGGCAATGGGATTTTTGGGAATAGCCTACCATTTGTTGGGGCAGAAAATGCAACGGCGTTTTGAAAGAGACCCGCAGTTCCAATCGGCGCTGTTATTGTTGCAGGAACGAGCGCCACGCGCCACCAATTTCTATTCACACACCGAAGACCCGAGCAACGAAAGGCAGGCAATCGGCCACGATCCTTATATGCGCATCATCAACACGCCGCATACTTATATTCCTGAAGTGCAATTACTATCAAACAGCCGGTACCAGGTGGTCATATCCAATTCCGGTGCGGGTTACAGCCGATGGAAGAATCTGGCGCTCGTTCGCTGGAGGGAAGATGCCACGCAGGATAACTGGGGAATGTTCTGTTATATTAAGGACCTTTCTAACGGCAATTTCTGGTCAAATACTTACCAGCCCACGCTTCAAAAAGCAAAACTGTACGAATCTATTTTCTCGCAGGGCCATGTGGAATACAAAAGGCTGGATGAGGGTTTTGAAACAAAAACAGATATTGTGGTTTCGCCTGAGGATGACGTGGAAATCCGCCGTGTGAAAATCACCAATAAAAGCACCGCAACAAAAACTATTGAAGTAACCAGTTATGCCGAAGTGGTGCTGGCTGCCCAGGCTGCAGACGAAGCACACCCTGCATTTAGTAATTTGTTTGTACAAACCAGTATCCACGAAGAGGAATGCGCTATCCTTTGCACGCGCCGGGCAAGGAACAGGGATGAAAATCCGCCGTGGATGTTCCACATGTTTACGTTGAACGGCGCCACGAAAGAAGAATTATCATTTGAAACCGACAGGATGAAATTCATTGGCCGCACAAAGTCTGTTCAATCCCCTGCGGCGGTGGCCAACAGCGGGCCGCTTTCAGGCAGCTCGGGTTCTGTGCTGGATCCTGTTGTAGCCATCAGGTATAAGATTACGCTGAAACCCAAGCAGACCGCCACTTTCGACATGGTTACGGGCATTGGCGAAACAAAGGAGATTTGTGATAACCTCGTCAGCAAATATCAGGACAGGCATCTTAAAAACCGTGCCTTCGAACTTTCGTGGACACATAGCCAGGTGTTGTTGCGACAAATCAATGCCAACGAAGCCGACGCACAGTTGTATAACAGCATCGCGGGTTCTATTTTATATTCCAATGATATGTACCGGGCAGACGCAGCGGTTATTAAAAGCAATGTTAAAGGCCAGTCGGGTTTGTGGAGCTATGCTATTTCGGGTGATCTGCCCATCTTGCTGGTACGTGTTCACGACAGTGAAAATATTGATTTTGTAAAGCAATTGATCCGTGCCCATTCTTACTGGAGGATGAAAGGCCTGCAGGCTGATCTCGTGATCTGGAACGAAGATTACGGCTCTTACCGCCAGGTTTTTCACGACCAGATTCTGGGGTTCATCAGCGCTACCAGCGGCGCGGGCATCGACCAGCCCGGCGGTATTTTTGTACGCTGGGGCGATCAGATTTCGAACGAAGACCGCATTCTTTTCCAAACGGTGGCAAGGCTCATCTTTAATGATAATGAAGGTACTTTAAGCGAACAAATGGGAAAACGTAAAAAGCAAAGGGTAATGCCGCCTGCCATGAAAGTTTCTGCAACGCAATATGAGCGTGATGTGTCGCAAAAAGTGCAACTTCCCGAACATCTTATTTTTAACAATGGTACCGGTGGTTTCACACAGGATGGAAAGGAATACATGATCCTTACCGATAAAAACCAAACCTCGCCTGCGCCCTGGGTAAATATTATTGCCAATGCCCAGTTCGGAACAATGGTTTCAGAAAGCGGTTCCTCCTACACCTGGGCTGATAATGCCCATGCTTTCAGGCTCACGCCGTGGGAAAATGACCCGGTTTCTGATAAATGTGGCGAAGCGGTTTATATACGTGACGAACACAGCGGCCGCTTCTGGTCTGCCTCACCATTACCCAAAACCGACGACATGCCTTACATTACCCGTCATGGTTTCGGGTACTCGGTTTATGAACATATCAATGACGGCATCTGGTCGCAAATGTGGGTGTATGTTGATGCGGAAGAACCCGTAAAATATATCGTGTTAAAACTTCGCAACCAATCCGGCAGAGAAAGAAAACTTTCAGCCACCGGTTTTGTAGAATGGGTTTTGGGCGATATGCAACACAAAACGAAAATGTTTGTGGTTACTGAAGTAGACCATGAAACAGGAGTGCTGTTTGTGCGCAACCGGTATAATTCAGTATTTGCTGATAAGGTCGCTTTTTTTGATACCGACAGCCCCGATAAGACTTTTACCTGCGACCGGGTTGAATTTCTGGGGCGCAACGGAACCATGCAAAACCCCGAGGCGATGCTACGCGAGAAGCTTTCGGGCAAAACCGGCGCTGCATTAGACCCCTGTACTGCCATTCAGGTTACACTGGAATTTCATGACGAGGAAGAAAAGGAAGTGATCTTTAGATTGGGTGCGGGTAAAAATGATCATGATACCCGCGAACTGGTGCGCCGGCTGAGAGGCAGTGAAGTAGCGCATAACGCACAAACAAAAGTACACAACCAGTGGAACCGCATACTGGGAGCAGTTTACGTGAAAACCCCTGATGAAGCCATGAACGTAATGACGAATGGTTGGTGGGTATACCAAACATTGGCCTGCCGTCTCTGGGGCCGCAGTGGTATTTATCAAAGTGGCGGTGCCTTTGGCTTCCGCGATCAGTTGCAGGATGTGCTGGCCATTATGCACACCACTCCCGAACTTACAAGGGAACAAATCATCCTCGCTGCATCGCGCCAGTTTAAAGAAGGCGACGTGCAACACTGGTGGCATCCGCCAGGTGGCCGCGGTGTGCGTACTACTTGCTCCGATGATTACCTGTGGTTGCCCTTTGTTACAGCGCGTTATATTGAAACAACGGGTGATTTTAAAGTGCTGGATGAATACATTTCATTTATTGAAGGCCGTCAGTTAAGGCCTGATGAAGAATCATATTATGATCTGCCGGTATTTCTTGATCATTGGGAAACCCTGTACAATCACTGTAAAGCCGCTATCAATTACGGGCTGAAATTTGGCGTACACGGCCTGCCGCTTATCGGCAGTGGCGACTGGAACGACGGCATGGATAAAGTAGGAGAACACGGCAAAGGCGAAAGTGTGTGGCTGGGCTTCTTCCTGTATGATATACTGCAAAGGTTTGATCGTATTGCTGAAAAATATGGTGATGCGGAATTTGCGGGGTTATGTAAAACAGAAGCTGAAAAGCTCAAAGAAAACATTAACAAAAACGCATGGGATGGAGAATGGTACCGCCGGGCTTATTTTGATGACGGAACGCCGCTTGGCTCTAAAGAAAACGAGGAGTGTAAGAGAGATTCCATCTCA
>MKRO01000005.1:0-21424 GCA_001896965.1 Sphingobacteriales bacterium 41-5 | reverse complement strand
GGCACATCCGAACGCACGAAACAAGCGATGGCTTCCCTGAACAAATACTTAGTTGACCGTAAGAATGGTTTGATTAAGCTGTTGACGCCCGCGTTTGATAAATCAAATCTGTACCCCGGTTACATCAAAGGCTATGTGCCCGGCGTACGTGAAAACGGAGGCCAGTACACGCATGCCGCCGTTTGGGCAATGATGGCGTTTGCTGCTATGAAGGACCGTAAAACAGTTTGGGAGCTTTTCAGCATGACCAATCCGGTGAACCACGCACTCAATAACACAGAGGTACAGAAGTACAAAGTGGAACCTTATGTAATGGCTGCTGACGTGTACGGCGTCGCTCCTCATCAGGGCCGTGGCGGGTGGACCTGGTACACAGGCTCTGCGGGCTGGACTTACCAATTAGCGCTCGAATCTATTTTGGGATTGAAACGTGAAGCCGATAAATTGTTTATAAGGCCGTGCATTCCTGATGAGTGGGAGGGCTTTGAAATCAATTATCGGGTTGGTGAAAACACCTTTTACCACTTTACTGTCGAGAATAAACAAAAGGACGGCAGCGTAAAATTCAGCGTTGATGGGAGGGAACTAAACGATGATTTTATTACCCTGGCTGATGATGGCGTAACGCATCAGGTGCACGTGGAAGTGTAGTATGATAATCCTAATTTTTCAAAAAGAGGAGTGCCGGAGATTTGAAGAAGATCAAAAAATAAAAGTCTCCGCTATTTACTTCCCCCAAAAGGTAACAATGAAGTAAAGACGGCAAGAAAAATTATAAAATCTTCTTGAACTTTTGTACTACTGTACCGTCGCGGCTCTGTGGTTTTAATAGTGCAAACACGAAGATTGCTGTCCGAAACCGTACAGTCGTTAGCCTGCTCTCCATCTTTTTTAGCAAATTCCCTCTTTACTTTTCCCGTCGAAGACTTACATTTGCACAATTTATTTTTTTTAAAGTATCATCATACAAAAATGCCAAAAGACTCTTCCATAAAATCAGTTCTCATTATTGGTTCCGGGCCCATCATTATCGGCCAGGCTTGCGAGTTTGACTATTCCGGCACACAAGCCGCCCGCAGTTTACGCGAAGAAGGTATCAAAGTGATCCTCATTAACAGCAATCCGGCCACCATCATGACCGACCCGATGATGGCCGACCGTGTGTACCTGCTACCGCTTACCGTGGAAAGTATTGAGCAAATATTGCAGGAAAACCAAATTGATGCCGTATTGCCAACGATGGGAGGCCAAACCGCACTGAACCTTGCCAAAGAGGCCGAAGACCTTGGTATTTGGCAGCAATACAATGTAAAGCTGATTGGCGTAGATATTAAAGCGATTGATAAAGCCGAAGACCGCGAAAAATTTCGCCAGTGGATGATACAACTGGGCGTGCCGGTTGCAACGGCGAAAACCGCCAACTCGTTTTTAGAGGGTAAAGATTTTGCACAGGAAATTGGCTACCCGCTTGTGATTCGCCCTTCGTTTACGCTGGGCGGTACCGGCGGCGGATTTGTACACGATAAAGATGAGCTTGACGAAGCGCTCAACCGGGGCTTGCAGGCATCACCCATTCATGAAGTGCTGGTAGAGCAGGCCGTTTTGGGCTGGAAGGAATTTGAATTGGAATTGCTGCGCGATTCTGCAGATAATGTGTGTATCATTTGCACCGTTGAAAATTTTGACCCGATGGGCGTGCACACAGGCGATTCTATCACCGTAGCGCCTTCCATGACGTTGAGTGATACCGGCATGCAATTGATGCGCAATACTGCGATAATGATGATGCGCGACCTCGGCAATTTTGCGGGCGGTTGTAACGTACAGTTTGCGATGGATCCGGTAACTGAAAGTATTATTGCAATTGAAATAAACCCCCGCGTGAGCCGTTCTTCGGCACTGGCTTCAAAAGCCACCGGTTACCCGATAGCTAAAATTGCTGCAAAGCTGGCGATCGGCTATAATTTAGATGAACTGGAAAACCAGATCACTAAAACCACATCCGCTTATTTTGAACCGGCGCTGGATTACGTCATAGTAAAAATACCACGCTGGAATTTTGATAAATTTAAAGGTGCTGATGATACTCTTGGCCTTCAAATGAAAAGCGTGGGTGAAGTAATGGGCATCGGCCGCAGCTTTAACGAAGCCGTGCAAAAAGCTTGTCAGAGTTTAGAGAATAACGCTTTGGGCCTGGGCTACTACGGCAAAAGTTTAATGCATGCCGAAGAGTTACAGGAATACATTAAAACACCAAAGTGGGACAGGATTTTCCGTATTAAAGACGCGCTGATGCTGGGTATTTCTAAAGGCACTATTTCAAAAGCTACAAATGGTATTGACAGATGGTTTCTTTCTGAAATAGAAAAGCTGGTTGAAATAGAAAAGCGGCTCGCTGAATACAACCTGGAAACAATTCCGGCAGAGCTTTTTTGGGAGGCAAAAACAAACGGTTTCAGCGATGCACAGATCAGCGAAATTACCGGCCACTCTAATGAAGATGATGTTTATAATAAACGAAAGGAACTCGGCATCAACCGCGTATATAAAATGGTGGATACCTGTTCGGCTGAGTTTGAAGCAAAGACGCCATATTTCTATTCCACATTTGAAATGCCGCTGAAAGCAGGTGAACAGGGCATTGTGCAGAACGAATCAAAAGTTAGCGAAAGGAAAAAAATAATCGTACTCGGTTCAGGCCCCAACAGGATTGGCCAGGGCATTGAGTTTGACTACTGCTGTGTACACGGTTTGCTGGCAGTAAAAGAAGCGGGTTACGAAGCCATCATGCTGAACTGTAATCCCGAAACAGTGAGTACAGATTTTGATATGGCAGACAAATTATATTTCGAGCCGGTGTTTTGGGAACATGTTCGCGAGCTGATTGAATACGAAAAGCCCGAAGGCGTGATTGTTCAGCTGGGCGGGCAAACGGCTTTGAAACTGGCTGAAAAAATTAAAGACCTCGGGGTGAACATCATCGGAACATCATTCGACAGCATGGATATTGCCGAAGACCGCGGCCGCTTTAGTGATATGCTGAAAGAGCTGAAAATTCCTTATCCTGATTATGGTACCGCCTGGAATGTGGACGATGCGATTGAGGTAGCGAACCGCGTGGGTTACCCGGTTCTGGTTCGTCCTTCTTACGTTTTAGGAGGACAAAGAATGCGGATTGTGTTGAATGATGAAGAAGTTGAAAATGCAGTGGTGAGTTTATTAAAACACATTCCGGGAAATAAAATTTTAATTGACCATTTCCTTGACCGCTGCCAGGAAGCAGAGATTGACGCCATTTACGATGGCGAGAACTTTCACGTGATGGGCGTGATGGAGCATATTGAGCCGGCGGGTATTCACAGTGGTGACAGCCACGCCATGCTGCCTCAGTTTAACCTGAGCCCGATGGAAGTGACAACGATGGAGTATTACGCGGAAAAGATTGCGAAGGCCTTAAACATCAAAGGGCTGATTAATATTCAGTTTGCGATAAAAGACGGCACCGTTTACGTGATAGAAGCTAATCCCCGCGCGAGCCGCACCACACCGTTCATTGCAAAGGCATATAATATCCCTTATTTGAATGTTGCCACAAAAGTGATGCTTGGTACTAACAAGCTCACTGACTTTAAATTTGAGAAAAATCTGAAAGGCTTTGCGATAAAAGAACCGGTGTTCAGTTTTAATAAATTCCCCAAAGTAAATAAAGAGCTTGGCCCCGAAATGAAAAGTACGGGCGAGGCGATCCGTTTCATCAAAGACCTGCGCGACCCCTATTTCAGAACTCTATATAAAGACCGGAGCATGTATTTGAGTAAATAATGATGCAACGACGTGTCATTCAATTACATTGGCAGCGGAACGCCTGCACATCGGTTATTGATCGGGGTCTGAAAGACTTCTTAACTTTTCAGCAACTGATTTTCAAATACCTTTGGCCGAAATCAGCAAACAATGATGAACCGAAATCACAAATATTTACTCACCCTGTTTTCTACGTTCGTTTTCACTTCAACCCTTATTTTTTCATGTAATAAAAACGATGAAATAACGGGCATAGTCGCTCTTGAAGAATACGTGAATGCAACAGGGCATGAGATGCAAATTATCCGTTACATGAGAGGCCAATCAGATAAAAGTTTTTCAATTGCCAGGAATGATACGCTTCGGGTGGAAAGCCCGTTAGATGCCGGATCGGATAGCACCGGTAGTATTTTCAGGGCCGATTCTGCTAAAGTGATTTTTGACGATGGTAAAAGTTTTTTTGTAAACGATACCACCGTTGCGATCCCTAATTTTTTAAACTCAAAACGAACGATTTCTGCGAGTGGCAAAATCCATTATTACCGGTACACCTTTACCGAGCTGGATTATGAAAGCGCCGAATAAAAAAGGCCGCCTCACGGCAACCTTTGTAAAAAGAATATTGTTCTTTAATCTTTCACTTCCACCAACGTCCAGTTACCTGTTCGCCGGTTCCACAAAATAGCATAGTCTTTTCCGTGCAACAATTTGTAAGTGCGGTAGCCGTTGTAATATTTCATTCTCAGCCAACCGTAATTATAAATTTCAAATTTGAAAACAAAGGGCTGCCCTGCTTTAATAGTAGCCTCCTGAAAAGTTTTTCCATCATCGCTCAAATAAACAACTTCGTCTTTATTGCTTTGCATTGAAAGCGCTATCCAGCTTGGGTCCTGTGAGGGGTCAGTTTGTTGCGGATAATTTGGAGGCAATGGTTGATTTGTTCCCGGCCTTGGTACTGTGCCGGTTGAAGGCCTTGTTGGAGCAGGCTGCGGGTTATTTACTACCGGTGGGTTTGTGCCTTTATTATCAGAAACTCCCGCTTTATCCCAGCCTTGCGAAATTGCATTCACTCTGTCTTTTTTCGCAGGGTGCGTACTGCTGGCGCGGTCTGACGCAATAGCGCTTATTGCCACAATGGACTGATCCTTTGTAGCGCCCAGTTTTGCCATCATGTACCCACTGAAAGCGTCTGCTTCCAGTTCCTTAGGCACTGTGCTGCCGGTTTGGCTCACTACGTGGTTATAATAATGATGGCCCATTTCATGCGCCATGATACTGATGCTCGACCATTTTGTTTTTGTGTACGCATCAATATTTTCTAAAAAATTATTATCGTACACAATCCATCTCATATTGTTGATAATAGTAGCGTACGCGTTTTGAATACCATTTCGTTCCTGCAGGCGAAAATTTTCCTTCCAGTTAATCGTTTGCAGCATCTGGTTTACAACATCAGTGGCTTCGTATACCGATGCAAAATCAGACCGAAGGCTTTTGGGGGGTACGATATAGCCGCAACTGGTAACTTTTTTTGTTTGTGCATTTAAAGCGATAGAACCGCTAAAAAGTACCAACATTAATAAGGATTGTTTAAGATTCATATTTGTTTGTGATTTTGCGTTTTTAAATCGTTCACTATTTAAACAGTTGTTAAATTTTCAGGCTGCTTACCGTTCCTCAAATATATTCAAAAGCTATACCAAACCATCTGTAATTTTCCTGCCGTTAGGCGGCTGAGGACAAATGCATTTTCAAATCTTGCATTAGATGTGGCTTGATTTAACAATATTTGGTGAGCGATTTTCTGTTATTGGTATGCAAATTGATATTATACCTTTTAAAATTTATTTATTTAAATCCGTATGATGAAAAAGTTATTTTTGATTCTGGCATTTTTAATCGCCGGTACCGCAATGAATGTTGATGCGCAACCGAGGCCGCCACGCCCGCCGCTGCCACAGCATCCAACATCGGTGAAGAAAAAGAAACCAGTTAAAAAACATTATAAATACAAAAAGCCTAAAAAACATACAAACTATTATTCAAAGAGCTATTACAATAGCCGCGAAGAAATAAGGCGAGATCATCACAGGCGGGCGGGTAAGCCAAAAGCAATAGCAAGAAAACGGCCCGTTGCGCACAGGCCACATACGCCGCCCGCTCCTCCAAGGCCACCGTTGCCGCCAAGAAGATAAAACTTCGCTCATAAACTGTATTATATTAGCGCCTGTTTTTTGCAGGCGTTTTTTTATATTTACAACAACATGAATCGACTCATGATGCCTTTTTTTAGCACACGAAAGTGCCAGCCCGCCGGGAAAGAATCTGGCAAATAAAAATATTCGAATGAAAAAAATAACCTTTTTAATCAGTTGCCTGGTCATTACGCTCATCGCATCTGCACAAAAAAAAATTCAGCCAAATATTCTGGTGATCATCTCTGACGACCATGCCTATCAGGCCATCAGCGCTTATGGCAAAAACAGTTTGATGCAAACGCCATCTATTGACAGAATTGCAAACGAAGGGGCTTTGTTTACCAAAGCGTATGTCAACAATTCTTTGTGCGGGCCAAGCCGGGCGGCATTTTTAAGTGGCAAGTTCAGCCATGCAAACGGGTTTAAAGACAATGTAGTTTCGAACTTTAATTTTAACCAGGATATTTTTGTAAAAGGTTTACAAACTGCGGGGTACCAAACTGCGTGGGTAGGTAAAATGCATTTGGGCGACAGTATTCCCCAGGGTTTTGATTATTATAATATTCTTCCCGGGCAGGGCCAGTATTATAATCCTGATTTGATTGAAACCGGAAATGTAAAGAAAAATTATACCGGTTATATTTCTGATGTGATCACAAACATCTCGGAAAACTGGCTCGATCAACGCGATAAAAGCAAACCCTTTTGCCTTGTGATTGGCCACAAGGCCACACACCGCAACTGGATGCCTGACATACAGGACCTTGGAAAATTTGACAACATTAATTTTAAGTTACCTGATAATTTTTATGACGATTACAGTACCCGTGCCGCAGCGCAGGTGCAGGACATGACGATTGAAAAAACCTTACGAATAAAGCAGGATTTAAAAATGTTTGACTCGAAGGAAGAGTTGCAAAACTGGTGGGATTATAAAAGGATGACTCCTGAGCAACGCGAAGCGTTTAGCGCATACTATGATAAAATTTATGCCGATTTTAAACAAAGAAATTTAAAAGGGAAAGCGCTCACCGAGTGGAAATATCAGCGTTACCTGAAAGATTATCTTGCTACCGCCGCTTCCCTCGACCGCAATATTGGTCATGTGCTTGATTACATTGACAAAAATGACCTCACAAAAAATACAATCGTGGTTTACATGTCAGACCAGGGGTTTTACATGGGCGAGCACGGCTGGTTTGACAAGCGATTTATGTATGAAGAATCTTATCGCACGCCCATGGTGATGCGCTACCCCGGCGTTATTAAACCCGGCACCAAAATCAACGATATGATCATGAACGTTGACCTGGCGCCAACATTCCTGCAAATTGCCGGCGCCCCAATTTATAAAAATATTCATGGGCAATCTTTTCTGCCGAGGTTGCAAAACAAAAAATACCAAAGCCGCGATGCCATTTATTATCATTATTACGAAAATGGCGAACATGCTGTTTCTCCGCATTTTGGCGTGAAAACAAAGCGCTACAAACTCATCCGGTTTTATAATAAGGTTGAAAGCTGGGAATTGTTTGACCTGCAAACTGATCCACAGGAAATGAAAAATATTTACGGCGCCAAGGGAACTGAAAAGATCACCGCAGATTTAAAAAGCCGCCTTCTTAGCTTCATCAATGAATATAAAGACGAAGAGGCCAAAACTATTTTCAATAAAAAGATTTAAAGCAGGGCGAAACTCAAAAGTAAAAATTACCCGGTCGTAAAATTTGCAACGTTGTTGCTTTTTTGTATTTTTGCAGGATGAAGTTTAAGATCAACTGGGATGCGTTGGGGATTACGGCGTCACTTGCGTGCGCCATTCATTGTGCCATTCTTCCTCTTTTTTTAGCAAGTTTGCCTTTGTTCGGCATTAACATAATTGAAAATCATGCGTTTGAACTGGGGATGATCGCTCTGGCGTTTGTTGTAGGGATTTACGCGTTGTGGCACGGCTATCGTTGGCATCATCACAAAATATTACCGATTGCACTATTTTCTATTGGTATTTTAAGCCTTGTGTTGAAGCAGGTTTTTCACGAGTACCATAATCTTTTATTAATTCCGGGCGTGATTTTTATCGTGGCGGGGCATTATCTCAATTATCGCTTCTGCAGGCAACACAATCATGCGCACTCTGATGATTGCGATCATGACCATTATTAATCAACCAAAAATTTTTTCAAGTGTAGTTTTTGAAGTATTTTGATTCTTCAAAAAGAGCCACTATATGGAAGGAGAGATCATTTTAATTTTTATAATAGTAGGATTGATCGGTATTCCGCTTTTCCTTTACAATTTTATGAGCGGTAAAAAAAATGACGAAGAGGAGAATTGAAGGTTACCTTGAAACCTTCTCAACCCATTTTTCAAAAGCGTTGATGAATTTTTGAAATACCGCTTTTGTTTCTTCCGACTTAACATTTCCGGCATTATCAAAAATATTTTGAATCGTAGGAATATACGCCTCGGGTTGCTGCATCATAAATATGTTTAAAAAAACAGCTGATTGCCTGATGTGGTGGTTGGCTCCGAAACCGCCGATACCGCTCAAAGACCCACTGATAACAGCGCCAGCCATACCATCCCAAACATTACTGCCATAAGGCCTTGAGCCAACATCAAGGGCGTTTTTTATGGTTGCCGGCATACTGCGATTATACTCGGGGCTTACCAAAATAACACCGTTCATTTCCTTAATTTTATTACGAAAATTTACCCAGCTTTCAGGAGCATTTTTGCCATCAAGGTCTTCGTTAAAAAGCGGCAGGCCACCTACTTCCACAAACTCCAATTCCAGGTTTTCAGGAGCGATCGTCGCGATATAATTAGCGATCTTTCTGTGAAAAGATTCTTTTCTGAGGCTACCCACAATTACCGCTATTTTTTTCTTATTCATATTTTTTTTTTAAGTATTTGATTTAGTTAAAAACTCAAACAAAGTGCCAAAGCGAACACAATCAATTAAATTTTTGACGCAACATTGACCATGGCTTATTCGACGCCTTTTGATCATCATTCAAAAAAAATAAAAGGGGAATTTTTCAACAAAGTAAAGACAGGTATCAGGTGGCGCTGGTAAATTGTTTTAGAAACCTTACATCATTTTCGCTGAACAGGCGGATGTCGTTGATGCCGTATTTTAAAAGTGCGGGTCTTTCAACACCCATGCCAAATGCAAAGCCTGTGTACTTTTCAGGGTCAATTCCACAATTTTTTAAAACATTCGGGTGAACCACACCGCAGCCTAAAATTTCAACCCAGCCTGTTTTTTTACAAATATTACAACCCTTACCGCCACAAATAAAACAGGTTACATCCATCTCTGCACTTGGTTCGGTAAAAGGAAAATAAGAAGGCCGGAAACGAACCTTCACGTCTTTTCCGTACATCTCTTTTACAAAGAAATACAAGGTTTGTTTCAAATCGGCAAAGGAAACATTTTCATCGATATACAAACCTTCAACCTGGTGAAAAAAGCAGTGGCTGCGCGCGCTGATGGTTTCGTTGCGGTACACGCGGCCCGGGCAAATGACACGGATCGGCAACTTGCCTTTTTGCATTTCGTGTACCTGTGTATTGCTGGTATGTGTGCGCAGTAACCAACTTACCGCGCCATTGTTTGCTGCATCAACATAAAAGGTATCCTGCATGTCGCGGGCGGGGTGATGTTCGGGCATATTAAGGGCCCCAAAGTTGTGCCAGTCATCTTCAATCTCCGGGCCTTCGGCAACGGCAAAACCAAGGCGCTGAAAAATGCTGATAATTTTGTTACGCATCAATGAAATTGGGTGCCTGCTGCCAAGTGGTGTTTCATCGCCCGGCAGGGAAAGATCAATTTCTCCCGAAGCCGAACCTGGTTGAGAAGAGACAGTTTCTTTGAACTCATTATATTTCGCCTCGGCAAACAGCTTGAACTCATTGAGCAGTTGCCCGGCTTCTCTTTTTTGTTCGTTAGGCACATTTTTCATTTCGCCCATAATGCCTTTCAAAATACCCTTTGTACCCAGCCATTTTATACGAAAATCCTCTACCAGTTTTTCGTCAGTGGCGATGAATTGATTGATTTCAGATTTATAAGAATCTATTTTTTGTATCAGCTCCTGCATAGCCCGCAAAGATAAGGCGATTTTTTATTGATAATTTAGAAGCCGATAGGTGCAACTTTTTTCAGGGCTGGTCAAATTTATAAGAGTTTCTAAGCAAATTATTCCCTTTGGGGGACCTGTTTACGGAGTTAGAGTTTGATGTTGCTTTTCCGGTAAGAATATTGATCACTTTCATAGTGATGGTGGCCAGCTCATTATCACGCCGTATGATAATTTTTACATTTCCCGTGGCTGACTGCAATTCCTGTTTTAGTACATTTATATTCTGGCTATAGCGATTGTTAACGCTCATAACCTCGTCACCCTCTTTTAAACCTGCAATTTGAGCCGGAGAACCTTTAGGTATTTCGCCGGTAACAATTTTGCCTTCGATCAGGTAAAGTTCAACGCCCGAATAAGCGTAGTCAAATGGATCTCCGAAATGACTGTTGGGCAACAGGTGAATTTGACGCTTATCATAATTCAAAATGCAGTTGAACCTTCTTAAAATTTCATTTCCAATTAAGCCACCGAGCTGTGGGTACGAGGTTATGTTGTGCTCATCGTTAAAAATATTAATGGGCACATTCCTGAATTTATAAGGCCCTATTTTTAATTCCTTCATCACACTCAGGTGCAGGTACACTTTTCCGCCCAGGCCTTCGCCCTGCTTTAAATATTTCACACGCTTTGATTTTAAAAAGGAGCTATCATCAACAAAATCCTGGGAAAAAAGAACCGTAAGCCCGGCACCAATATCAAACAGGTAGTTGAAATTAAGAGATTTTTGATCGCCGATTTTCGCAAACGAGAGCGGCAGCATATTGATGCGCGGCCTGAAAAGATAGCCGCCACGCGGATATTTTATTGTCCCATTGGAATAGAAAGCCAGTTCCTGTGAGTCGTAATTAATTTTTATGATATACCTGCTAAAAACAGAGTAGCCCATCACGCCGTCAATTTTTTCGCCATAAAGCGAAGACAACATTTCATAATCCACCACGTGAAAATTAAGACTGTCAATAGTGAGCCCGCTAATTTTTATTGGCCGGTTTTTTACAAAGCCTACTTTTCGGATGCCGCCAATTCCTCTGATAATTCGTTCGGGTTCTGTTGGGTGAAGGCCAAGATTGTGCACGGTGGTCGAATCCAGCGAAATACCGCCGCTGCCCGTATCTAAAATAAAGGATAATGAATCGCTGAAATTATCGAGCTGTGCTTTAATAATGATAACGCTTCCTGTAAGCTGAATAAATTTTATTTTGGTCAAAAAGTGGCTTGGCGGGTCAACAAACTCTTCCTGCGCGGTTAGTGTTCCACAAAAGGCCACGCAACAAATGATCAATATTGCCAGATTTTTTTTCATTTGTATGAATACATGCATTTACAATTTACAATTATTTGGCGTAAAATATAACCTGAATGTTCCTGCGGGCATAGATTTCATTTTTGTATTACTTACATTTGCATTCTTGAATTTTTAAATATGAACCTGAAAGATTTATATAAAAAGGCGGCAGCATTTGAATTTTTAACAGTGGAAGAAGGTGTTTATTTATATCACAATGCACCGCTGGCAGATTTAATGTTTATCGCAGATGAATTGCGTAAAAAACAGGTACCGAATGGGAAAGTTACCTGGCAGATTGACCGAAATGTAAATACGACAAATGTTTGCATCGCAAACTGTAAGTTTTGTAATTTCTACCGCATTCCCGGTCACGCTGAAGCGTACATCACAGACATGCCAACCTATCGCAAAAAAATTGAAGAAACCATTAAGTACGGCGGCGATCAATTGTTGTTACAGGGCGGTCATCACCCTGAACTGGGACTGGAGTTTTATGTAAAGACTTTCAAAGACATCAAAGCCGAATTCCCTGATATTCGTTTACACGCATTAGGCCCACCCGAAGTAGCGCATATCACCAAGCTTGAAAAAAGTTCACATGGCGAAGTTTTGAAAGCTTTAAAAGCTGCAGGGATGGATTCGTTGCCCGGCGCAGGTGCAGAAATTTTAATTGACCGGGTGCGCCGCCTCATTAGCAAAGGAAAGTGCGGCGCGCAGGAGTGGCTTGATATTATGCACGAAGCGCATAAACTTGATATTACCACCAGTGCCACGATGATGTTTGGCCACGTGGAAACCATTGAGGAACGGTTCGAACATCTCGTAAAGATCCGCGAAGTACAAAGCCGCAAACCGGACCACGCAAAAGGTTTTCTCGCATTCATAGCATGGACCTTTCAGGATGTTGACACGCTGTTGGCGCGTATTCGCGGTGTGCAAAACCTAACCACACCTGAGGAATATATCCGCATGGTGGCACTAAGCCGCATCATGTTACCAAACATCAAAAACATACAGGCTTCATGGCTTACAGTCGGCAAAGCCACGGCACAGCTTTGCCTGCATGCCGGCGCAAATGATTTTGGCAGCATCATGATTGAAGAAAATGTAGTAAGTGCGGCCGGCGCGCCACACAGGTTCACCTACAAATCAATGCAGGATGCTATTAAAGAAGCTGGGTTTGAACCGCAATTACGAAACCAGCAATACGAGTGGCGGGAAATTCCTGTTGCAATTCAGGAGCAGGTAGTAGATTACTAACCAAAATACAGAGCTACTAGCAAATGACTAATTTTACCGTTATAAAGTAACAGCAAAATAAGCCCTTCTAACATGAATTTTTTACGCGAGTTGAAATTTACCTTTAAGGAAGTAAAGCTGCTGAGGTCTTCCATTTTTTTTCTGATTGCTTTTACTTCGATTATCACATCATTTATTTATTTCGCGTATCAAATTGAATTTGTTTTTTATGTAAACCTTGTTTATTTATTGTTAATATTGCTGTGCGCCTTTATTTATCTTCGGTGTCGTCTTTTTTTTCCTGGCAGATATGTCAGTTTTTTAGCTACCTGCACATTGACTCTGGTTCTTTCAAATGCCGAAGGCATCGAAGGCTTGGCCTTTTTATATTTTTTGCCAATTGCAACCATCATCCCTTTGATCAATAGTAAAAATGAGCAGTTCAAGTTTCAGGCATTGTTATTTTATGGGACTTTCTTTACTTTTCTTGTGGCCACTACTTTCGTTACAACCCTGCAGAATACTCAGCATTATACGCCCGATCAGGTTAAAATTCTCCGAAGAATAAATCTGTCAATTATTTTTCTTACTACTATATTTTATTCAATTTTCGGATTGTTGCAGGAAAGATCATATATCAACAGATTAAAGAAAAATGCATTGGCAGCCGAAGAATTAAAGGATAAAAGAATGGCTATGCTTTCGGTTCTTGGGCATGAAATCCGAACCCAGGCAACGAGTATCAATGCGGCCTCCGGCATGCTTTCTGAAACCAAAATTACTAGTGAGCAGCAACCCCTTGTTGACGTGCTAAATTACTGTACCTCGCAAATGTTTTATTTGATCAATGACATACTTGACCTGAGGAAAATAGAAACAGGAAAACTTTCCCTGCAATTAGCCGGTAAAGATTTAAGACACATTATAAACACTGTAACCATTCCTTTCAGGGAGCGGGCGCAAACAAAAAAACTGGATTTAAAAACAAATTTTGATGAAAGGCTTGGTGGGAAGGTTATTATGGTAGACGAATTCAGGCTTAACCAGGTCTTACACAATTTACTTTCCAATGCTTTAAAATATACGCAAGAGGGAACCATTTTCTTTACGGTAAAACTATTAGATGAAAACGAGGATCACCTCTCTATTTATTTTGAAGTTGCCGATACCGGTATTGGAATAGCGGCGGAAAACCTTGATAAAATTTTTGATAGTTTCTACCAGGCAAAATCTGATGATATTCCAATTTATGGTGGCAGCGGCCTGGGCCTTACAATTGCCAGCAATATTATAGAGGAAATGCGAAGCACGTTGAATGTTGAAAGTGTTGCAAATAAAGGCTCTCGCTTTTATTTTACTTTGCAAACTGAAATAGGAAAATTAACTGAGAAAGCAGTTGAAAACCCCGTGATAAAAAAGCAACTTCAGGGAGTAGAAGTATTAGTAGTGGATGACAACAAAATGGGCTTAATGTTTGCGACCAAACTCCTTCAGCAAAAAGGTGTAACCGTACACCAGGCCAAAAATGGACTAGAGGCGATAGAGACGTTTAAGCTAAATCCTGCGACTTCTGTTATTTTGCTGGATCTGGAAATGCCTGAAATGAATGGCTATGTGGCTATTTCAGAGTTAAAGAACATTAATCCCGGTGTAACAGTAATTGCATTTACTGCAAATATTCCTGATGCTGCTTTTATAGAGAAATTAATAAACTTAGGTTTCGCGGATGTATTATCAAAACCGTATGAACCCAAAACGTTCATCGATAAAGTTCAACAACATGTATGAGTTTTTTATTTCTTCCCTTTCACATACTTTTCTAACCACTCGTATTCCTCCCATAATAAATGCAGCAGGTTCTCTTTAGCCGCATAGCCGTGCGATTCAAAAGGGAGTTGCACAAATCTCACCGTTCCGCCATGCCCTTTGATAGCGTTAAAAAGCCGTTCACTCTGAATAGGAAATGTGCCCGAATTATTATCGGCTTCGCCGTGTATTAACAACAAGGGGGTTTTAATTTTATCGGCATAGCTGAAGGGACTCATACGAAAATAAACTTCGGGAGCCTGCCAGTAAGTCCTCTCTTCGTTCTGAAAGCCAAACGGCGTAAGCGTTCTGTTATAAGCTCCGCTGCGGGCAATGCCTGCTTTAAAAAGATTGGTGTGAGCCAAAAGGTTCGCTGTCATAAAGGCGCCGTAGCTATGCCCCGCTACGGCTACTCTTGTACTATCGCCAATTCCCATTGAAGCTATTTTGTCAATAGCCGCTTTTGCGTTCCATTCAAGCTGCTCCACAAAATTATCGTTGGGGTATTTATCTCCTTCGCCAACTATCGGGAACTCGGTGGCATCCATCACTGCATAACCCATCAGCGCAAAAGGCACAAAGCTGGCATAACTTGTCATGGTAAACGTGTTTTGGCTGCCACGCACCTGTGCCGCATCAGCAGCGCTTTTAAATTCCCTCGGGTAGGCTACAATTACAACAGGTAACCTGCCATCACGTGCGGGGTCATAATTTTTTGAAACATACAAATTCGCGGTCAGGTCAACGCCGTCCTGCCTTTTATATTTGATTTTCTCCAGTTTTAACTGGCGCAAATCGGGTTGCGGGTCAGGAAATGTGGTAAGCGTGTTGGACTTACTACTGCCCGATGAAACAATATAATAATTGGGTGTGTTGCTGTTGCTTTGCCGGCTGGTAACAAACTTCAATCCGTCCTTGTACGACAATAGTTTTAAAGGAATTTCATAATCCGGGTCTCTGCTTTGCCAGAGCCGGTCAGTTTGTTTTGTATTGAAATCGAAAGTCCCCACAAAAGGATAATCCCCTTTTGGCGAAGCGCCCTGGCCTCTCATTATAAATTTTGAATTGTCAACAATCAATGGTACGTTTTTCCCGTATTGATTTTTTACAGTAAAAGGACTACCCAAATCGCTGTAAGCGTCATTTGTGCTACGGTCGCTAAGCGTTTTTAGTTCTCCTGTTTTTAAATTGAGCAACTGCCATACGCGGCGTTGCTTTGCAAAACTTCCCTGCGTAACCAACGCCATATCATCGTTCACATAACTTATACCATACATTCGTATTGGGGTTTTTACTACCGTGGTTGGGCTTGCGGTAAATGGTGCGGCAACCGTTACAAAAGCATCGTGATCTTTCACAACTTTTTTAATGAGGCCGCTATCGAGTGGAATGATCCAGCCCACTGTGTTCGGCTTTGTATCAACCCAGTCAAACCGCCGGGGAGCATTCAGTACGTTATCGAAACCGCTTGGCGCTAATTCCGATGATGGAATATCAGCCAGCTTTTTCACAAGTTTGCCGTTGATATCCCACACTTCCATTATTGAAGCAAAACCGTAGGCCGGCACCAGGTAAGAGAGCGTGCCCTGTAATCTTTCTACCAATAAATACTTTTTATCAGGCGAGATGCTGAAAGATGAAAAATAATCAGGCTTGCCGATTTTTCTTTCCATGCCGTTTTTATTAAAGATCAGTTGCGATTTCGCAAAGAAACGATACAGGTCTTCATCGTATTTATTTTTTATAAGATCCTGATAAGTACGGCTGGCAGCCACTTTGCCAAGGTTTTGCTGAACGACCGGGCCTGTGGGCGCCGCAGGTTTTGCGGGCATTGCCGAAGGCGTTGCGGTGGTGCCACCGTAAAAAACAGTTTCATTATCGTACCAGCCGTAATTGCCGCCCTGGGTAATATTCAACGGGGTTTTATTGGTTTTTTTTGCCGTGAGCGTTGAAATGTCAATCACATATAAATCAATTGAAGAACGGTTTTCCTGGGCAAATGCAATTTTATTGCCGGCAGTGTTCCAGATTGATGCCAGCACTTTTAAATTAACAGGAAGCCCTTTAATGGCGTACTCTTTTCCTGTAGCAATATTTTTTAATAAAAGGCCCGTGTAGTTTGAGCTGCGGCTGGAACTAAAGTTAGCAGGATTGATCCTTAAACCGGCAATGCGAAGTTCGGGTTGCGCGAGATCTTCAACGGTGGGGGCGGCGCTTCGCTGCATGACCAGCATCCAATCGCCTTTTTCGTTAAAGCTTACTGCCGGGTTAAAAGTTGCCATGGCGAGTTTTTCAAGCAAAGCAGGCGGGCGTTGGTAATTAATACTTTCCTGTGCTGTAACTTTATTAAGGGTTACTAAAATAAAAAGTGCAAGGATTACTCTTCTCATAAGAATTTTTTTGCTGATGCACGAAAATAGCAAATTTCAAGAGTGATTACCTAACAATTGGTAGTTGAATTATTTTTTCTTTTATGATCAAAATCCTGAAACTGCCTTTCTAAGTTGTTCAAATTTTATATATTAGCAAACTATCAACAAAACGATTCTATAATTAAACCCCCAAACATCATAAGCAGTTTATGAGCCAACAATCCGATTCGCAGGCAGAACATGATGCACACGCACAGACGCGAAAAAAGAACCGCACTATTTGGAGCGTGATCACGGCATCTTCTCTCGGCACTTTAATTGAGTGGTACGATTTTTACATATTCGGTAGCCTTGCCGTGGTACTGGCTACAAAATTTTTTCCTGACACCAATCCCACTGCAGCATTTCTTTCCACGCTGGCCACTTTTGCCGCAGGCTTTGTGGTAAGGCCGTTCGGGGCTTTATTTTTTGGAAGGTTGGGCGATATCATCGGCCGTAAATACACCTTTTTGGTGACGTTGCTCATTATGGGCGGCGCTACGTTTTTGATCGGGTGCGTACCCAGCTACGATACGATCGGTTATATGGCCCCTGTTCTTGTTTTACTATTGAGGCTTTTGCAGGGATTGGCATTAGGCGGCGAGTACGGCGGTGCCGCAACCTATGTGGCCGAATATTCCGAACCGCACCGCCGCGGTTTCTGGACATCGTGGATTCAAACTACTGCTACCATCGGCCTGTTTGTTTCCCTTATTGTGATTATGGTTACCAAAGCCTCTCTCACACCTGAAGAGTTTGACAGTTGGGGCTGGCGTGTTCCGTTTTGGATCTCTATTTTAATGGTGGGCGTTTCTTATATCATTCGTAAAAACATGAAGGAATCGCCACTATTTGCAAAGGCAAAAAAGGAAGGTAAAACCTCAACCAACCCTTTGAAAGAGAGTTTTGGCAATAAGTATAATTTCAAGTATGTGCTGCTGGCATTGTTTGGCGCTGTGATGGGGCAGGGCGTTATCTGGTACACAGGCCAGTTTTATGCCATGAGTTTTATGCAAAAGGTAATGAACGTTGATGCGGCGCAGGTGGATTCGTTAATGGCGATGGCTTTATTTGTTGCCACACCCGGGTTTGTGTTATTTGGCTGGCTGTCAGATAAAATTGGCCGAAAGGGTATTATGCTTGCGGGCATGTTGTTGGCGATATTGGCGTACCGGCCTATTTACGATAAGATGTATAAAAGCGTGAACCTTGCCGAAAAAACTATTGCCGCAAATGGCGTTGAAAATAAAAGGACTGCTAAGCAGCACGAAACCATTGCCGGCGATAGCACGGTAATGTACACAACGCTTACAAATTACACTGACGGTACTATAACAAGGGCTGATAGCGTTGTTCACTGGACGGCAAATACTACTGCAACCGCTGAACATGCGAAGCTTTCCAAATCCGTAACTATTAACAGCGACACCAGGTGGACGCTCGCATTTTTAATATTTATACAGGTGATCTTTGTAACGATGGTGTACGGGCCAATTGCAGCGTTTTTGGTAGAAATGTTCCCGGTGAGAATACGGTACACGTCAATGTCGTTGCCCTACCATATTGGAAATGGTATTTTTGGCGGGTTGTTGCCTGCCGTGGCTACATACCTCGTAACCAATGGCAAGGCGGCCGGCCATAGCCAGTGGTATTTGGAAGGGCTTTGGTACCCGATCATCATTGGCGGTATTTGTTTTGTTATTGGGTTGATTTATTTAGATGGCAAAGACAGGAATGTGCAGGATTAACATTTCCGGCGATTCCCGTTTGACAAAAGATTTAATTACAGAAGCGTAAAATTATTACAATGGACAGCATTAAAAAAATAGCAGGCGTTTTTTGGTTACTGCTTGCTGCGGCGGCAGCTTATTTCTGCATTTTTATTTTTGGTATTCCCAAGCTGGGCTCCGGTAAGCAGGAAGACCTTGTGTTTGGAATTATTATTTTATTTATTCTCACACCTATCATCGTAGGGGGGTTGGCTATTTTTGGTTACTATGCTTTGACGGGAGAATATAGTAAAGAGAAGAAATAAATTTTTAGAATAATGACCCCTGCTTGAGAGGCATACCCATCTGGTACAGATAACCGTTCGTTACTACGGAAATAAAGGGAACAATACTAAAAAGTTTTAAAAAATCGAAAATAAGAATTAACAGAAAGCGTTATCTGTTTTTGTTAACTTTAAACTCCTCGTTTTAATCCAAAGTAAACAAACAGATGGCCGGTAAATATGCTGCAGCACAAGGGAGTGACACCTATCGAACAGGCGCAAAACAAAGACGATAGCAGCACTGCAACTGGTAACAAAATAAAAAAAAATAAAAAGCAATACGCAATGAAGAATTACGTCATCGAATCGCTGCCGGATTATTTTAAGCAGTACAAGAAATCAATTAAAAATCCCAAGAAGTTTTGGGACAAAATCGCTGATGAAAATTTTGTGTGGTACCAGCGTTGGGAGAAAGTGGTGAACTACGATATGCATGAAGCAAAGATTGAATGGTTCATTAACGCTAAATTGAATATCACGAAAAATTGTATTGACAGGCACCTCGCACAACGAGGCAATAAAACGGCGATCATTTGGGAGCCGAACGACCCTAACGAAGCGGCACAACACATCACCTATCAGGATTTGTATGACAGGGTAGGGAAAATGAGCAATGTGTTGCGTGCGCAGGGTATTGAAAAAGGCGACCGCGTTACCATTTACCTGCCCATGATCCCCGAGCTCGCAGTTGCAATGCTGGCCTGTGCCAGGATTGGAGCAGTACATTCGGTGGTATTTGCCGGTTTCTCTGCAAGTGCGGTGGCATCGCGTATTAACGATAGTGGCAGTAAGGTGGTGATCACTTCAGACGGCAGTTATCGTGGCAATAAAACACTCGACCTGAAAAGTATTGTGGATGATGCTTTGACCAAAGCAACCGGCGTGGGAAAAGTGCTGGTGGTTAAGCACACTAATAACGAAGTGAAAATACAGGAAGGCCGCGACCTGTGGCTGCAGCCCTTGCTGGACGACGCACCCATTGAAAATATTCCTACCATTATGGATGCGGAAGACCCGTTGTACATTTTATACACTTCCGGTTCAACCGGCAAGCCCAAAGGAATGTTGCACACCTGCGCGGGTTACATGGTGTATATTGGTTACACTTTTAAAAATGTATTTAATTATAAGGAGAACGATATTTACTGGTGCACGGCTGATATTGGTTGGGTTACAGGCCACTCCTATATTTTATACGGCCCGCTGATTAACGGCGCCACAACGGTGATCTTTGAAGGTGTTCCCACTTATCCGGAGCCGGACCGTTTTTGGTCAGTAATTGAGAAGCATAAAGTAACGCAGTTTTATACGGCGCCTACTGCTATTCGATCGCTGGCAAAAGAAACCACAGAGTGGGTGGAAAAGCACGACTTGTCTTCATTAAAAGTTATCGGCTCGGTAGGCGAACCGATCAATGATGAGGCCTGGCACTGGTATAACGATCATGTGGGCAAAAAGAAATGCCCGATTGTGGATACCTGGTGGCAAACAGAAACCGGCGGAATCATGATCTCTCCGCTGCCTTTTGTTACACCCACCAAACCTACTTATGCCACGTTGCCCATTCCCGGTATTCAACCGGTGCTGATGGATGAAAAACGCAATGAAATTACCGGCAACCAGGTTGATGGAAACCTTTGCATTCGTTTTCCCTGGCCGGGCATCGCGCGTACTATTTGGGGCGATCATCAACGCTATAAGGACACTTATTTTTCAGCATTCCCCGGCAAGTATTTCACAGGTGATGGCGCCCTGCGCGATGAAGTAGGTTATTACCGCATCACCGGCCGCGTGGACGATGTAATAATCGTTTCGGGCCACAACCTGGGTACCGCGCCGATTGAGGACAGCATTAACGAACACCCTGCAGTTGCCGAGAGCGCCATCGTGGGTTACCCGCACGATATTAAAGGCAACGCTTTGTACGGTTTTGTTATTTTGAAAGATGTGGGCGAAAGCAGGGACAGGGATAATCTTAGAAAAGAGATCAACCAATTAATCGCTGACCAGATAGGCCCGATTGCCAAGCTGGATAAAATACAATTTGTTGCCGGCCTGCCTAAAACCCGCAGTGGCAAAATCATGCGGCGCATTTTAAGAAAGATTGCGGAAGGCGATTTCAATAATTTTGGTGATACCACAACGCTGTTAGACCCCGATGTGGTGGAGGCAATTAAAAATGAAAGGATAGGTTAATCTTCACGGTTCAAAATAGTAAAACAGCTGGTTTTTTACCGGCTGTTTTTTTTATTCAGAGCCTCGGCCTCCCACGAACTTGTTTAGCGAGTTGCCCAAAATTTCTTTCCAGCCGGCTTCAAAATTTTCTCTCGAAAAATCGGGGCCGTCGTTTGCAAAACTTTCTATGCCCGAATGTACGAGTTTCAACTGTGTTGTATCACTCTCGGGAAAAAGCTCCCAGGTAAGCTCTGTTGATCCTTTGCTTTTTTCGGGATACGTCCAGGTATGTACAAATTTCT
>MKRO01000004.1:15310-21568 GCA_001896965.1 Sphingobacteriales bacterium 41-5 | reverse complement strand
TAAAACGCTGTTGCCGATATCGCGAAGATTTTGCAGAGAGGTGATCAAACGATGGTTATCTCTTTGATGCAAACCGATGGACGGTTCATCTAAAATATAGGTAATGCCCTGTAATTGCGAACCGATTTGTGTAGCAAGCCTGATGCGCTGGCTCTCTCCACCACTCAAAGTTTTTGATGGCCTGTTTAAGGTGAGATAGGTCAAACCCACGTCCAGCAGGAATTGTAGACGCTCGCGTATTTCTTTCAAAATATCTTTTGCAATAGCGTTTTGTTTTTTTGATAACCTCAATTCAATTCCATCAAGCCACGCCGTAAGGTTATCAAGGTTCATGTTGCTCAGTTCCGCGATGTTTCTCCCATCCACTTTAAACCATAAACTTTCTTTTTTCAGGCGCTGCCCGTTGCAGGTAGTGCATGGCTTCATCGTCATAAATTGCTGTACCCATTCCTTCAGCCAGTCGCTGCTGGTGGTGGACGAAAACCATCTTTTTAACATCGGTATGATGCCCTCGTAACTTCCCGTGTAAATGTCGGGAACGGTTTCGTCATCAGTATCAATCTCAAGCGAACCGTTTATACTTTTATCTCCGTACAACAACAAATTCAATTGCTCTTCGGGAAGTTTTTCAATCGGTGTGTCTAATTTGATTTTATACTTTTTCGCGAACTGAACAGCCTGGTTAAACACGCTGGCTTCACGCTCTTCACCCAATGGCGCAATGCCGCCGTCTTTGATGCTTTTGCTTTTATCGGGCAACACTAAATCGAGATCGATCGTGTAAACATCGCCAAGTCCTTTGCAGGTAGGGCAGGCGCCATAAGGCGAGTTAAACGAAAAAGCGTTTGGCGACGGCTCTTCATAACTAATGCCCGTATCTTCACACATCAACATTTTTGAAAAAGAAGCCTCCCCAAACCCCTCCGAAAAAAGAGTTTCGCCACCAGTCGCAGTTTTGTGCGTGTGCTTTATCCCACCTTCCGGGGAGTCGGAGGGAGCCACAAACATTAGATCCTTACCCAATTTCAGCGCCTGTTGAACGCTCTGGCTCAAACGTGCTTTAAGGTCTTCGGTTACTGCAATCCTGTCAACCACCAATTCAATGTCATGAATTTTATAACGGTCAACCTGCATTTTCGCAGTAATGTCTTTTATCTCCCCATCCACCCGAACTTTTAAAAACCCTTTCTTTCTTACATCTTCAAAAAGCTCGCGGTAATGCCCTTTGCGCCCACGAACCAATGGCGCCAGTATATTAATTTTCTTTCCGAAAAACCTCGTGAAAATATTTTGCCCAATTTCTTCTTCGCTCCATTTCACCATTTTTTTGCCGGTATTGTAGGAGAAGGCCTCGCCAACGCGCGCATATAACAGCCTGAAGAAATCATACACTTCTGTAACGGTGCCAACCGTGGAGCGAGGATTTTTATTGGTCGTTTTTTGTTCAATTGAAATAACAGGGGAGAGGCCCGTGATCTTGTCCACGTCAGGCCGTTCCATATCGCCAATGAACTGGCGGGCATACGCGCCAAAGGTTTCCATGTAGCGCCGCTGCCCCTCCGAATAAATAGTATCAAAAGCCAGTGACGATTTTCCGCTGCCACTGATGCCGGTAATCACTACCATTTTATTTTTCGGAATGCTGATGTCGATATTTTTCAGGTTGTGCACCCGCGCGCCACTCACTTCAATTTCTTCCGTAATATTTGTATTTGCCAAAATGTGTCTCGTTTTTTTTGAAAGATTACAAATATAACAACAGTTCATGCCCCCGGTTGCGTTAAATACTTATTGTGAATATTTTTATGCGGCCGCTTTCACCTGCTTTTAATCCTTTATTTTCCAAAACGCAAAGCAGGTGAAAGCCGGGCTGTTCGCTGTATCTTTGTTCCGCTGCGCTGCACAAAGGATGCCGCTTCCATCCCTGGCCGGGTTTGCTCAAGTGTAAGCAGCTTGCCGTATTTTTGAAGCCTCATGTCAAAACCTTCAGTAGCCATAGTAATCCTGAACTGGAATGGTAAAAATTACCTCGAAGAATTTTTACCATCGGTGCTGCAATCAACCTATGAAAATTACAGGGTTATTATTGCCGATAATGGCTCTACGGACGGTTCAGTGGGTTTTTTAGAAGCAAATTATCCTCAAATTCAACTGATCCTTTTAGGTGAAAATCATGGATTTGCAAAAGGGTATAATCTCGCTTTGAACCAGGTAGAGGCCGACTACTATATTTTATTAAACTCAGATGTGAAAGTAACAACGGGGTGGATTGAACCATTGGTTGCGCTCGCAGAAGCTGATCAGCAAATAGCTGCCTGTCAGCCCAAGCTTCTTTCATTTAAGCATCCTGAATATTTTGAATATGCCGGAGCGGCGGGCGGTTGGCTGGATAAATTTGGTTACCCTTTTGCACGCGGCCGCGTGTTTGATATTTGTGAAATTGATGAAGGCCAGTACAATGATGCTGCACCTGTTTTTTGGGCAAGCGGCGCCGCAATGTTCATTCGCTCCCACATTTTTCACGAAGCCGGTGGGTTTGATAATTACTTTTTCGCGCATCAGGAAGAAATTGACCTTTGCTGGCGCATCCAGTTGCTGGGCTATAAAATTTATTCCTGCCCGCAATCGGTGGTTTATCACGTTGGCGGAGGCACACTTCCCAAGGGGAATTCTTTAAAAACCTACCTGAACTTTCGTAACAATCATGTGATGATGTACAAAAACATGAACGGGTTTAGAAAATTTTATATTCTCCCTTTCAGAATTATGTTGGATGCGGTTTCGGCGTTTAAAAGCCTGCTTTCGGGAGACGGGGGATATTTTATTGCCGTAGCAAGCGCCCATCTTTCTTTTGCAAAGTGGATTTTTATGAGGCAGGGGCAGAGCGTTTTCCCTAAATCAAAAAAAAGAAAGTTGAGTGGTTATTGGAAAGGAAATATGGTTTGGGCGCATTTTGCCAAAGGCAAAAAAAAGTTCTCAGAAATTGTTAAAACACAGGATTGAGTTTATGTCTGAATCCTTATTTTTGCAACACAATCAAACGCAATATGCAAAACGAAGAATTAGAAGAATTAAAGGAGCAGTATTACCAGGAAGATTTAAAAAAGGTAAAGAAAAGCGATTTTAAAAATAGCTGGGCTAATTCATCACCCTACATCTTTTATTTGTCAATTGCCTGTTTTGTATTGATGACCTGGGGTGGCTGCTACAAATTATACACAAAAAGGTATCATAAACCTAAAGTGGAAGTGCAGTCAAGTACTTTATATACTCCCCAGTACAAATAAAAATCTACTGATTTTTTTTCTGATAGTGCAAAAGTCCTATATTTGCACCCCCTTAGTTCTTTAAGATTATTGCGGAAGTAGCTCTCCAGATAGCTATCGGGATGGCAGAGTACGAAAATAATAGTTCTTTAAAAATTATGCGGAAGTAGCTCATTTGGTAGAGCGCGACCTTGCCAAGGTCGAGGTGGCCGGTTCGAGCCCGGTCTTCCGCTCAGGTAAAATATCCTCTCGGTTCGAGGGGATTTTTTTTACTCAGGGTTGCCCTGGTGGTGGAATTGGTAGACACGCAGGACTTAAAATCCTGTGGGCAGCAATGTCCGTATCGGTTCAAGTCCGATCCGGGGCACTGATTATCAATCAGATAGAAAGGTTCGCGTAAGCGAGCCTTTTCTGTTTTTGAGAAATTTGCATACAATTTGCATACAAAATCAATTGGAGGTGAAAGAACTTAATAGTAGCTAAATTACTTCTTTTACATGCATTAACAATATATAGTTTGCTTCAAAGGAATATTTTTATTTATTTTTCGACTTCTTTACGGATTTTAAGAAACTGAGCGTAAAAGGATTTTACTATATGCTCTGATAATTTCTTACCTTTTGCTCAACATGCAAACGTTTTTTGTAAATGCTGGATTTGCTTTTAACCACGCTTCGTATATTCCTTTGTTTGATCTTTTCTTTCGGAAACGTATTAAAAAAAATGTGAGGAATTGTTGACAGAACGGTCCAAAGGACTGCTTTTGATGATGAATTCCCCAATTTGTCAAACTAAATAGTAACTTTAGGATGCATAAAGTATCTATGAAATTGCTGAAAAGATATGAGCATCAAACAACGAGCATATTCCAATGAATTCCTAAGAAATGTTTTGGCAACTTTCGGATTCCGGTCAGGGTATACCGGCGAGCCGGGAGGTTTTACTCCTTACTTCTTCTATAAAATTGCTCCATATCAAAAAGATTATTACCTCTATTTCTCGAAAGAACCATTCGCCCTTCGCTATCAAAACGAAATCTTTAATAAGCTATTGGAATATCAGGGATACGATATTATCCGCTACCTGGAATTTCACTACAACCTCTATCCCGATAAACTGGATTTCATTCGCTTTCTCAAATATGAACTGACAGACCGATTAAAGAGAAAAGGCGGAAACGAACGAAAATTACAGGCAGCTTTGGACTGGATTAGTGAAAAGCATATAGAAAGTAAAAGAGAAATCATCAGAAAAATAGAAGAAGAACAGACCGTATTAAAGCAGGAATTGAAAATAGGTGTACAAACCATCATCGCAAATACTTCCAATTCGGATGCAAATGTCAAGGAAGAAGACGTTCAGCTTTTAATAGAAAAACTCTCCGGCCATATTGACCAGCTTATGAAAACAGCGGAAAATGATTTAAGGGATTTGACCAGTTCTTTTAATACCGGTAACATCGAATTAAATAATCGTAACCATGAAGATTCGCTTATACAATTACTTGTTTTATTGCAAAATGTTCAGGCCCCTGCCACAAAACAAAAAGGGGATCAATTATTTAAAAAATTTTCTTCGACTGATATTGCGGCAATTTTAATGTTACATTTCGCGGCGTTTAAAGATAAAAAAACTAATACGCTGCAAAAGAAAGTGGGCGAACAATCCGAACGCCTGAACTACAAAAATCCGAAAGTGAAGCAGTTAATGGAAGCGCTTGAAGCGTTTTTCTACAGTTGAGTTTCTACATCAACCTTGTAAAATCAAACTGCATTTATTAACATTTGTGGTGCAAAATTACACATCAAGACAACTTCTTTTTTTCTTTTCACCGGCCTTAATCGTTACAAACTTCCCCGAATCTATTCCTAAAGCGCTCAATCTCAATTTGTAAAAATCCATACTGTTTCCATCATTGACTTCGGTCTGTGGTTAACTCACCTTTACCGAACAAAACGAAAAGATATGGATACGATGTTTATACCGAATGAAGGAGATTTCCGCAGGTGGATTCGTGATGCTGTTAAGGAAGTGCTCGAGAATATCCCTCCGCCGAATAACGCGAACCAGGAGGAAGAGGAACCATTACTAAACCGAAAGGAGATAGCGGGGATGTTCAGAATATCGCTGGTGACCCTTCACGACTGGATGAATAAAGGGCTTCCTTTTCATAAACAGGGAGGCAGGGTTTACTTTATAAAAAAAGAAGTATTAGAATACGTCCGCCAGAAAAAGAACAATCACTTTAAAATTTAACCAATGAAAACTCTCACTATTAATGCGGCGAAACAAATAGATATCGTCAACTATCTCGGCGCACTTGGACATTTGCCTGATACAAAAATGAGCCGGGGATCAGAATATTGGTACTTATCGCCGCTACCCGGAAGAAATGAAAAAACTCCGTCGTTTAAAGTTGATCGAAAGAAAAATCTTTGGTTTGATCACGGTATTGGTGCGGGCGGAAGCATCATTGACTTTGGAATAAGATACTTCAGATGTTCCATTATAGAATTTTTAAGGATTCTTGAAAACGTAATCCCCGCCCCTCCCGGTCTTTCTTCTCCGGTTGATTTCTCTAATGTCACGGCAGAAGTCTTAGGGAATAAAATGCAGTGCAACAATCGAATTACCATTATTTCAATTGAGAACATTAAGAATGAATCGCTGCTTCGATACTTGCAAAACAGAAAAATTTCTTTGCCTGTTGCAGTACGATATTGCTTGGAGATTCATTATAAAGTAGGAAATAGAAAATTTTTTTCTGTGGGATTTAAGAACTATCTCGGCGGATTTGAGCTTCGTTCACCAGCATATAAAGGTTCTATTTCCCCGAAAAGCTTTACACTTATAGAAAATGGCTTCGCACAATTGGAAGTTTTCGAAGGCTTCTTTGACTTTCTTTCTTACCTAACGATAAGCGAAAGATTTGTAAAAGAAAGCAGCCATCTCATTCTAAACTCTCTAAGCTTTATTGAAAAAAGCCTGCCGG
>MKRO01000004.1:0-15226 GCA_001896965.1 Sphingobacteriales bacterium 41-5 | reverse complement strand
TAAAATCATGCACGGACTGCAGTTTCGTTTACAAAGATTTTAAAGACTTCAACCAATGGTTGATGGAAACTGATCATCTCAAACAAAGGGAAAACTTAATCAAAAAATTTCATTTATAAACAACATTTATCATTTTAAAATTTTAGAAAATGGCAGAATTTAAGCGTCGCGCTTTACTATTAAGTTCAGGAAAACAAATCAAGTTATACGGCAACAGCCTGGCAATTTGCCCAAGCCTTGAAATCGGAGAAGGAGCTGCACCGAATATTTTTTCTTTCATTGACCAGCAACATTCGCCGGAAACAGATGAAAGTAAATCTCTAAACACAGAACAAAAGAAGAAACAATCAAGTGCCGCAGTATCAAATCCTCATGGATTATCAGCAGAAGACCTGATGGAAATAGCAGATTATAATATGCAACTCTGGATGGATTTGAAGAGCAGTCTGCGTAAACACGGGGTTAACAATCCAAAAGTCTTCCATGCAGAAATGCTTCGATAGAAATAGCCTCCTTAGCAGTTTAAAAGTATTTGATTTCAGATGGGAAGACTTCCTGAATATACAAAGGACTACTGTGATGGAGGAAGCCAGCTATGTTTTGCGTTACTCGTTACCTCGCACGCAAAACGCTGGCTTCACTCATGGCTGCTTCGCGCCATTCATGAAGATTAAAACAGATTGCTGTAATTATTAAAATGAACAACAATATCCTCATTTGAACAACATTGAACAATAAGGCTTTCAAGCCCGAAAATCGGCGTAAAAAATTGAACAATATTGACGCCGATTGAACAATCGAATCATGCAGACCAATACCGCATCCATAAAGAATAAAGGAGGCAGACCTCAGAAAGAAAATCCCAAAAAGGATTTTATTGGAGTGCATTGTACGAAAGAACAGAAGGACATTATCGAAAAAAGAGCGGCGGCAATCAATCTCTCTTCATCAGAATTTCTGCGGGAACTTGGCGTGAACGGCAAAATTATTTGCAGGACAATTGACAAAACTGTGCTACAGGAACTCGGCAATCTATCGCATATCAGGTCATGTTTAAACCAGTTAGCTAAGAAGAAAAGCCAGGGAAAAGATTTTAATTTATATGAGCGGACGCTTTTATTTGATACGGCAGATACGCTTTTAAAAGCCGGAGAACTTGTGCAAATGAAAATCAAAAATGAACTAAATAATGATAGGAAAACTAATGATAGGTAAAACTTTTAAAGGGTGCATTGAATATTGCCTTTCTGATAAAAGAATAGCCGGGAAAAGACAAAACACCAGCGACCGTGTCGGAATTCTTCACTACAATTATTGCTTCGGAGACAAAAAAAGTTTGATACGCGATTTCAATAATGTTGCCGCTTTAAATCCCAAACAATCGAAGCCGGTCTTTCATTTAAGCCTCAGTCTTGGGAAAGGGGAATATTTAAATGACATCGACTGGGTCACAGTAAGCGAACAGGCCGCAGAACATTTTGGGTTTGAAAAAAATCAATACTTACTGATTAGTCATAACGATACACAACTCCATCAGCATATTCATATAGTTGCTAACCGCATAGGATTTGAGGGAAAGACAACTGTTTCTGATAGCAACAGCTTTAAAAAAGTCGCGGATTTCTGCCGGAAGTTGGAATTGAAGTTCAACCTGCAAACAGTTTTAAACCCGAAGAAATTTTTATCCAAAGGCGACAGAATGATCCCGCGAAATGACGAACGTAAAAATGTATTAGCAGATAGAATACGAAGATGTTTATCAGTATCACTTTCTCTTGATGACTTTAAATCCCGGCTAAAAAAGGAAAATGTAATTGTGATAACCGGAAGGGGAATCACTTTTATTGACGAGAAGAAAATGCAGGTGAAAGGCAGTGATTTGAAATTTCCCCTTTCAAAAATAATTGCTGTTATAAACAAAAATATTCAGGTAAAACAGGAAAAGGAGAAACAAAACCAGAAGTTCGAAGAGTATTGGAAACCATCAGATGAACCCGGGCGTAGCCGCGGCTTTAGTATGTAACAATCATCAATATTAATAATTTAAAAATACCATTATGTTACAGGAACCAATGCAGGAAGGAAATCAAAATTTTATAAAAGCGCTTTCTGAAGAAATTGCAGAGATAAAAGATAATACCGGGCAAACGAATACCGATATCAAATCCGTGGAAAACAAAGTTGAAAAAAATATTTTACATGGCAGTATTGCAAATCGCAAACTTGATAATATTTTGGAAGCGATTGGAAATTTACCAAAAGTGGAAGAGAAAAGAGTGATGATCTTCCCGGAGTTTTCGGACTATAATTTCTCCAAAATTTTCTTCAGGAATATGTTTATGTGGGCTGCCATAGCTGTAATTTCTATTGTATTTCTGAATAAACTATTTCCTTTGTTGAAAGGAGACGCACATCGGTACAAAAAAGCCTGGAAAGAATTGTATAAATCTAAATTACAAAAAGAGAAATTTACGATGGACAGTGTTTTATTTTATGGAAAAGGAGTTGAACTTGATTCTATTGGTAAAAAATAGCCATTTCCCCTCCTGCGGCGAAGATAAGCCTGCAAAACCGTGTTCGCTTCGCCGTCAAAAAGACTACGCCATAAAGCTATCCCATGAAAATTTTACTTCTTGCATGCCATCCCGCAATTGTTAAAAAAGACGTTTCATTCCTCACTAACCGCTACATTCATGCTACACTTCACTGCGTTTCGCTGCGGCCTTCTTTCCGCTATCGCTCGTCATTTCAACGACATTTTTAACCCCGAAAGCAACAAGTAAATATTTTCATGCCCGCTCACAATTTATTGCGTTTCCTTTTTGCCGCCCGGCTTTGCAGCGCTGCTTTGGTGCCTAAGAGGAACAAATGGTAGGGTATGCATTTTTCTGCTGATTTGAGATGAGAATCTATTTTTCCATCAACTTCTTCAAAATCTCCACCTTTTCTTTTTCGCTGGCCACAAGTTTTTCATAAAGCTCGATTATTTTTTCAATAGGATTGAAAGTCGGATTATGATTGAAAAACGCTGGTTGCTGACAATTCTCAAAAGTAGCGGTATTGGAAATTACATTAACCGCTTTTTCTTCATCAAAATTCTTAATTGCTTCAACAGGAACTTTTAAAAGACTGGCAATTTGTTCCAGTAGCGGATCTTCAATAATATCCTTTTGCTCCAGCAGTGAGACTTTCTTTTGATTCCATCCTTCACCAAGTTCATAGGCTAATGCTTCCTGCTTCATGCCGAGCATTTCTCTAAACCGTTTAACATTTCTTCCCTGGTGAATTGTTTTTTCCATACAGATTCTCTTTTGACAAATATACACAAAAACACCGCTGGTAAAATATCCGACTAATCAGGTATTTTATCCCTGAAGGGTATAGAATAGAAGTCCGATTCGACCGAACTTCCCGAGATGGAAGACAGTAAATATTTCGATGAAGCCCAGTGGATGCGCATTCTGTTTTTAATCAGTGATACAGATAAATGGTTGCGACAAACAGAAGCCAACCATTTTTACCAGCTACCTTTAAGAAATCATAAAAAGTTACTTCGCAAAAGCTGGTTTTTAAGCGCGGCTGCTTTAGCTCATATTCTCGAACGGCATTACTATAAAATTGCCCGGCATCCATCAACCGGGAAATTTACCGTTGATATATCATCTATTGCGGCTTATGTCCGCGATGCTTTTCATCTTCAGCCTTTTGCAGTTCCTCAAAGTTGTAACGTGCAACGAGTGCTGGACACAGAAAGCATTATCGGTTATGACGGAAGCGGAAATTCTGTTACTGTGATAACTGTTATTTCTGATAGTTCTGGAAATATTATTACTGCTTTTCCCGGAACTATTGCAAATTCATCATTTCAAAATATTGCGCCATGAAACGTAGCATGATAATTTTTTTTCACATAGGAGAATGTACATCCGAAGTTCCATTCGACAATTAAAACATAAAAAAATATACGGATGAAAGAACAAGACCAACTTTATCTCGGCTGTTTTTTAAACAGGATTGCAGCTGAATATAAGTGCAATCCGATGAAAACTGATCCGCATGAAGTTTTAAAAGAGTTTTTTTAATTTTCGGAACCAAAGGAGCAACTGAAAGCTTTTGATGAATTCTGTGTGGCAGCTTTAACTAACCATTATAACTGGGAAAGGGGTTCTCCGGGTAATGGATTGTTTTATGGCGAGCGCTTGGAGTTACTGGTTGAGGCTGCTTATCTGATAAGTGTAAAGACTGGCAAATATCAAAAGCAAATCGTGAAGCCAACAAAAGATACTTTATCGGTAAAACATTTTCCGATGCCGCTTACTGCAAAGGAATACACAAAACCATTAGTTTTTTTGGAATCGTTTTTCCAATATGCGCCAATATCAGCCTGGAAAAGATGGTTGAATGACTTTACTTCCTCTGCAATATCAAACGGCTCCGTTTCCGATGAAATGGATGGCGTGGAAATATTTTGGTTTGTCCATTATATGAAGAAACTAATTTATGCTACTTCACGATTCACCGAAATTAAATTATAACCTCATTATTGATATCTCAAAAGTCATCAAAACTTGTATATGGAAACGTCAGCAGAAAACACAAATGATCATTTTGAAAAAGACTATTACGATATTGGTAAGCCGAAATTAAAGGGGGTGATCGAAGTCTTTAAAACCTTTTACATTGATGATTACAGGCAAGATATCGAACGTTGGAAAAACATCGCTATTTGTTCCGACCAAAGTGAATACGACAATAGTGAAAGCAGGGAAAACCTTATTTTATTTACCTATCAATTAATCCGACTGGTTGAAGCTTTTTATTTGATAAGGCAAAAGAATTATAATGATGAGGGTCAAAAATTCTCATCAGAAGTTGCCGCAACAATTGAAATAAAAAGCTTAGCCCGTGATCTTAATAAACAAGAAAGAGAGAACCCTTTCAAAGTGCTACTGGCCTTCTCCGAAGTTTATGCAAAACCCTATGCAAAGAACGAGCTGTTGGATATGCTTGATGCCGCAATAATTTATGAAGGCTCATTACCGCTTTACAAAGGGAACCTCGTTTTGCTTTACAGACAACTGGATTTTATGGTTAGGCTGTGTTACAGAATTACCCTGAAGAAAACAGCCAAAGAATGAAACATTTTACATCTTGCAAAGCCACACACAATTATCAAAAAAAGACGTTTCATTCTTCGCAGGGATTGCTTTGGCCTGCCCTGTCTCGTCATTTCTACGACATTTTTAACTCCAAAAGCAACAAGCAAAAATTTTCAGGCTCGCTCACAATTTATTGCGTTTCCTTTTTGCCGCCCGGCTTTACAGTGCTGCTTTGGTGCCTAAGAGGAACAAATGGATAATAATGGTCATTTACCCCCTGCAACACCATTGCATTTAAAAACTTGCAAAACTGAATTGCAGAATTTATCTTTGCCACTCGTGAAAATAATTGCATTCATATTTAGCCTGTATATTTTGCTGCTGTCGGGTATGCCCTGCACAGATGCACAGGATTGCAATTTACCCACAACCACGCAGGTTTCGGCAACACAAAGCCACGATAACCACCAGCACGAAACTGAGCATTGCCCACCGCTTTGCCATTGTTCCTGTTGCAGTGTGGCAGTGTCTAAAATGCCGTTGCTTGCATTCACTTATGTGAAACCCACCTTTGTAGTAAAGGAAAATTTTTCCTTTTACAAATCCCACCACCTCACAGGCTTTTTAGAAGCCGTTTGGCAGCCGCCCAAATCTTGTTAAGCTGAATTTTTAATTCAAAGATGCTGTATTGCTACGCAATACAGTCATTTACTATTTCAAAAAATCAATCAGTTTAACAATGAAAGTATGCTTAATAAAATTATTGGCTTTAGTATAAAGCACAAGTTCCTTATAGGGCTATTTACCTTAGGACTAATTATATGGGGTATTTGGAGTGCAGCCAGATTACCCATTGATGCAGTACCGGATATTACCAACAATCAGGTACAAATCATAACGCTTACACCAACCTTAGCAGCGCAGGAAACGGAACAATTAGTTACTTATCCTATTGAGCAAAGTATGGCTAACATTCCGGGCCTTATTGAGCTACGCTCAATTTCTCGTTTCGGCCTATCTGTTATTACTGCCGTGTTCAAAGACGAAATGGATATTTATTTCGCCCGCCAGCTCGTAAATGAAAAATTAAAAGAAGCCGAAGAGAAAATTCCCAATGGAATAGGCAGGCCAGAACTTGCACCGGTTAGTACAGGGCTTGGAGAGATATACCAATATGTACTTCACCCAAAAAAGGGCGCAGAAGATAAATATTCCGCAATGGATTTGCGCACAATGCAGGATTGGATTGTTGCCCGGCAATTATATGGTACAGCAGGTATCGCAGAAGTAAATAGTTTTGGCGGTTTGCTAAAGCAATATGAAGTAGCAGTAAACCCTTACCGCCTCAAAGCAATGAATGTAACCATTGCAGAAATCTTCAATGCATTAGGAAAAAACAACGAAAATACAGGCGGCGCATACATTGACAAAAAGCCTAACGCCTATTTTATCCGTGGCATTGGCTTGGTAAGTTCATTGGATGATATACGAAACACGGTAATAAAAACGCCAGGCGGCGTTCCTATTCTTATAAAAGATGTTGCTGATGTAGGTTTTGGAAATGCTGTTCGTTATGGTGCCGTTACCTACAATGGTGAAAAGGAAGCAGTAGGCGGGATAGTAATGATGCTAAAGGGCGAAAACAGCGCTGATGTGGTTAGCAGGGTAAAAGAGAAAATATCTACTATTCAAAAATCGCTGCCAAATGATGTGGTGATAGAGCCTTTTATAGACCGCACAGATTTGGTGAGCCGGGCTATCAATACGGTAAAAACGAACCTCATAGAAGGGGCGCTAATCGTCATTTTTGTATTAGTTCTTTTCTTAGGAAATCTAAGAGCCGGGCTTATTGTAGCTTCCGCTATTCCCTTATCAATGCTTTTTGCTTTGGGTATGATGAACCTCTTTGGGGTAAGTGGAAACCTAATGAGTTTAGGAGCGATAGATTTTGGATTAATTGTGGATGGTGCGGTAATTATTGTAGAAGCCAGCCTGCATTATTTGGGCTTGAAACCAGCCGGTAAACTCACACAACAGCAAATGGATGAAGCCGTCGGAAGCAGTGCCAAAAAAATGATGAGTTCCGCAGCCTTCGGACAAATAATTATTCTCATTGTTTATCTGCCTATCCTTTCATTACAGGGTATTGAAGGCAAAATGTTCCGGCCAATGGCAGAAACGGTGGCGTTCGCCATTCTTGGAGCGCTCATTTTGTCCCTTACCTATATCCCTATGATGACTTCTTTATTCCTATCAAAGAATATAAAACACAAAAAAACTTTTGCAGATAAAATGATGGATAAACTGCAACGGTGGTACACGCCTTTGTTACAAAAAGTCATTCGTGTAAAGTATGCAATAGTAGGTGCGTCTTTCGCATTGCTAATGATTGCATTTGTTTTTTTCAGCAGAATGGGTGGTGAGTTTATCCCGCAATTGCAGGAAGGTGATTTTGCCGTGCATTGTATTTTACCACAAGGCACTTCTCTATCGCAAAGCATTGAAACCTCAATGCAGGCAAGCCGCATTTTAAAGGCCTTTCCGGAAGTAAAAACTGTAGTAGGTAAAACAGGTAGCGCAGAAGTGCCAACAGACCCTATGCCCCCCGAAGCTACAGACCTGATGGTAACCTTAAAGCCGAAAAAAGAATGGAAATCTTCAAAGAGCTATAATGAGTTGGCCGCGGAAATGATGGAAAAGTTAGAAATGATACCCGGCGTTTTCTTTGAAGTTTCACAACCTATACAAATGCGGTTTAACGAATTAATGACAGGTGTAAGGCAGGATGTAGCCATAAAAATATTTGGAGAAAATATTGATACCCTTGCGGCAATCGCACCAAAGGTTGCAGCAGTAGTGCAGCAGGTAAATGGAGCTACCGAACCACAAATAGAGCAGACCACAGGCTTACCGCAAATCACTATTCAGTACGACAGGGCAAGATTAGCTTCCTACGGGTTAAATATTGAAGATATTAATCACACCGTGAGTACTGCTTTTGCAGGGCAAGCAGCAGGTGTTGTGTTTGAAGATGAAAAGAAGTTTGACTTGGTAGTAAGGTTAGATAGTGTAAGCCGAAATTCTATTGATGATGTGAGTAACCTTTTTATATCAACGCCTGAAGGAGTACAAATTCCTCTATCGCAGGTAGCTACAGTTGCCTTCAAGGAAGGACCTGCACAAATTAGCCGTGAAGATGGAAAGCGCAGAATAGTAGTTGGTTTCAATGTACGGAACAGAGATGTTGAAACAGTTGTAGAAGACATTCAACAAAAACTTTCAAAAGCAAACCTGCTGCCTTCAGGCTACTTCTACACTTATGGCGGCACATTTGAAAACTTAAAAGAAGCTTCGGCACGATTGAAATTTGCTGTTCCTTTAGCATTAGCATTAATATTCCTATTGCTCTACTTCACATTTGGTTCGGTTAAAGAAAGCTTACTCATTTTTACTGCCATTCCAATGAGCGCCATTGGTGGTGTGTTTGCATTATTGCTAAGGGGAATGCCATTTAGTATTTCGGCAGGAGTTGGTTTTATTGCTTTGTTTGGTGTAGCGGTACTGAATGGAATTGTACTAATCAGCACTTTTAAAGACCTTGCAAAAGAAGGAATGCAAGATGTTGTTCAACGAGTGATTGAAGGAACAAAAATGAGATTGCGTCCCGTATTGATGACGGCAGCGGTAGCTTCACTCGGTTTCCTTCCAATGGCCATTAGCACGGGTTCAGGAGCAGAAGTTCAAAGACCATTAGCCACTGTTGTAATAGGCGGTTTAATTACAGCAACATTTTTAACCTTATTTGTTTTACCCGTTTTATATATTTTGTTCAATACCAAAATCAATTTTAAGCGTAATAATAAATTGGGTGTAAAAGCAGTGTTGATGGTGTTTCTTTCGTTTTGCAGTTTTAATGCTATGGCTCAGCAAAGGATAGCACCTGAACAAGCAGTAAACATTGCGTTTAATAATAATCTTCAATACAGCGTCAACAAAGCACAGGTTTCCAAGGCAACTTACGACATTACCGCCTCAAAGGAAATTCCTAAAACAGGTGTTTTTGTTGAAAATGAAGATATGCGCCCAAGCGACCCTAAAGGTGTTTTGAAAATTGGTGTATCGCAAAATTTTGTTTGGCCGGGCTTATACAAAGCCCGTAGGCAATATTTTGAAGAGCAGTTGAAATATTACGAAATGAACAAAGCTATGCTTGATGCCGTAATACGCAAGGAAGTAAACAATGCCTATTATCAACTTTGGTATTTACAGGATATAAGCACATTATACCAAAGGTTGGATACTATGTATTCTTCAATGTATAAAGCTGCCGACCTTATGGTAAAGACGGGTGAAGCAGCGGGTCTTGACAGAATATCCGCCGAAGTAAAAATGAAAGAGCTAAAAGCGCAATTGCAGCAAAATAAAAAGAACATAACCCTGCAACAACAACAGCTAAGTATGCTGCTTAATACAGATACAATGTATCTGCCGCTTACCAAGCCTTTGGAAAAATTATCGTACACTGTTTCTATGGCAGAAGGCCAGCACCCTTCTTTGGCCTTGCAACAGCAAAATATCAACATTGCCAATGCAAATATCAGTGTACAGCAAAACACCAATAAGCCAGAGTTTTCAGGTCGTCTATTTTCGCAGAGATTATATGGTGCAAAAGACCCCTATACAGGGTTTTCGGTTACAGCAGCTTTTCCTCTTTTTGGCAAAGCAGCATACCGTAGCAAAGTATTGGCTGCAAAAGCAGAAGTAGAAATGCAGCAACAACAATTATCTTATCAGCAATTACAGTTTAATACCCAGCGGAATAATGCCGTTGTAGAAATTGAGCGGGCAAATGAAATGTTGCTTTTTTATGAAAATTCGGGGCTAAAGCAATCCGAAGAAATCATAAAAGCTGCTTTACTAAGTTATCAGGCAGGCGAAATCAGCTTTGCAGAAATGTCGCAGTTTTTTACCCAAGCCATTGATATTAAGAAAAACTATTTACAGGCATTAAACGAATACAACCAATCAGTCATTCAGTACAAATATTATCTCAATCAATAAAATAAAAAAATGAAATATTATTTTTTAATTCTTCAATTAATAATCGGTGTATGCTTGTTTTCAAGCTGCAAGAATAATTCCGAAAACCCGGAAACAAAAACTGAAGCAGCGGAAGAAGCGCATAATGAACACGAAAACGAAAATGTGGTTTCGCTTTCTACAGAACAAATTAAAACCATTGGAATTGAATTAGGAAGTATAGAAAGTAAAGAACTTACCAATGCCGTAAAGGTAAACGGAATGCTTACTGTACCTAATCAAAACAAAGCATTTGTAACACCGGCTTATAGTGGTGTTGTAAAATCATTGAATGTACAGCCGGGAAACTTTGTTTCAAAAGGTCAAACTATTGCCACTATTACCAATCCCGATTTAATACAAATGCAACAGCAATTACAACAAGTGAATGCTCAAATAAAATTGGCTGAAATAGAAGTTAATCGCCAAAAGCAATTGGTTGAAGGCAATGCTGCGCCACTAAAAAGGCTGCAACAAGCCCAAACGGAATTGGCTACGTTAAGAAGCCAGCGTTCAGGTTTGCAAAAGCAATTGGGAAGCATAGGAGCTTCGCAAAATTATTCTTCTTTATTAGCTGTAAAAGCACCTATTAGCGGCACAATTAGTAAGGTAATAGCACAGATTGGAAGCAATGTAGATATGGCTTCACCCATTGCGGAAATCGTAAGCAATGCACAACTGCATTTAGATATTTATGTGTATGAAAAAGACTTGCCAAAAGTTAAAGCAGGACAAACCATACACTTCACGCTAACTAATAATCCGGGTGTAGAATACGATGCACAAATCTATTCCATAGGTTCTGCATTTGAAGGAGATAGCAAAACCATTCCTGTTCACGCCAGAGTTACGGGCAATAAGTATGGATTGATAGATGGAATGAGCGTTACCGCAATGATTAGTTTAGACCGAAATATAGGCGCAGCCGTTCCTAACGATGCAATTGTAAATAATAAAGGACAAGATTACATTTTTATTGTTACAGATAGGCATTCGGAAGATGAACACAAAAGCGAAAATCCAAACGAAAAAGAAGACCCGCATAACCACAAGGAAGCTGATAAGCCGAAAAGCACAGTTGATGAAATCACTTTTGAGCGTATCCCAATAGCCAAGGGAACTTCTGATTTGGGTTATACACAAATTACTGCATTAAAGGAAATTCCACAGGGTGCAAAAATCGTAACTAAGAATGCTTTTTTCGTTATGGCTAAAATCGTTAATGCAGGAGAAGGAGAACACGGACACTAAAAATTGTATAAATTATGAATGATTTTCTAAGATATTACCTGCCCATTTTCTATGCTCTTGTATTGCTTTTTGCATTTGTAATACCCTCATACCGTACATACAAAAGCACGGGTATTAACCCAATTACTTTTGGAAAAGAACCCAATGCACATAACTATATTGGCAATGTGATGAAAGTATTGTTAGCCGCATTGTTTGTTGTAATACTAATGTACAGCTTTGGGAATATTTATCAATTTACTATCCCTATACCTTATTTACAAAATCTAAATATTCATTTTGTCGGACTAATTCTAATCCACATTTCTTTAATATGGATAATCATTGCGCAAGTGCAAATGAGCAATAGTTGGCGCATTGGTATTGATGAGCAAAACAATACGGATTTGGTAACCAATGGACTGTTTTCTATTAGCAGAAACCCTGTTTTTTTAGGAATGATTATTTGCGTGGCAGGATTGTTTCTTGTTATCGCCAATGCTATTTCCTTTTGCATTTTGGTTACTACTTATATTGTTATCCAAATACAAATAAGGTTAGAAGAAGAGTTTCTGAAAAAGCAACACGGTGAGCAATACATATCCTATCAATCTAAAACAAGAAGATTATTATGAGTACAGAACATAAACATATCTACGATGCCCAAGGCAAGCAAATTTGCTGTTCGCCGCAAGAAGAAAAAATAAATGAAAAAGCCGATGAAAAATTGGTGCAACAGGAAGGCGCCAAAGTCTTACCCGTTATTGAAGAAAAAACAAGAGAGCGCCATTTCAAAGGCGATGGTCATTTCCACGGTACAAGGTTCAAAGAAGAATTAGACCACGACCACAGCACAGAGCATTCAGACGACGATGGGCACGACCACAGCCACGACGCAAACAGGTCCAGTTTTCAAATGTTCCTGCCGGCTATCATTTCATTTGCATTGTTGATGATAGCTATTTCATTTGATAATTGGTTTCCTCAAAGTTGGTTTGCAGGTTGGCTGCGCATAGCGTGGTACATAGCAGCCTATGCCCCTGTTGGGCTACCTGTTATTAAGGATGCACTTAAAAGCATTGCAAAGGGTGAGTTCTTTTCAGAATTTTTATTGATGAGCATTGCCACCATTGGCGCATTTGCCATTGGTGAATACCCCGAAGGAGTGGCAGTAATGTTGTTCTATGCAGTAGGTGAAATATTCCAAACTTTGGCTGTAAAAAGAGCCAAAGGAAATATCAGCAAACTCTTAGACGAGCGTCCCGATGAAGTAACCATTTTAGAAAACAACCAACCTAAGACTATTAAGGCGGCACAAGCAGCAATCGGCAGTATTATTCAATTAAAGCCAGGCGAAAAATTAGCTTTGGATGGAGAATTGATTTCTGAAACAGCTTCGTTCAATACTGCTGCACTTACAGGCGAAAGCAAGCCCGACACCAAACAAAAAGGCGATACGGTTTTGGCAGGTATGATTAATTTGAACACAGTTGCACAAGTAAAAGTAAACACAGCTTATACAGATAGCAAGCTTTCCAGGATTTTAGAATTGGTACAAAATGCCACGGCACAAAAAGCACCTACCGAATTATTCATTCGCAAGTTTGCAAAAGTGTACACACCTATTGTTGTGTTTGCGGCATTAGCTATTTGTTTGCTTCCTTATTTCTTTGTTGAAACTTATGTGTTTCGGGATTGGCTTTATAGGGCATTAATATTCCTTGTTATCAGTTGTCCTTGTGCATTGGTCATTAGCATTCCGTTGGGTTATTTTGGCGGCATTGGTGCAGCCAGCCGCAATGGTATTTTGTTCAAAGGGAGTAATTTTTTAGATGCGCTTGCGAATGTTCAAAATGTGGTAATGGACAAAACAGGCACTATGACCGAAGGCGTTTTTAAAGTGCAGGAAGCAAATATTAAAGATGGCTTCAACAAAGATGAAATAATGCAGATGGTAAATGCATTGGAAAGCAAATCCACACACCCGGTTGCAACAGCCATTCATAATTATGTCGGCGAAATCAACCATAGTATTGCCTTAGAAAATGTAGAAGAAATTGCAGGGCACGGTCTTAAAGCTACTATCAATGGCAAAGAATTATTGGTAGGCAATTTCAAATTATTAGACAAGGAAAATATCCAATACGATATTGACCCTTCCACTATTGTTTATACACTCATTGCCATAGCGTATGATAGGAAATTTGCAGGTTATCTCACCATTGCAGACAGCATAAAAGCAGATGCACAAACTACAATTGATAAACTAAAAACATTGGGTGTAAATACAACAATGTTAAGCGGCGATAAATCAACTGTAGTAAATGATGTAGCCAGCAAGTTGGGTATTCAAAGTGCCTTTGGCGATTTATTGCCCGAAGACAAAGTGAATAAAGTAAAGGAAATAAAAGCCAAAAACGAGACCGTCGCATTCGTAGGCGATGGCGTGAACGATGCGCCAGTAGTAGCCCTAAGCGATGTAGGCATTGCAATGGGTGGTTTAGGCAGCGATGCCACCATAGAAACCGCCGATGTGGTAATACAAGATGATATGCCAAGTAAAATTCCAATGGCAATCAATATCGGCAAGCAAACAAAGAAAATTGTTTGGCAAAACATAACCCTTGCATTTGTAGTAAAAGCAGTTGTACTTGTATTAGGAGCAGGTGGTCTTGCCACAATGTGGGAAGCAGTTTTTGCCGATGTAGGCGTAGCTTTGTTGGCAATTCTCAATGCTGTACGAATACAAAAGATGAAGTTCTAAAAGAAAGAAATATGTTAATCCACATAAAAAATATGGTCTGCAACCGCTGCATTACAGCGGTGCAGCAGCTTTTAAAAGAGCTTGGTTTAGATTATACCAGTATATCATTAGGCACAGTTGTATTGAACAAAACCCTAAGCCAAGCCCAAAAACAAAAACTTTCTACAAGCCTTGAAGCGTTAGGATTTGAATTAATTAACGATAGAAAAAGCAAAACAATCGAGCAGATAAAAACAGAAATAAGGTCATTGGTTCATAGCAGCGATGCAACCCTTAAAACCAACCTTTCCCAACACTTAGCAAATAAGTTGCACCATGATTATCAATATTTGTCAAACCTTTTCTCTTCTGTGGAATGCACAACCATCGAAAAATATTTCATAGCCCAAAAAATTGAGAAAGTAAAAGAACTGTTGCTATACGATGAACTTTCATTGAGTGAGATTGCATTTCGCTTAAACTATTCATCGGTGGCCTACCTGAGCAATCAATTTAAAAGGGTTACGGGACTAACGCCATCGTATTACAAAACCCTGAAATCGCACAGGCGCAAACCTTTAGATGATGTCTAAATCTTACAACTCTTTCCCATAATTCCGTAACAGCCACCCACACCACATTGGCGACCTTTGCAATATGAAAACAAAGGTTATGGAAAGCGTAAATAAATCAGAAACAGTACAGCAAACTTTTCCCGTGTTGGAAATGCCCTGTGCATCCTGCGCCAACAGTGCCGAAAGCATTGTGAAGGCACAGGAAGGCGTGGTGAGCGCAACGGTAAATTACGCCCCAGGTAACCTGTCGGTCGAGTATCTTCCAGCCGTTACCAATGCAAACAAGTTGCAAAAGACGGTTCAGTCCAAAGGATATGATTTGCTGCTGGAGAGTGAAGAAAAGCAGCAGGAAACTTTGGAAAATATTCACACCGAAAAGTATCAGCAACTAAAACGCAAAACCATTTGGGCAGTGATATTATCATTGCCGGTGGTAGCTATCGGAATGTTCTTTATGGAAATTCCCTACGCAAACGAGATAATGTGGCTGTTGGCTACAC
>MKRO01000003.1:4018-6881 GCA_001896965.1 Sphingobacteriales bacterium 41-5 | reverse complement strand
TTTACTTTTTTAATTATTTTCTTGTTCAGATAAACCAAGCATATGAATCTCTAAAAATTTATTTATGAGTACTAAAACCAATCGTAAGAAGTTTCTTAAAATGGCTTCCGCAACAATAGCGGGACTATCGCTGGCCAAGGCAAATGCCTTTCCTTTAATCGACGCCAAGCGCACTATTATCGGCTCTAATGAAAGGATCAGGGTGGGGTTTATAGGAGTAGGCAACCGCGGCACGCAGTTACTGAGCACTTTTATGAAAAATCCCAACTGCGAAGTAGCAGCATTGTGCGATGTTTATAAACCCCTCACCACAAGGGATTATTCGCAGGTAAATGAAAGGTATCTCAAGCTCCATCGCATACCAAAAATGGGTGAGAATTTTGGGCCTGGAACCGAACGCTATGCTGATTACAGAAAATTACTGGAAAATAAATCTATTGACGCAGTTTGTATCGCCAGCCCGGATCATTGGCATGCATTACAAACGATTGATGCCATCAAAGCCGGAAAAGATGTGTATGTAGAAAAGCCAATGTCAAAAACTATTACTGAGGGCAGAGCGATGATCAATGCTGCGCGGAACAGTAAACAAATTGTTACAGCAGGCCTTAACAGAAGAGCCGCACCATTGTACCAAAAACTTGCACAGGAAATACCGGCCGGGAAAATAGGGAAAGTGTCTTTTGCGCAAACCTGCCATGTAAGCAATATGTTCCCCAATGGTATTGGTAAAATGAAGCCCGAGGCGCCACCTGCTGATTTTGACTGGAACATGTGGCTGGGGCCAAGGGCATACCGGGCATATCAATATAATATTGCCCCCTATATGTTTCGTTGGTGGGATGATTATGCCAACCAGATTTCAAATAACGGGGTACACTTTTTAGACCTTATACGCTGGATGCTTGATGAAAAAGCACCCGTTGCAGTGAGCGCCCATGGTGGAAAATTTGTGATTGATGATGACCGCACGATCCCCGATACGATGAGCGTAACTTATGAATTTGCATCAGGCAGGATTGTGACCATCAACATTCTTGAGGGATCCACCGGCTCTTTTATCCCTTATGGGTACATTGAACTGAGAGGTACCAAAGGAAATATTTATACGCACGAAAACGACTACAAATTAGTTCCTGCCACCGCAGGCCAGTTTCAATCTTACGATAAGCCGATGCAGGAGGAAACTTTTAGCATAAAGGATCCAAAATTGAAAGACAGCACAACGAACCTTATCAATAATTTTCTGGAATGTATAAAAAGCAGAAAGCAGCCATTAGCCACACTGGAAGACGGGCACCTTTCCACAACGATGGCTCATTTGGGTACCATCGCTATGAAAACAAAGCAACGCCTGATATGGGATGCGCAGAAGGAACGTTTTACTAACAGTGTGGAAGCGAATAAACACCTGCACTACAAATACCGCGCTCCCTGGAAATTGGTTTAGTAGTTTTTTCTCCCCCTGCGGGTTGGATGAACACATTAACTATTCAGTAGTATGGAATTTAAAGACCTTCGGAAGGTTCATAAGGAAGTAGGGTAGAAGCCCGGTGGCCGGAAGAGGTTAAATGTACCTTGCTGTATTTTTAGAAGCGAAACAAATGTGCCAAAAATCATTTGAATCCGTTTGTTTTTATCATTTCAGCCGTTTTCGTAATTATTTTTGGTGAAAATATTTTTTTCTGTTTATATTTGATGTACGTTACCGGTTATGTGATGTACGTTACCGTTATTTGATTGTTTTAAATGAAAAAAATTATGAGAATTGTCTATTTGCTGCAAAAAACTATCATTTTATTTTTGTTGGTTATTATTTCTGCTAACGCCCTTGCACAGTCTAAAAGAATAACAGGGCAGGTTGTTGATCAATCTAGTGGTGAAGGCCTGAGTGGGGTTTCCGTAATAGTGAGTGGAAGTTCTACTGCTACCACTACAGACGACAACGGCCAATATTCAATTTTAGGGAGAACCGGCGGAACGCTGGTTTTTACCCACATTAACTATACTGAGGGCAGGCTGAATATCGGCGCCGCTACGGTTTATAATATTGGACTAATTCCTCGCGGCGATACGCTCAGCGATGTGGTTGTTATTGGATATGGTTCAGTTAACCGAAAAGATTTAACAGGTTCTGTAGGACAGGTAAACGTGGAAGATATGGCTAAAGCTCCGGTAATGTCGTTTCAGGATGCGCTTGCCGGAAGGGTAGCTGGTGTTCAGGTAATCACAAACGACGGATAACCGGGATCGGAAGATTTTTCTATTGTGATGAGGGGTACCGGATCATTACCCCAAAGTACGGCGCCGTTGTTTGTGGTAGATGGTATTGCATTGGAAGATTTTGATCCTGCCACGTTGAACATGGACGATATAGAAGAATTTAACGTACTTAAGGACGCGTCAGCCACTGCAATTTATGGGGCGAGGGGTGCAAATGGCGTAATCGTTATTCAAACAAAAAAGGGAAAGATTGGGCGGCCAAGAATTACATATACCGGGTCTCTTGGATTTCAGGACGCTACTAAGAGAATGGAGATGATGGATTCTTATGAGTTTGTTAAGTACCAGTTAGAGCGCAATAATTATGCAGAAGAGGTTATGAGAAAATTCACCCCCCGTGATTTTCCGGAAACGGATACGATAAATTATAGGGCGGATGGCAATACGCTGGAGGATTATAAACATATTAAAGGGATTAACTGGCAGGATCTTGTTTTTCAGCGGGGTATTACACAAATACATAATCTTTCTTTATCAGGCGGTTCGGAACAGACAAAATATCAGGCCTCAGGTTCTATATACGATATGAAAGGTGTTTTGATCAACAGCGGCTCCCGCCGGGTTACGGGTCGTTTATCGT
>MKRO01000003.1:395-3989 GCA_001896965.1 Sphingobacteriales bacterium 41-5 | reverse complement strand
AGTAAAAAATTTAAGGCAGGCGCAAGCGTCAGTTATTCTGACATACGGTCTACCGGGCAGGTTGCTGCTTCAAATACAGGTGGGGCAGGCCATGCCTTTGGTTATATAATGTTTAGCACCTGGGCTTTCCGGCCGGTAACGGGCAGGGAAACAACTGATGACGAACTGGATGAGGATTTGATAGATTCGGAGTTTGATCCTGATGAAGGGCCACCCACTACAGCTTCCTTTATTAACCCTGTGCAAATTTTGAAAAATGAAGACAGGTTTCGCAAAAGAACAACGCTAAATGCAAACGGCTACATTAACTATTCCATTTTGAAGAACCTTACCCTGCGAACAACAGCAGCCTACCTTTTAGATGGCACTGACGGGTATGTTTTTTATAACAGTAAAACAACCAGAGGCAACCCTCAGTTGAGTGACAGGGGTTCTCAGGGAAGTGTCAGCCTTTCCAATACGGCGCGTTGGCAATCCACCACTACCTTAACTTATAATAACACATTTAAAAAAGTGCATAAGGTAAATGGTATGATTGGCGTAGATTTCATGGAGCGTGGCCGTCAGGGTTATAGCCTGGGAAATTATCTGATTCCGTTTGATGACCTTGGTATTATCGGAATGGATAACGGCCTTCCAACTTCTAACAGTGTTACTTACACGGATGAAAAATTAAATTCGGTATTTGGCAGGTTTAATTATGATTACAAGTCAAAATACCTGTTTACAACCACACACCGGTTTGACGGGTCGTCTAAATTTGCGCCTCAAAACAGGTGGGGGTATTTTCCATCGGCAGCATTTGCATGGCGTATAAAGAACGAAAAATTCATGAAATCCTTTAAACCCATTTCAGACATGAAACTGAGAATAGGGTATGGCGGAACGGGTAATAACCGGGTTAGCGACTATGCTTATATGAGTACGATTGCCTATTCTGCGGCTTATTCCTATTCGTTCGGTAATGCCGAGCCTACTCAGGGATTTGCACCGGCCATCCTTGGGAACAGGGATTTGAGGTGGGAAACATCATTTCAGACGAATATCGGCCTTGATGTTTCACTATTTAATGACCGTGTGGATTTGATTGTGGATGCCTACAGAAAAAACACCAAGGATTTGTTATTAAACGCCAATATTCCTTACCATCTCGGGTTTACCCGAACTTATAAAAATATTGGAGAAATTAGAAATGACGGGCTTGAGTTTACGATTAATGCAAGAGTAATTGAATCCAAGGAGTTTGCCTGGAGAAGTAACTTCAATATTAGTTTTAACAAGAACAGGATAATGGCGTTAACCAACGATCAGGATAAAATGCTTTCCGCTGTAACCTGGGATTCGCAACATAACCCTTCCTTCTTATATACAGCCCAAATCGGCCGGCCGGCTGCAATGTTTGTGGGTTATCTTTTTGACGGCATATACCAATATTCTGATTTCGATTCGGTGGGTGGCAAATATACTTTAAAGAAGGGGTTACCCGATAATGGAGGCGCTGTTCAGCCGGGAAGCATCAAGTATAAAGACCTTAATGGCGATGGAACGATTAACAATTTTGACGAATCAATAATTGGGGATCCCAATCCGTTGCATATTGGAGGTTTCTCTAACGTGTTTGACTATAAAGGGTTCAATTTGAACATATTTTTTCAATGGTCTTACGGCAATGAAATATTTAACGCCAACAGAATTTATTTTGAAGGCGGCAGGCCGGCAAATAATAGAAATCAGTTTGCCACTTATATTAACAGATGGACGCCCGAAAATCAAAGCAATGAATATTTTAGGGCAAACGGACAGGGCCCTGCGGGCAGGTACTCTTCAAAATATGTTGAGGACGGTTCATTTCTGCGGTTAAAAACAATAGCACTTTCCTATTCAATTCCAACAAGAATTATCAAGGTAACCGGCATCAAATCGCTGTTGCTTACTGCAACTGCACAAAATATTAAAACCTGGACCAAGTATTCAGGACCCGATCCTGAAGTATCTGTGAGGCACAGTATTTTAACACCCGGGTTTGACTGGTCAGCATACCCACGGGCGAAAATTTTCGTTTTTGGGGTAAAAGCAAATTTTTAATAATTTTAATTAGCGATAATAATGAAAAATATTTCTATTTATCTTTTAGCTTGCATAGTTGTATTCGCATCCTGTAATAAATTTTTGGAAACAAAACCACGTGATGTTTACTCCCCTGAAATTTTTTATGAGGATGAAAAGCAACTGAATGGGGCGCTTACCTCAATTTACAGCGTTTTTGCGAGCGAGCAGCTTTACGCAGGATTCGTGACTTATAATGGCTTTGATGCTGATTTGTCGTATCAACGTAGCCTTAGCGTGTCTTCAATTGGCCCCTCGGCTTATAACGTGTCTGCAACCGAATCAAGGGTGGCAGACTACTGGCGCTTGTGCTATGTTGCAATTGAAAGAGCCAATTTACTGTTGGCCAACATTGACAAACCTGAAATGAATGAAGATGCCAGAAATGTTATAAAAGGTGAGGCATTGTTTTTACGCGGTTATTATTATTTCATGCTGGTACAAAACTTTGGCGGGGTGCCTTTAAAGTTAATACCCACAAAAGATGGTTCAAACACTGTACTGGCTCGTTCTTCGGTGAAAGAAGTTTACACGCAAATACTGGCAGATATGGAAGCTGCAGAGCCGTTGGTGAGATCCATTGCATCTATTGGGAGTGGTGGCCGGGTGAGCAAGTCGGCAGTAAGAGGTATTTTAGCCCGGGTAAACCTTTATATGGCCGGTAAGCCCTTATTTGAAGAAGCAAGATATGCCGAAGCGAAGAAATGGGCCGCAATGGTAATAGATGACGGATACCACGTGTTGAACAATGATTTTTCGCAGGTATTTATCAACTATTCTGCTGATAAATATGATACCAAAGAAAGTATTTGGGAAGTGGAACTTTATGGAAATGCAGTGGGAATGTGGACGGCAATATCCGGGCGTATCGGCGATTATGCAGGGGTGGCTTATACAGATGAGTCAGATATGTTTTCTTATGGACGCATTAGAGCCACGGGCATATTATGGGACAAATTTGATAACTACGATAAGCTATATTCTTACGATCAACGCCGTGATTCGGCTATTGCACCCTATCGATTGGTAGTTGGTGAACCCGCAACGCGGACATACATTACCTCTGTTAGTCATTACACCCGTGACTGTGGCAAATACAAAAGAGAATACGAAGTGGTATTTCCCCGAAGCAAAAACTACAGCCCAATTAACTTTCCGCTGCTACGCTACGCCGATGTATTGTTAATGTATGCCGAAGCCGAGAATGCAATAAACGGGCCTACCCAGGATGCCATTGATAAAGTGAACGATGTAAGAAGAAGAGGCTACGGAAAGTATCTGAACGGCCGCAGTGGAAATGCCCAAAGCGTTGCCACGCTAACATTGGGCGCAGCAGGAACAGGCTATGTGGCAGCCTCGACTAAAGTGGAAATCACAGGAGGCGGAGGCATCGGAGCCACTGCAACGGCAACTGTGTCAAGTGGCAGAATAACAGCCATTACTTTAACGAATCCCGGCGCCAGGTTTACTTCAGTACCCCTCGTTACA
>MKRO01000003.1:0-367 GCA_001896965.1 Sphingobacteriales bacterium 41-5 | reverse complement strand
CCGATGCAGACCTGAAACCCGAAGCCTATACAAGTAAAGAGGTTTTTCTCACCACAATTCAGGATGAAAGAGCGAGAGAACTTTGTTTTGAAATGATTAGAAAATATGATCTCGTAAGGTGGGATATTTTTATGAGGAATATGGAAATGACGAGAAGTGATATAGCGGAAAAGGTGCCTACGTCAACCCAGATTCCCGTGCCCTATGATAACGTTTCGGCAAGGGACGAATTATGGCCCATACCATCCTACGAAATGGGAATGAACCCTGCAATGACACAAAATCCCGGTTGGTAATTCTTCAAATATAAAAACGAAAAACAATGAAAAACTATTTATTAATTGCCTGCGTTTCTGTTTTGGTTTTT
>MKRO01000002.1 GCA_001896965.1 Sphingobacteriales bacterium 41-5 | reverse complement strand
CCACACGGTTACACGGTTATATGATAATGAAATGAACCTGTTGAGTGAAGACCTCTTTTCAGTGCCTATGGAAGATGGTGCTTATCGTTTGGGAAGTTATAATCTAACCAACGATGGCAAGCTCATTTTTACAAAGTACAGCAGGGTGAAAAGCAGCGGCAATATTGACAATGCATTTCTAATTGAGAAGGCTCCCGGTAGGGCAGACTTTAAATCCTACGACCTTGGAACCACCATTGGCATCAGCGAATTGTTTTTAGACGATATTAAAGTGAAAGTGGATGAAAACAACGGGCGATACCTGCTTACGTCTTTATACAGCAACACGGTTAAAGGTGGTATGGACGGCATTTATGTGTCTTCGTTTGATAAATTGAGCGGCCAGCGGATTTTCGAAAAAACATCTCCTTTTGATGAAAATTTACGGCAAAGGGCCAAGGCTAAGGGTACATCAATGAAATCTGTTTTCAATGACTATTTTATCAATAACGTAGTTGTTCATGATGATGGTAGTTTTACGGTTGGCAGCGAAGCCTTGTACAGCTCCGGTGGCGATTCGTGGAACCGTTGGGGTTACTGGGGCGGGCCAATGATGTACGGCGGCTGGGGGCCGGGCTGGGGTTGGGGTTATTGGAACCCATACAGGTTTTATTCTCCTTTTTTTTACCGAAGTTATTGGTGGGGCGGGCCCTGGGGTAGCCCTGGCTATTATGGGTATGGGGGTTGGTCCAGCTATCACGCAGATAATGTTGCGATCGTCTCCTTTGACAAGAATGGCAACAAAACCTGGGATAATGTAATAATCAAAAGGCAGGATGCCACCGAAACCGACGGCAGCATTTCCTACCAAATATTGAGCAAAGGGAATAATATGCACTTTTTGCTTAATAATTCAGGAAAAATATCTTCGCTCGAGGACATCACCATTCAGCAAAACGGCACGATGCGTGAAAACGAACCTATTGGCGCAAAAGACAAGAATATTGATTTTATGCCGCGCTATGCAAAGCAAGTGGGGCCGGGTGAGCTGATCGTTCCTTACAGGTACAAAAACAATATTTCGTTTGCGAAAGTGATTATTTAAACCGCTGACTTTTTTACAAAGAAAATCCCGATTTAACCGTCGGGATTTTTTTGTGGCATTTTTTGCCTACTCGGTCCTTATTCCATCATGCTACTTGCGGCCACTTCACTATTTTTGCCGCAAACTTTCGCGAAGTGATAGGTGTTTTCAGACAAAAGAATCCCGGCAATTTTTTCATGCTTTTTTTGATCGGCGTACTGCTGAAACTATCGGTTTTTTTTAAAGCTGCCCCGGCAATCATTAAGGAAACGGATAGTTTTACTTACCAGGCTTTCGCAGGTTTTCTCGAACCGATCGCTGTATTTTTTCCTGTCGTTTACGCCCTCTTTGCATTTGGGCTGATGCTGCTGCAGGCGTATCTGTTAACAGTTTTTATCAACAACAACCGGTTGATGGCAAAAGCTAATTTTTTGCCGGGAATTGCATACATACTAACTACATCCCTGCTCCCGGATTTTAACAGGCTCTCATCGCCGCTCATTGTGTCCACATTGTTCCTTTTAATATTTATCATTTTATTTTCAGCGCATAACGATAAAACTACCCGCGGTGATATTTATAATGCAGGTTTAATTTTGGGCTTGGCCGGGTTACTTTTCCCCCCCGCTCTGATCTTTATAGTGTGGATTTACATTGCGTTGGCAACACTCAGACCGTTTAAATTAAATGAATGGGTAGTTGTATTAATTGGGGTGGTTACCCCCTATTATTTTCTTGCGATCTTTTTGTATCTCGCGGATCAGTTGCACCAGAATTATTTTTTCAACGGTTTCACGCTCGCGCTGCGTTACGAAAAATTTACAGCCTGGCATGCCGGAATGTTGTTTTTAATTTTGATGCCATTGCTGGCAGGTGTATATTATATGCAGGCAAAGTCCGGCAGAATGCTCATACATGTGCGCAAAGCGTGGAACCTTTTTTTATCGTATGCCGCAATTTGTATGGTAATAACATTTGTAAATGTTGGCAGCGGTATTGAAAACTGGGTATTATTTTTATTGCCTGCTGCGGCTATTCACGGTTACGGCTATTATGCCGCCGAGCTAAAACTCTACCCCTGGATCGCTTTTTGGCTTTCAGTAATATTTATTGTTACATCACAAATATTCAGCGGACTTTGGTAAATTGGTGTTAAGGCAACCCAACTCCCGTATTTTTCGTCTTTGAAGCAAATTCATTTTTATATTTCTTTAAGAAAATCCAGGGATAGCTTTTCTATCTTTGCCCACATAAAATATATTGATAATGAAAAAACTGTTTTTTGTATTTACAGCATTAATGGCATTTGCAACCTTAACCAGCGCTCAGGCCGACCCCGTTAGTTGGAATTTTTCAGCCAAAAAGATAAGCGACAAGGTGTACGACGTTTATATGACCGCTAATCTGCAACCCAGTTGGCATATCTATTCCCAAACTCAGTCTAAAGATGCAATCGCCCTGCCTACCGAGTTCAATTTTACACAAAATCCTCTTTTAACCTTTGCAGGAAAAGTGAAAGAAGTGGGTAAGTTGGAAAAATTTTATGATAAAGTACTGAAAGCCAGCGCCAATCAATACTCTAAAACAGTTTCCTTTGTTCAAAGGGTTAATTTAAAGGCAAATGTAAAGACAACTTTAGCAGGTATGGTTGAATATCAAACCTGCGATGATAAAAAGTGCCTGCCTCCCAAAAAGGTGCCTTTTAAAATACCTGTAGGATAATAAAATAACCTAATCTTCACCCCAGCGATACGTCTTTATGTTGAACCCGGCGATATCCAAAACCCGGTCTACCACTGTATCAGCAACTTCCTCAATAGTTTTCGGAACACTGTAAAACGAAGGCGTAGCAGGACATATAATGCCTCCCGCGAGGGTAAGTTTTTCCATATTTTGAATATGGATGAGGTTATACGGTGTTTCCCGAACGACACAAATCAGTCTTCTTCGTTCCTTTAAAATAACATCTGCGGCTCTGGTAATTAAATCATTTGAAATGCCATTTGCAACGCGGCCAAGCGTTCCCATTGAACAAGGCGCAATGATCATTGTATCGTATTTTCCGCTACCGGAAGCAAAGGGGGCTGAAAAATCATTTTTTTCAAAATATAAAATTTCTTTCTCTTTGGAAAAGGGGTTCCCGGTTTCCACCCTCCACACTTCCTTGGCATTATCTGTTGCCACCACAGCCAAACTGGCCCATTGTTGCCTGTTTTTCAGCAATTTAGAAATAAGTCGTTGCGGATAAATTGATCCGCTGGCACCTGTAATCGCAATGAAAATCTTTCTTTCCATCAGTATATTGGCTATAGTATTAAAACATCAAATTCTAAAAAAATGTGAAAATTTATATATTCAAACTTTTTATGATTGGAAATCGAAAAATGTTTTGTAGATTTGGAACAGAATTTTCATAGGATAAGGTTTAATGGTTAATGGTTTTTGATGAGTCCCCAATGTCGAAAGATTTTGGGGATTTTTTTGTTTCATTATCCACCGCTTTTTTTAACGTCCATGTAGCCATTTTTTTGAAACCATTGTACCATTTTATCCCGGTGATCTCCCTGAATGACAATTTCCCCACCTTTTGCTGAACCCCCGGTACCACAAAATGACTTCAATTTCTTTGCCAGTTCCTGGAGGTCTTCATCACCACCCACAAAACCCATTACAACTGTGGCTGTTTTGCCAGCGCGGTGTTTTGTTTCCAGTTGCAGCCTGAGTTTTTGCTGCCCAGGAGCCAAGGTTTCCAATCGTTCCTGTTCACTTTCAAAGCGAAAATCTGGATCTGTACTAAAAACAAAACCTCTATTGTCATCTTTTTTCCCCATCGACAAATTTTAAATTTTTTAACAAAAAATTAAGCCACTGCTTTCAAACTCAAGTCAAGGCTTTTCGCCTGGTGAATTAATCCCCCTACGCTCACAAAATCAACGCCGGTTGCCGCATAACTTTCAATGGTATCAAGGTGAATGCCGCCACTGGCCTCGGTTTCAAATTTACCATCAATTAATCTTAAAGCCTCTGCAATTTGCTCAGGCCTGTAATTGTCAAGCATCACGCGGAACACTTTTCCAACTCCTACTTCTAAAACCTTTTTCACATCTTTGATGCTACGGGTTTCCACTTCAATTTTTATATTGAGATTGTTGCGCTGCACATAATCATAAGCCTTGGTAATTGCAGCTTCAATGCCCCCTGCATAATCGATATGATTATCCTTGAGCATAATCATGTCATACAAGCCAAACCTATGGTTTACGCCGCCTCCAATGCGCACGGCTTTTTTTTCAAGCAACCTGAAATTGGGTGTGGTTTTGCGGGTATCGAGTAGTTTTGTTTTATAACCTTTCAATTTATCGGTATATTGTTTGGTAAGCGTGGCAATGCCGCTCATGCGCTGCATGCAGTTTAAAACCAGCCGCTCGCATTGCAGAATGGTATATTCGTGTGCTTCCACTTCAAAAGCATTCTCTCCTGCCTTCATGTCTTCCCCGTCATTTTTGAACACGGTTAATTTACTGCCGGGTTCTTTGTACTGAAAGATGGCTTTAGCAACTTCAACACCCGCCAAAACCCCGTCCTGCTTTATTTTCAGGACTGCTTTGCCGGTTTCATCAGAGCCGATGCTTGACAAAGTTGAATGATCGCCGCTGCCGATATCTTCTTTCAGTGCCTCCTCAATTAAATGATTCAGTTTTTGCCTAAAATCTTCAGTCATGCTGTAAAGATAAAAGTGTTTTGTGAAATGCCTGATGTGCGCGATTGAAGCGGCGCGAAAAAAACCTCCCGAAGGAGGCTAAAATATTTATACGCAAATTTATTGGCTGATTTATATCCGGATGGAAAGCGGGCGTGTCAAAAAGAACCTGCCGGTTGTTCTTCAATCAGGACAAAAAATATTTGATTTGCCGGGTACAATACTGATTACTCAATTAACTGAAAACGCAATTCTTTGATTACTTCTTTTCCGCCCTCATTCTTCATAAAAATATTCACCCTGTAGTTGCCGTTGGCTGTGGCCAAAGTGCCGATTGCGTAATTACCGTTAGGAGATTTCCCTTTGTGTTTCAAATCGAAACCTTTGGGGGCATTTTTAGAAAAGAAATCTTTCAGCGCCGCCTGTGCCTTGGCACTGCTATAGGTATCGCTTTTGTCTGCGATGGTTAAAAGCATATTTGCCGGTGCATTGGCTGCGATTGTAGCGGCATTGCCAGATTTTAAGCCATTAATAACCCCATCAATGTTTTGGGCGTTTAATTGTACAAATCCCCAAAATGTGAGGCTTAAGACCAAAAGAGCTAAACTTTTTTTCATTATAATAATATTTTGGATATTTTTCACACTTAATCACTGATCCATAAAACACGTTAGTAAAAGCTAAATACACCAGAGAACTTAAAGTCAAAAATATGCTAAAATTCATATTTCCCTTCGGTATTATTTAAGTAATTTTAACCGCTTGATTTGCCACCATCCACGGTGGCAGATTCTTTAAAAGCAAGATTATCATACAGTTAAAAAGATGTTTATGTCACAAAAAAGAGCTATTCTTATCATAATGGACGGTTGGGGGCTTGGAAAAGTTGCGTCAGCTGATGCCATCCAGAACGCAAATGTACCTTTTACTAAATCGTTATATGCCAAATATCCGAACACGACCCTTACTACTTTTGGTGAATTGGTAGGCCTGCCGGAAGGGCAAATGGGCAACAGTGAGGTTGGCCATCTGAACCTGGGGGCGGGCAGAGTTGTGTATCAGGAATTGCAGCGGATCAATGTTGCGATTAAAAGCGGCGAACTGGCAGTAAATCCGGTTCTTTTACAAACCATAAAAACAGCTAAAGAAAATAGCAAACCGCTGCATCTTTTGGGGCTTTTAAGCGATGGCGGCGTACATTCCCACATCAACCATTTGAAAGCATTGATAAATATATGCAAAGACGATGGTCTGGAAGAGGTTTATATTCATGCATTTACTGATGGCCGCGACTGCGACCCGAAAAGCGGGCTGAGTTTTGTGGAAGACTTACAGAGCCACATGAATGCCCTCGGAGTAGGCAAATTTGCCACAGTTGACGGCCGTTATTACGCCATGGACCGCGATAAGCGCTGGGAACGTGTGGCGCTGGCATATAATGCGCTGGTACATGGCACGGGTGTAACTGCAAGTTCAGCGGAAGAAGCTGTGAAACAGAGCTACGAAGAAAACGTGACCGATGAATTTATTAAACCAACGGTGATCGTTGACGAGAAAGGCGAACCGGTTGCGAGGATCAAAGATGGCGATCATGTTCTCTGCTTTAATTTCCGCACAGACCGCTGCCGCGAAATAACTGAAGTACTGACACAAAATGATTACCCTGACTTTGGTATGAAGAAACTGCGCCTTGATTATACCACCATGACGGTGTACGACCACAAGTTTGTTGGCGTGAAATCAATCTTTGTGAACGAAGACCTTACCAACACATTGGGCGAAGTGATTGAGCGAAATGGTTTGAAACAAATCCGCATCGCGGAAACCGAAAAGTACCCGCACGTAACTTTCTTTTTCAGCGGTGGCCGCGAAACACCCTTTGAGGGCGAAGGAAGAATCTTAAAACCTTCTCCAAAAGTGGCGACTTACGACCTTCAACCCGAAATGAGTGCGAATGACCTTACAGAGGCTATTCTGCCTGAAATTCATAATAAAACCGCCGATTTCATCTGCCTGAATTTCGCGAACACGGATATGGTGGGCCATACAGGTGTTTTCAGCGCTGCGATAAAAGCTGCAGAAACTGTTGACCACTGCGTGGAACAAATTGTAACAGAAGCTTTGAAGCAGGATTATGTAATCTTCCTCACGGCAGACCACGGCAACTCCGATTATCTGATCAACGAGGACGGCTCGCCAAATACAGCCCACTCGATGAACCCCGTTCCGTTGTTTATTATTGACAATAACTGGCGCGGCGCCATCAAAGAAGGGAAGTTGGGCGATATTGCTCCCACAATTCTTAGTTTTATGAAGCTGCCGATTCCGGAAAATATGACCGGGGATATTTTGGTGGATAAAGCAACGGTTTAGAAAAGTAATTCATTACGTTCGGTGTTTTTTGCATAAATGTTTTGAATCAATCGAAACACTAAAACTTTAAATATCCATGCTATGATCAAAAAAATTCTTCTTGTGCTATTGGTTATTTTTATCGTTATTCAGTTTATTCATCCAAAAAAGAATATTAATGAAGGCCCACAGGCAAATAACATTGAGGTTAAATACGCTGTTCCGGCAGATGTAAAAAATGTTTTACAAAAAGCCTGTTACGACTGTCATAGTAATAACACTACTTACCCGTGGTACAACAATATTCAGCCGGTTGCCTGGTTTTTGGCAAAACACGTAAAGGACGGTAAAAAGGAGTTGAATTTTGATGAGTTTGTAAATACGCCGCTGCGTCGCCAATATCATAAACTTGAAGAGGTGGAAGAGCAGGTTAAAGAGGGCGAAATGCCATTGAAATCGTACATCATTATTCATAAAGATGCTGTTTTGACTGACACAGAAAAGAATGCCCTATATGCATGGGTGGCAAGTACGAGAAGTGCGATGGAAGCGGCTTACCCCATTGACAGTTTGAAAAGAACGGTAGAAGCACAGCCTTCAAAATAATCATCAAGGCAACGCTATCACCAAAAACCTGGTCGTTAAAAATGATTAGCGGGATTCCATGACCTGTTATGCAGAGTTTCTTCCTGCATTGATGATACCGAAAGAGCAACGCATGATAAGTTTACCGTAAATATCTTTCATGTCAGATTCAATCCCCTGCTTTTCTTCTTCCCTGATTTTTGAAATGGCATACTGTTGAATGGTTACCAGTGGCATCACAATTCTTTCGCGCATCCTTATTGAAAGTTTATCGGTAGGATAATCTTGCATAAGTGTGGTATTGCCTGAGAGTTTGAAAAGGTATTCTCTCGTCAGTTTAAACTCATCCCTGATCATGGTATAGATTTCACCGAATTTTTCGTCATTTGCCAGATAACCGGTGATGGGGAAATACGATTTCGACATTGCCATTTCGCAATTATCCAACAGCGTTTTCAGGTAAAGGGACTCGTGATACAATTTCTTCAGTTCCTCAAATTTACCAATGTATTCCATCTTTCGCAAGGCACTGCCCACGCCGTAGAAGCCCGGTACGTTTTGCTTAATCTGGCTCCAGGAACCGGCAAATGGTATAGCCCTCACCTCTTTTAAATTGGTGGTTCCCGTCTTCCCTCTTTTAAGCGGGCGGCTGGCAATATTGGTTTGTGCGTAAAACCGCAGCGGGCTAATCTCAAATAAATAATCGGCGAGGTACTTATGGTCTTTAAGCTTTTTGTAGGCATCGTAGCCGTAAGAAGAAAGCTCCTGCAACAGTTCTTCCTGCCTGCTTGAGAAAGGCTCATGCCTCTCTTCAAATAGCTGGTTGGAAATTCCGGCGTTCAGCAGTTGCTCCATATTGAACTGTGCGGCATCAATAATCCCGAAGTTGGAACTTACGGTTTGCCCCTGTATTGTTAACTGAATTTCTTCGTTGGAAATGTTGCGGCCCATTGATGCATAAAAGTTGTGCGTTTTACCACCGCCTCTTGATGGGGGGCCTCCTCTGCCATCAAAAAATAGAGCTTCAAAACCATGACGACGTGTGACGGTGGTAAGTTCTTCTTTCGCCCGGTAAATGCTCCAGTTTGCCATCAGGTAGCCACCATCCTTAGTGCCGTCAGAAAATCCCAGCATAATGGTTTGCCGCCCGCCACGCCTTTGCAGGTGGGCTTTATACGCATCAATATTGTACAACTTCTGCATTACCTCGGCGGCGTTTTGAAGGTCATCAATCGTTTCAAAAAGAGGAATAATGTCTACGTGAATATCTTCTTCGGCGATACCATTTGCCTTAAACAGCGCAAAAATTTCAATCACATTCAACGCGCTGTTGCAGTGGCTGATGATAAAACGGTTACAACCCAGTTCGCCGTTGTTGGATTGAATGATTCGCATAACTTTTGCAACCTGAAATGTGTCTTTTTCCACGGGGTCTTCCAGAAGGCCTGACTCTATTGGTTCTTGAATGGCTAAAAGCCCTTTGATCTTTGCATCCTCTCCAAGTTCAGCATAATTTGCGGGCAGGGAGCCGCCTTTTGCAGCAATATTTTCGAACAAAGATTTTTGTACGCTGCTGTCCTGCCGTATATCCAGCGATGCGAAATGCAAGCCGAAAACTTCCAGTTTATTGATGAAACTATTTACCAGGTTTATAAACAGCCCGTTATTGTTTTCGTTGAGAATGTCTTTTATCTGATGCATCGTATCACTCATCTCTGCCGCAGTTAAATTGGTACGCCTCCCGGGAATGAAGAGGTTTTCGTATAATTTATTTTCGAGCGCCAGGAGTAAATCATCCACCACCGGAAAAGTGAGCCTGCGCCTTAGTTTGCGAATTTCGAGATAGTAACATTTAATGACGGCGCCCCGTAAAGCATCCGCTACCTGCAGGGTTGTTTCGCAGGTAACAAACGGATTGCCATCCCGGTCACCACCCGGCCAAAAGCCCATTTTTAAAATTGAGTAACCAGAAGGCACTTCATCAGGAAACTGATTCTTCAGGGTTCCCATAATACGCCCAGCAGCGTGATAAAAAACATTTTCTAAATACCAGATCAAACTTACGGCCTCATCGTAAGGCGTGGGCTTTTTCTTTTTGAGAAAAGGAGTTTTCCCTAATTGCTGCAACAAAATATTTACTTCGCTGGCATCGTTTTTTACGAGCGCCCGGCTTAAATCGTGGATGATGCCCAGCACAGGGCCGGGGTAAAACTGGGTGGGGTGTGCCGTTAAAACCAATCGCACGCAAAAAGTTTCAAGAACTTCTTTGAGTTTCTCCTCTTTATTGTTCTGTAACACATCGGCAATCAGCGGTTTTAATGTACCAGTGCCATTCAGATCGTGAAATTTTTTATAGGCGGCGTCTTCAAGCGCATCAAACAAAACCACCTGCCGCTCCACGTACTGCACAAACCGGAACATTAGTTCTTTTTTCTCAGCATCGTTTTCGAAAGAAGTATGTTTCGCAAAAAACTCATCCATTATTTCCACAGGGCTTTTGCCGTTGGCGTATCCTTCCTCGCAGAGATTTGAAAGAAGTGACAATAAGATCCCGGTCCTTTCAATTTTGTGAAACGGTAAAGAGGTGAAAAGGCTGTTATATAATTGAAACCTAATCCCAACATCATTCTTAAAGTGTTGCAGCGCCCTGCTTTCACCAACATCCATCGTAATTTGGTTTGTGTTTTGTTTTATTGAAAAAATGCCAGAACGTTCGTCTGGCAACGGCTTGAAGATAAGATTTTTTCGGGAAAGGATAAATAAAGTAACGCGTGTTGAAAGATTTACATTTTCCAAAAACAGCGTAACTATAAAACTTTACAATCAGAAAGAATAAAAATTATATATTACGGTTTGCTGAAGCAAAGCCTTACACTCAATATCTTCTTATCTGTTCTTTCAGCAATTTGCGGGCAAAGTGTATGCGGCTTTTGATTGTGCCAAGTGGCTCATCAAGATATTCGGCTATTTCCTGATACTTAAACCCGTCAAAATACAATTGAAAGGGTACTTTAAATGTCTCGGGGAGGCCGTCAATTGCTTTCAGAATTTCTTTTTCCCTGAGTACGCCTTCTGCGGAATTAGAAACAGCTACCTGACTGAGGTTTATCAGGTAATCCTCCGGTGTACTGTCAAAAACGGTTCTGCGCTTGGCATTGCGGCGGTAATCATTGATGAAAATATTACGCATGATAGTGAATAACCATGCCTTAATATTGGTACCGCGGTTGTATTTATCGTAATTGGCGAGCGCTTTGTACAGGGTTTCCTGATATAAATCGTTAGCAGATTCGTTGTTTTTTGTAAGATTAACGGCAAAGGGTTTCAAAAAATCTGAGTTCTCTACCAGTAAGTCATTAAAGTCCTTTTTTGCCATAATCTATCCTCCCTGTTTTTAATTCCTGCTAAGATAATGTTTAAACTTTAGAAAGCTTTTCGATCATCTATTTTATAACAAAAATTTTACCAATTACTGAACCTGACAATAATACAGGAAAAACAGGTGGCGGGCAAATTCAGCGTGTCAGGCCGCTAAGTTTCGGTTTCGTAATCTTCCTCGGGCACTCCTGCTCTTTTCTTTCTGATGGAATATAAAATACTGCCGGTAATACAAAGTACGATCACACCCAGCGAAACAAAAACCTGCGTTTGCTTATCAAGCCATTGATTAAGCCAATGCTCGCCCAGCATTTTAACACCTATGAACACCAACACGATTGCGATGCCCTGTTGAAGGTAATCGAATTTGTTTACCGCGCCTCTCAGCAAAAAGAACAATGAACGCAGACCCAATACGGCAAAAATATTTGAAGTGTAAATTACCATCCTGTCCCGCGAAATGCCCATCACGGCAGGGATTGAATCTAAGGCAAAAACCAGGTCGATGGCCGCCAGCATTACCACTACCACAAACAAAATTGTATATTTTCTTTTACCATTTTCCCGCACCACAAATTTTCCATTGCCATCGTGCGGGGTCAGTGGTAACACCTTTTTCATCCACTTATAAACCGAGGATTCGTGGGGATTGAACTCTTTGTCGTCACCTGCCGTGAACATTTTGAAACCGGTGTACACAAGAAACACCCCAAAAATATAGAGTAACCAATGAAATTGTTCCACGAGCGCCACACCTACCGTGATGAAGATCACTCGAAAAACAATTGCGAGCAGAATACCGATCATCAACGAACGACCGTAATGAATTTCTTTTACGTTAAACGCTGAAAAAATGAGGATAAATACAAAGATGTTGTCAATGCTGAGGCTCCACTCCATCAGATAGGCGCTCAAAAACTCAAGGGCGTGAACCTTTCCGTCTTCAAAATACAAAAACACACAAAATGACAATGAAAGCGTCACCCAGAAAATTGTTTGAAAAAGAGCCTGTTTTATGGTGACTTTTTTGCCCTTTTTACTCAATAACCCTAAATCGAAAATCAATGCCAGCAACAGCACCACCCCGAAGACCAGATAAATAATAGTTTCTTTTGACATTGATTATTTTATGTATTAAAAAACTTTCTCAGGGCGATATTATTTTCTAAAACCACCCAAAAAACTCAAATTTTGGTTTCAATTTTTGTTAAACCGCAAAACTTTCACCGCAGGCGCAGGTGCGCGATGCATTGGGATTATTAAAATAAAACCCTTTGCCGTTTAGTCCGTCCGAAAACTCCAACGTGGTACCCAACAGGTACAACAGGCTTTTCATATCGGTAACGATCTTTACATCGTTATCTTCAAACACCTGGTCTTTGGGCTTTTCTGTATTGTCAAAATCAAGCTGGTAGCTCAGCCCGCTACAGCCGCCGCTCACCACGCTCACCCGCAAAAAATATTCATCCTGCCCCTGCAAATTTTTCTCCGAAAGAATGCCCTGAACTCTTTCTTTTGCTTTGTCGCTTATATGTATTCCGTTTTGTAGATCCATTTTTGTATTTTGATACCGGCTAAGGATGTAGTCCGCCCGAACGTATGTCCAGATTCAGGCGGGTATCGCCTTTCTTACCTGTCACTTTGGCCAGACGGGGGCGGGGCTCGCTTGTACACCGGGTCATCTATCAACAAAAAAACCGCTGCAAAGCTAAGGGGTTTACCTCGTTTTTCCTTTTTGAAACAGGGTCCATTCAAAACTTTCGTTCCTTAGCTTTTCTACCGCCTTTTTTACTTCGGTTATGGCAAAATCGATTTCTTCTCTATTTGTAAACCTACCAATGCTAAACCTGATTGAGCCACGCGCGAGGCCGTCTTCTATGCCCATCGCCTTTAAAACAAAAGAAGGATCCAATGAACCCGATGTGCAGGCAGAACCGGATGAAACCGCCAGCGTTTTATTTAACACTGAAAGTAACTGGCTGCTACTCAGGCTTCTGAACGAAATATTACAAATTTGCGGCAATCGGTGTTCTAAACTTCCGTTTACATAAGATTCGTCAATTTTCAATAACTCAAGTTGTAATTGATTCCTTAAGTCATTAAGCCTGGCCGCCTCTTCGGGCATTTCCGCCCTGCAGATTTCACAGGCTCTGCCTAACCCAACAATCGCCGGAACGTTGAGCGTACCGCTACGCAAATTGTTTTCCTGCGCGCCGCCGGTGATTTGTGCCGCAAGTTTTACCCGCGGGTTTCTTCTTCTCACATACAACGCGCCCACGCCTTTGGGACCATAAATTTTGTGGGCACTTAAAGCTAAAATGTCAATATGATCCTGCTCAACATTCACCGGAATTTTTCCTACGGCCTGTGTGGCGTCGCTGAAAAATAAAATATTGTGCTGCTTTGCAATGGCGCCAATTTCTTTTACAGGCTGAACAACACCGGTTTCATTGTTGGCGTACATTACGGCAATCAAAATCGTTTCGGGCTTTATTGCAGCTTTTAGTTCTTCCGTGTCAACAATTCCGTCTTTCGACACATTAAGAAATGTAACCTCGGCGCCTTTCTTTTGTAAAATCTTACAGGTATCTAAAACGGCTTTGTGCTCTGTTTTGGTGGTGATAATATGATTGCCTTTTGATGCGTACATTTCAAAAACCCCGCGCAGGGCCAGGTTACACCCTTCGGTGGAGCCGCTTGTAAAAACAATTTCTTTCGGATCTGCACCAATTAAAGAAGCTACAGATTTTCGCGCCGCCTCAACCGCCGTATCTGCCCGCCAGCCAAAGGCATGGCTGCGACTGGACGCATTGCCAAAAAATTTTGTGAAATAAGGCAGCGTGGTTTCCAGCACACGTTCATCGCAGGGTGTGGTGGAACTGTAATCTAAATAAACCGGGTACCGCAACATTGCCGTAAGTTACATTACCTGCTGCAAAGAACCATTTAAATACCTTAGGAAGTATAATTTTTTGTTTTCGTAATAACCAATATTGCCGTTTTGATAAACCGGTTGAATATTGTAATCGTAAAACATCGGATAGCTTTTATTACCAAGATTTTGGTTGATATTTTTTCCGTACTGGTTCAGCAATTGGCCAAAACGATACGTTAAACCAAAGGCTCTGTACACAAGATCAGAAGGACGAGCGAACATTTTTTTGTTGTATGAATTACTAATGGCGCTTGCAGCGGAACTATTACCCGACCTGTAAAAAGGCGTGCCGTAAACAATTTCTACCCCTTTATAATCTGCTTTTGACATGCTCAGGTTTTCCCAGGTGGGCATCCCAAACACTACTACCTTCGAAAAAATATTACTTGCCGTCGCTGCTCTGCTAATAACATTTCCCCCAAACGTATTATCAAGTGAACCAGAAACGAACAATGCAGGTTTTGCAGGGTCAAGCGCATAAATGGCCCTGCTCACCGCAGCCGTATCGCCAATTTGAACATATTTAATTTTAATGGGGTCAGCGCCCGAATTCAACACGTCAAAAGCGCCTTTTATATAATCTTCAGATGAACCGCCTTTATGGGTAAAGAAAACCACGTCCTGCGCCGGATAATTAGATTTGATGTGTTTGTAAAGACCCTCAATTTGAGTGCCGAGCGTTGGGTTCACCATTACAAAATAGGGATTATTGGTAGTGTTGGCATCGTTGGGAACCGTGGCATTTACCAATGTGATTTTCTTATCTGCGGCGAGTTTTGCTAACCTGCCTAATTCGCTTAACGAAGTGTTAGCAATGATCAGTTCCACACCATCAGCTGCGCATTTGCTAAACTGCTGCTCCAAAGTTTCGCTGCCTGATTTTGAATCGTAAACATAAATATCCAGCGGAACATTTTGCCGGTTCAGCGAATCAATTGCCATTGAAACACCATGATAAAACTCAAGGCCGTTGATTGAATTTTTAGGAAATGATTTTGTGTTAAAACGGTACGCTCCCTGAGAATTAAACACATCATCCAAATAAAGTGGAGTAAACACCGCCATTTTATGCCTTTGCCCGCTTGGGGCAACCTGCGCCATCAGGTTAGCAGAAACAAATGCGAGGAATAAATAAATAAAAAGTCTTTTCATTTCAAATTAATTATATTCTGTTTGACGGTTTAACAAGTTAGTATATTGACCTGATACGCCCTGTTAACTTTTCAACACCTAATCATTCAAATCAAAAGCCTACTCCCACTCAATGGTAGCCGGCGGCTTGCTGCTGATGTCGTACACCACACGGTTGATGCCCCGCACATTATTAATGATCTCGTTTGACAAGTTTGCTAAAAAATCATAAGGCAAATGTGCCCAATCCGCCGTCATGCCGTCCACACTGGTAACTGCGCGCAACGCCACCGTAAACTCATAAGTACGCTCGTCACCCATCACACCAACACTTTTTACCGGTAGTAAGATTGTACCTGCCTGCCAAACCGTTGCATAAAGCCCTGTTTCTTTCAGGGAGTTCATATAAATATGATCAGCATCCTGCAATAAACGCACCTTTTCTTCGGTAACCTCACCTAAAATTCTGATGGCAAGGCCCGGCCCCGGAAACGGATGGCGGTCAATCAGGTCTGCGGGAATACCAAGCTCTCGGCCTACTTTCCTCACTTCGTCTTTAAATAGAAAACGCAGGGGCTCCACCAGGTCGAGGTGCATTTTTTCGGGCAAACCGCCCACATTGTGGTGTGATTTAATCGTTACAGACGGACCGTGAACAGAAACGCTTTCAATCACATCGGGATAAATGGTTCCCTGTCCTAATAATTCAATTCCTTCAACTTTTTTGGCTTCATGCTGAAATACTTCTATGAACAGCCGGCCGATGATCTTGCGCTTGGTTTCCGGCTCCGGATGCCCTTTCAATTCGTTATAAAACATCTGCTTGGCATCGATCCCCGTCACGTTGAGGCCTAACCGCTCATAAGTTTCCAGCACTTTTTCAAATTCATTTTTGCGCAGCACACCGTTGTCAACGAAAATACCTTTCAAATTATCGCCAATGGCGCGATGGATTAGCGTAGCCGCAACCGTACTGTCCACGCCGCCGCTAAGCGCCATAATCACTTTGCGATTGCCGATCTTTTCCTTTAGTTCCGCCACAGTATCCGTGATAAAATGCGCGGGCGTCCAATCCTGCGAGCAACCGCAAATATTTACCAAAAAGTTTCTGAGAATTTGTTTGCCTTCGGTGCTATGATACACTTCGGGGTGAAATTGCAAGCCGTACAGACCGGAACCATCTTCATATTTAAAAGCCGCAACGGGAATATTTTCAGTGGTTGCCAACACATCAAAACCCGAGGGGAGTTCCAAAATGCTGTCGCCGTGGCTCATCCAAACCTGGCTGAGCGGCGAAATGCCTTCCAACAGTTTATCTTTACGTTGCTTTACATGCATAGTGGCGCGGCCATACTCGCGTTTACTGCTTTTTTCAACCCGGCCGCCGTAGGTTTTGGCCGTGAGCTGGGCACCGTAACAAATTCCGAGCACCGGCAACTGTTTCACGATACCCTTAATGCCGATTACCGGAGCATTTGGGTCGTTAACCGAAAAAGGAGAGCCGGAAAGGATAATTCCCTTTAAATTGCCGTCAATTTCAAATGGTTTTGAGTAGGGAATGATTTCGCAGTACACATTGGCTTCCCGCACAGCGCGGGCAATTAATTGGGTATATTGAGAGCCAAAATCGAGGATAAGTATTCTTTCCGCCATAGTGCGGCGAAGGTAACAGAAAGTTTGAAAGTTGAGAAGTTTGAAAGTTGAAATATTGGGGGGTGGGAAGTTGGGCTGTTTCGACTGTGGGATTCACTAATTTTTAATGAAACAATTTTTATGCGGTACTTTATTTTTTTTGTTGGACTTGTAACAGTTTTTACATCCTGCAACCTTATTGATGGCAGGCGCATAAAGGGAAACGGGAAAATAACCACCAAAAACTACGACCTGAAAGGTTTTAACGGAATTGACATTGGAGGATCGAAAAAGATTTTTCTAAAACAAGATTCAGCTTTTTCGGTAAAAATTGAAACCGACGAAAACCTTTTCGATTATTTAAGTGTGAGGGTAGATAACGAACAGTTGAAGGTGAGTTCTAAAAATAGTAGCTGGCTGAGCCCTTCAGACGAAATAAAAATATTCATATCAATGCCATCAATCAATGAAATTGATGTGAACGGGGCTTCTTCTATTTCAACAGAAAACAGGATTTCAGGGGATGAGAAGATCATTGTAAAGCTGGGCGGCGCCTCCGAAGGGACCTTAGAATTTCGGGCTCCTGTGCTCGATCTTAAATCTACGGGCGCGTCAACACTAACTGTTTCGGGCGAAACGAGGGATGTTAAATCTAATGCAAGCGGAGCCTCAACCATCAATTCTTTCGATTTGAAATCAGAAAACAGCGATGTTAAAGCCACAGGGGCGAGTTCGATCGACCTGTTTTCAAGTGTGAGCCTGAATGCGAACGCCAGTGGTGCTTCGAACGTGAACTATAAAGGGAACCCGTCAGTGAAGCAAAATTCATCCGGCGCAAGCGAGATAAAGAAAGCCGACCGATAAATACCGATTCCGATCTAACTTAAATATTTTCCAACGATAGGCATCCTCCGGCCTACCCCAAAAGCTTTGTAACTCACACGAATGATCGGGCAAAACTGGTTGCGCTTGTATTCATTAATATTAACGAGGCGTAAAATACGGTTCACCAGTTTTTCATCATACCCCAATGCAATAATTTCTTTAGGGTCTAACCTGTCTTCGATGTACTCAAACAAAATCGTATCAAGATCACCATAGTCAGGCAGGCTATCGCTGTCTTTTTGATTGGGGCGCAATTCTGCCGACGGCGCTTTGGTGATGATATGATTCGGAATAATTTCTTTTTCCCGGTTAATATAGTTAGCTAATGCATAAACCTGCGTTTTATACACATCGCCCAAAACACTTAAACCGCCGGCCATATCGCCATACAAAGTTCCGTAACCTACTGCCAGTTCGCTTTTGTTAGAGGTATTCAATAATATATATCCAAATTTATTGGCTATGGCCATGAGCAGGTTGCCCCGCGTGCGCGCCTGTATATTTTCCTCCGCAATACTAAACGGTAAATCTTTAAACAAAGGATGCAACTCTGTTAAAAAAGCGTCGTAAATTCCTTTTATGGGAATGACGTGGTAAGGATTATCAAGAGTTTTGCTCAGTTGTTCGGCATCATTAACCGAATGCCCTGTAGAATATTGCGATGGCATTAGCACTGCGGTAACATTTTCTTTACCCAGCGCTTCAACCGCCAATGCCAGTACCACAGCGCTATCAATACCGCCTGAAGAACCGAGGATGGCTTTTTTGAAACCCATTTTTGAAAAATAGTCGCGTATCCCGAGAATCAGCGCCTGGTGTATTTCAGAAATATTCTTTTCATCGCGCAGGTAGTCCAAAGTATTTCTTCCGGCGCGCACATCGCGGGCGGAAAAGTAAATGTCAACATCGGCTTCGGTTTTTTGTAATGCTTCTTTTGAAACCAGTTCATTTAAATCAACCATCAAAAAATCTTCTTCAAAATATTTGGCCTCTGCAATTTTATTTCCCGCTTTGTCGTACACGAGGCTGCCGCCATCAAAAACAATCTCGGTTTGCGACCCCACGGCATTGCAATACACCATGGGCAAATTATACTTAAGCGTGTGCGCTTTTACAATACTGTTGCGCACTACATCCTGCGCATAATTGTACGGTGATGCAGACAGGTTAAGCATTATATCGGGCTGAAATTTGATAAGCTCCTCCATCGGGGTAACACGGTATAAAGGATTGTCGCCCATGTTCCAGATATCTTCGCAAATGGTTACCGCTAACTTTTTCCCCTTAAATTCAAGTACACTCCATTCGCTTGCCGGTTCAAAATAACGGTACTCATCAAAGATGTCGTAATTAGGTAAAAGCGTTTTGTTAATCACGCCCTTTACCTGTTTTTCATACAAAAGATAAGCAGAGTTGAACAGGTCTTTACCATCAGTATTTTCATTTCGCGTGGGCGCGCCAAGCAAAACACCAATTGTGTCAGCATGTTCACGGATGGTATCAACAGCGTCGTAGCATTTATTAATAAAATCATTGAACTCTAAAAAATCCCTGGGCGGGTAACCACACACACTTAACTCAGGAAAAATGATTAGGTCAGCGCCCGCTTCTTTGGCACGCGCAATTCCTTCTATTATTTTTTCTGTGTTGGCCTCAAAATTGCCGATATGATAATTTTGCTGCGCCAGAGCTATCTTCATTCGTTGATTTTTAATGCTTACAAATGTAATCCTATCGGTACAAAAAATGCAGAGCGTAGTTAAATTTGAAACTAAAACCCTTCATTGAACCAAATAAGGGTATATTGCAAGCACATTTCCGTACTAAAAATCAACAATCATGAAAACTTTAACAGCGCTTACTGATCCTGTCTATAAAGAAAAAGAGCTTTCGGGTTATGAAAATTTTTGGATGAGGTTTATGAATGATAAACGCGACTTGCCCTTCATACATTTGCTCACGCTAATACATCTTACGGTTGTGCCGGTGGCGGTTTTGCTGTTCACAAATGTATTCACCGGGTGGATATGGTGGGCTGTGGCCGTTGTATATTTTTATTTCGCTCAGTTTTATTTGAAAGGGAGGTTTGGATTGATGTTTCATTGTTTGTGCCACCGCAAATCATTTAAACCGCAATACCAAAAATGGGTTCATACCTATATTACCTGGATCATTTGCCCGCTTTTTGGCCACGCACCCGAAGGTTATTTTGCTCACCACATGGGCATGCACCACGTTGAAAATAACAATGATGAAGATGCCAGCAGCACCATGCATTATCAACGCGACAGCTTAACAAGCTTTCTCGCGTACTTCTTTAATTTTTTATTTTTAGGGTTTAAAGAAACGTTCGTGTACCTGTTCAACCGTAAAAGAAAAAAACTTTATACGCGCCTCACAGTGGGGGAATGGGTATTTATATTTTTCTGCGTCGGAATGTGCTTTGTTGATTTGAAAGCAACAATGGTTGTGTGGGTAGTGCCTTTCTTTTTTGCAAGATTGGTAATGATGCTCGGCAACTGGACGCAACATTCGTTTATTGACCAGAACGATCCCGAGAACCTTTACACCAATTCAATAAACTGCATAAACACTAAGTACAACCAGATTTGCTGGAATGACGGCTACCACATTATCCATCACCTGCGGCCGGGCTTGCATTACACTGAAATGCCGGGAGAATTTCTAAAAAGAAAAGATGAATTTGCGGCAAAGAAGGCTGTTGTATTTGATGGCATTCATTACCTGCATATTTTTACTTTTCTTATGACGAAGCGATACGATAAGCTTGCCGACAATTTGGTTAACATTAATAATATGTTTGACAGCAAGGAGCAGGCCATTAACCTGATGAGGGAAAGAACACGGCGTATTGAAGCTGCCTAGAAATACCGTTGAATTACTGCACCACTTTATTCGCGCAGCATGAACTGGCAAACGCTTCCGGCTTTGCTTTAAAGGAAAAGCCCATGCCAGTGATATATCCGATTGCTTCTTTTAAAGCATCGTTACTTTTATAAACCGGGCTTGTGTTGATGTCCACATGAACTTCCATATCAACTTTGTGATTTGTAAACACAGTACTCAGAAGGTAGGCCACTTCAATACTTTTTGAAACCTCGGTCATCATTCGTTGTTTGATGCTCATTTTTTCACGTGTGGTTTCGTTGTTGAGGTACATAAAGCCACCCTGGCCTTTCCTTATAAAAACGATCGCAGTGGCAAATTCGGTTTGGGCACCTTTTACCTGGCTATCAGTACCTATACAAACCTTTAACTGATGCCCCATTTCCTTTTCGCGGAGGATGGCACCGTCCACTTCTTCCTCTATAAAGTTTTTAAGGTACTCACCGGTTAGTTTTCTCCATTGTTTTGTTTGATATTGCATTTGATGCTGTTGTATTTTTTAGATAAATAAGACGCTGTTATCCGAATCTCATCAACTCTGTTTCATACACTTTCATCCGCAACCTTTCACGTCACACAGGCACTAATATACATTTCACAAGGTTAGTTTTTTTTAAACTAATTAAACACTTAAAATTATCAACACCGTGTGAATGAGCTTGCCAGCAACAAAAAGTTACTTTGGCACGATATTTATTTCTTATTAATCAAACAAAATAATAAAAAATTTTAAACCTTAAAATATGAAACAATTAAAATCAATTACAAACAGGATCGCACTTGTAATTGCGTCCTTTTACTTAACACTGGTTGCGTTTGCACAGGATGACACGAAAAAAATAGACGTAGATATTAATGCTAATCCCGGTGGAAATTCCGGCAACTTTTTTATGCAACCGTGGGTATGGGTAGTAGGCGGTTTAGTATTTATACTTCTTCTTGTAGCGCTAATGCGGGGAAGTGGCAGCAAAAGCGAATAAAGAAATTAAGTACTCTTTTATAAGCAGGCCCTGTAAGGCTGATTATACAATGAGGATTAATATAAACTTTGAACCGGCTCCGTAAGGCCGATCAAAAAAACAAATTAAAAGTAAACCCCGTAAGGTTGATTTTAATAAAAATAAGCACCCTTCTTAAGTTGATGACTAAAAATCAAAGCCAGAAAATCTTATCAAAGCCC
>MKRO01000001.1:3690-5197 GCA_001896965.1 Sphingobacteriales bacterium 41-5 | reverse complement strand
TTGCGGCAGGTGGAAAAGTTAACGGGCGTGAAAAAATAAAGCGTTACGGGCAGGTTTGTCAAAACCAATCACAACACAGCGTCAACACTTTATTTGGTGATTTGTCTGAAACGATGGAAGTTCAGGTTCCCAAAATTCCGGCCTGCGAACCCTGGCCGCTTGTGGTTCAGCTTGATTATGAGAAAGAAGTTACCGGTATCTTTTTAAGCGGCCACCCGCTTGATGATTATCGTTTCGAGATGGAGCATTACGGCATCGCTAAAATTGCTTTCCTGAATGAATACAGGGAGGAAAAAGAAAAAGTCAGCTCTAACGCCATTTTTAAAATTATGGGGTTAGTGAGCGATGCGCAGCACCGGATCGCTAAAAGCGGCAACAAATTCGGAACTTTTGTGGTGGAAGATTATAGCGGTAAGATGGAACTGGTGCTTTTCTCAGAAGATTACATGCGCTATTCTTTTATCCTTCAACTTGGCGCAACTGTGTACATCACCGGGTTTTTCAAGCAGCGGTATAACGGTGATTTTGAATTCAAAATTATCTCTGTGAGCCTCGCCGAAAGCGTGAGAAAAAATCTCACAAAAAAATTAATGATCAACTTGCCTGCTACCGATGTTACAGAAGATATGATACGGTTCGTACAGCAGAACCTGAAATCAAACAAGGGGTCCACAACCCTTTTAATTGGTATTACTGATCCGGCAGATGACCTGCAGGTTGACCTGTTCACCGGCGGCAAAGGGTTTGAAATGAATGCTGAGATGATTGAATATTTGGGCAGTCAGCCAAACTGGAATGTGAAAGTGGAGTGTTGATTTTTTTGGTTGAAACGTTCACAAGTTGAGAGGGTTCGTAATTTTTTTGATCGATTAGTTAGCTTTTTATTTTTTTTAACAATCGATTTTTAAATTGGCACAGTAATTGAAATAAGATGTTTACAACACACAAATAAAAAAGATAGTCAATTTTCTCATAAGCAGTTAGTTTTGGTTGCGACCCCTGTTTCTACAGGGGTCTACTTTTTTTAGAACCTTGTGAAAAGAAAAACCCACAGCCAATGCCGCGGGTTTACCAAAACTTATTCGTTCATTCGATAGCCATCGGATCCGTAGTACTTACTTAACAACTTCCTCAATTACTTTTCCAACGCAGCCGTTCGGCATTTGTATTCGAAGTAAAGCAGCAACGGTCGGCGCAATATCGGTCATGTAAACTTCGCGGTTACTTTTCCCGGGTTTAATGCCCCAGCCGTACCAAAGCAATGGGATGTGGCTATCGTAAGGGTTCCAAACACCGTGGGAAGTGCCTTTAGAACGGCCATCGAACCATTGCGGCTTGAAAATAAACTGAATGTCACCGCTGAGGATTTGGTTATAGCCGTTGCTCAGCCTTTCTTTAATTGTTTGCTGAATGGTTTCTTCGTTTAGTTCGTGCAGGTTCACAGCTCCTGCAATACCGGGATGCGCCTTCAATCTGGTCAGCATAAAATCTGTAACCGCTTCTTCGT
>MKRO01000001.1:1637-3668 GCA_001896965.1 Sphingobacteriales bacterium 41-5 | reverse complement strand
GGAATAGTTCAGGTAAAGCTGGTAATTGATTACTGAGATAATAATATCCTTCACACCGAATTGCTTTTCTGCTTCATCATTCAATAATTTTTTAATATCAGCACTTGACGCAAGGCCTGCCGGAATTTTATTTTCGGTCATAAACCCGGGTATGTGGGCCGCGCCATGGTCAGCCGTCAGGAACAGCAAATACTGCCCTTTGCCAATCTTCGTATCAAGGTATTGAAAGAAATTTGAGAGGTCTTTGTCAAGCCGGAGAAAGCCGTCTTCAGCTTCTATTGAATTAGGCCCAAAACTGTGGCCGATATAGTCGGGGCTGGAAAAACTTACCGTGAGAAAGTCAGTGTTGGCCGACTTGCCTAACTGTTCGCTTTCAATAGCAGCTTTAGCCATGTCAATGGTGAACGTATTGCCATAAGGTGTTGTTCTGAATGCGTCGTATGCCGCTTTTCCCTTGAGTTTCGAAGTTGCGTGAGGGAAAGTGCCACTGCCTGCCACCGCATTTTCGTATGGCTTGTTATCAGAAGTACTTTGATTGTAAGTATTGATGGGGTACAAAGTGTTCCAATCTTTCGACATGTAGGTGTCAGGTAATTTTTTTGCGTTGAAATCTTTCACCCACTTTGGCAAATCGTTCATGTAGTGGGTGCTTGTTATCCAGCCGCCGGTTGCATTATCAAACCAGTAAGCTGCATTGGCAGAATGGCCAGCCGGTAAAATGGCCCCCCGATCCTTTAAAGCAATACCGATTACTTTACTTTTAAAATTGGTCGCAAGGCGTAATTCATCCGTAATCGTGGTGGTCCACATATTTTTAGGCGACATCAAACCCGCGTCGGAGCTGCTTCCCACAGTTTTTACGCTGTTGTCTTCAGCACAGTAAACAACTCTTCCATCAGCGCGACTGTACCAGTTATTACCCAAAATACCGTTTACTGCCGGAACAGAGCCAGTGTACACGCAGGTGTGCCCCGCCGCGGTGTGGGTGGGTGTGTAAGGAATAAATGTATTCTCGCAGGAAAAACCTTTGGTCAGCAATCTTTTGAAGCCATCCTGTCCGTAGCGATCGTAATACCGGTATAAATAATCCCAGCGCATTTGGTCAACAACCACTCCAACAACAAGTTTTGGCCGATTTAAAGTTGAATTAGCGGTTTGGGCGTTTGCGTTAATTGAGATTACAATAAATAAAAGGAAAAAAATATTCAGCTTTTTCATGAAAATGGATTTGTCCAAATATAAGCAATCGGTTGGGTTGAAATGAAATATCTGATATTTGCAGCACCAAATTGGCGATATTGAATGCGTAAGTTTTTTTCATCCAAATGCAACACGCCCATGACAATCAGTTGCGCTGCGAACCTTACCGCAGGCGGGTTCAGGCTCCGTTATGAAATACGGCTTTTCCAAACCCTTGCATTATTTCTGTCTTTTTCTTTTCAAACCCTTGCGCAGCATTCGGTGACGATCACCATCAATTCTTCGCCTGTCAATACTCCGCAAAATGAAAATTTATACGCCGCCGGTTCTTTTAACCGTTGGAACCCGGCCGACAGCAATTTTCGGTTTGAGAAATCACAAAACAATCATTATCAATTGACCCTAAAATTGCCTGGTGGGCACTACGAATTCAAAATCACGAGAGGCAGTTGGGATAAGGTGGAATGTGATCAAAACGGGAACCCCATCAATAACCGGGTGCTAAAGGTAAATGGCGACATGCGAGAGTCTTTAACGGTTTCCGGCTGGCAGGACCATTTTAAAGAGTCAGTTAAGAAAAGTTCGGCGAGTAAAAATGTACATCTGCTCGATAGCAATTTTTTTATGCCGCAGTTGAACCGCTATCGTCGTATATGGATCTACCTGCCCGAGGGCTATAACCCGCGAAAATGCAAGCGTTATCCGGTGCTATACATGCACGACGGGCAGAATGTGTTTGATGAAAAAACTTCCTTCTCCGGCGAATGGGGTGTTGATGAATTTATGGATACCACTTCGCTGCGCAAAAGCATTGTGGTTGCCATTGATAAC
>MKRO01000001.1:0-1568 GCA_001896965.1 Sphingobacteriales bacterium 41-5 | reverse complement strand
TTATTGTCAACACGCTCAGGCCGTTTGTAAACAGGCATTACAAAACAAAGCGCAGGAAAAAATTCACTAATATCGCGGGCAGTTCAATGGGAGGCTTGATATCAACAACGGCAGTGCTGGAATATCCAAAAAAATTCGGCGGTGTGGGAATTTTTTCACCTTCCTTTTGGATAACAAACGATTCAATTTATACTGACATCAGGCAAAAGGCTGGTGCGGTAAATTCCAAATTGTATTTCTACATCGGCCAACATGAACATGGCCAGATGGCATCTGAGATGCTTAAAGCGGTGAGTGAATTTTCAAAAGTCTCGAAGTCAGAAATAAAGGCGGTGCTTAAAGCCGATGGCGAACACAATGAAAAAAGCTGGCGGAGAGAATTTCCGGATTTCTACAAATTTTTGCTACATAAAAAATAATTAAACCCATGCCACGCGTAAAAATTCAATTGCCTGAAAAATTTTCCTTTGTAACCGAAATTCCGGTTCGCATAACAGATGTGAATTATGGCGGGCACGTTGGTAACGACTCAATTCTCGGCATACTCCATGAAGCGCGGCTGCGGTTTTTAAAGCATCACGGGTACAGTGAAATGGATTTGGGTGGAAGTGGTATGATCATGGCTGATGTTGCCATAGAATTTAAACACGAAGCGTTTTATGGCGATACAGTCATTGCGTCTGTGGCAGCAAACGATTTTCAGCGCGTGAGTTTCGATATTTATTATAAGCTCGAAAAAGAATCTAACGGTGAAAAGCTAACCGTGGCCATAGCAAAAACAGGACTGGTTTGTTATAACTACTCCTCTAAAAAAAATTGCAACCTGCCAGTGGAGGTGGTTAATCAGTTGAGCAGTTAACAAGTTGAGAGGTTAATCTGCTCTTCAGGACTTCCTAACCCCGAAGTGGACAACAAGGATTTGTAACCGGGGTCAGCTGAACAAATCTTTCAATTTGTCAAAAAAGCCTTTCTCCGTTTTTTCGGGATTAGGTTTCAGGTTGTCAGATTTTGATAATTTTTCCAGCATATCTTTTTCGTCGGCATCAATATGTTGAGGTGTCCACACATTCACCTGAATCAGTTGATCGCCTTTTTCGTAATGCGAATGTACATTCGGGAAACCCTTGCCTTTCAGCCTGAAAATTTTGCCGCTTTGCGTGCCCGGAGGAATTTTTATCTTAGCCCTGCCATCTATCGTTGGAACTTCTACATTTGTTCCAAAAACAGCATCAGTAAAAGAAACGTGCAGGTCATAAGCCACATTAAGCCCTTCACGCTGCAAATCCTTGTGTGCCTCTTCTTCAATTACAACTAAAAGATCGCCGGCCATTCCACCGCGTTCCCCGGCATTTCCTTTGCCACCCACGCTCAATTGCATACCGCCCTGAACGCCTGCGGGAACATCGATAGTGATTGTTTCTTCATTGTAAGTTCTGCCTTCTCCTTTACAATTTCCGCATTTTGAAGTAATGGTACTGCCTTCCCCATTACAGGTAGGGCAGGTACTAACCGTCTGCATTTGTCCCAGAAAAGTGTTTTGCACTTTGCGAACCTGTCCGCTGCCCTGG